>JACVRN010000022.1 GCA_014534425.1 Pyrinomonadaceae bacterium
CCAACTGATTCTCGTCACTCTTTTCTGCACCTTCGGGCGGTGCGCCTTCGTACTGCGTCTGCTGTGCTTCTACTTCCTGATATTTTGAAAGCTCCTCATCGGGGATTTCATAAGCCTTGCTGGCTTCTCCTTTTTTCGGCACTGTGGTCACAATAGCCATAACAATCTCTTCTCCTTATCGTAGGGGGAAACGGTTCGCTCCCCGTTTCAGTTTCAAGTTGGCCGTCGAAAGCGCTGCTCGGTCGCAGGTCACTTGGTTGACCCACCCGAGGCCGTGGCCCTCGCGGCGTTTCCACGGTCATGTCAAAAACCGGCTTGGCAACAGTACTCCGACCGAAAACAGAGCAGCCGAGATTGATTGTCACTACTGACTGTTTTCCGGCTCTAACTAAACAAAGGGACGCAGGCGAGAGATGCTTTTTGCAACGCTCCTTCTTCAGGAAGGAGTTTTTCCCGAAGCTGCTCTTCCGTCATCAATCGCTTTGGAAAATGTGGCAAAGACTTCCCCCGCAGACCGAAGCACGGGGGCCTTAAAGGTTGCGACCCGTTCGGAAGCGTCCCCACTGAAGAGAAAAAGTTTATGAGCGGGCGCAATCCTAGCAGCAAGCGGGCGGGCCGCGCAAGATTTTTCTTCGCACAGAGCGGCGAGCGCCCCCTTTTCGCTGGCAGGAATATAGAAGGCTTCTGCGGCTTGAGGCGTGCGCGAATTTGACAACTGATTGACATGCTGAGGCTTCAATCCGGCCTAAGAAATTTAGGAAATATTTATGTTGACACCTTATTGCGCCAACCCTATTATCCTCGCGCCCAGCGAGCCTGTTGAAGACCTCTACTGTTGCTTTCTTCGACAGTTCTTCTGGCAAAAATCCCCTAACTCGTGAGGAAGAACTTAAGTAACGAATCTCGAAGCGCTCTTTTTGCGGAACCTGTCCCGATTCAGCCAAATAGCCTTCGAGGTCTTTCATTCGTCAAGTCAGAAAATCATGGCGCACTCTAGCCTGACCCGGACAAATCCCGGTGTAGTCTAAGTGTGTCAAACTCTAACCCTGGCGCACCAGAGGCCGGAGTCTATTTTCAGAAGCAAGCGTGCAGCCTTCGGTGCGGCTCCTCAAAACCTTAGGAGGTATTATCGTGACCAAAACCTCGTCGATACGACTTCTTGGCCTAGCTTTGTTCTTCGTCCTTTCAGCCGGGAGCTTTCAACAAGGCGTTTTCGCTCAAGACACGATTACGGTTCAGGCTACGCCCTTTTACCGTTTCATTACGCAGAACGCCACCCTGGGCCATTTTCTCACCGCTAACTTCAGCGAGGGAACGGGCTATCCTTACAACTACGCTTACCAGCCGTTCCCCTACCAGGCAGACATAGTCCCGGTCGTGCCCGGCTACAATCCGCGTGCGGGGCAGGGGCTTCTGGCTCTGCATCGCTGGCAGGTGGATGAGCGACCTAGAATTTACTACTATTACTCTGTTTACTATGCCCCGCACGGCTCGAACTACCACTACCAGGGCATAGCTGGCTACGTCCTTCCTGCTGACGGCAGCTACGGCGGCACGCCTCTGAACTTCTGGTACAGCCAGAGCTACGGCTACTATTACACGCTCGACGGCGAATACCCGCCGTGCTGCACCTTCAGCTACCACGGCGTTCCGTTCAGACTCCCGCAAGGCGGCTCCTTCATCTTCGACAAGATACCGGAACCGCCCGACCCGTGCCCGGGCATGGAGGAGCAGCGTTCGACCTGCGAACTCAACGGCAACACCTGGGACGACAGCACATGCAGTTGCCGTACATTTACGTGCAGGTACTGCGATCAACCGCTAGACTATTAATCTAAGGACGAAACTATCACAGGGGAAAAGAGTGGGCGGGCTTCGGTATAAGCTGAAGCCCGCCCACTCTTTCGTCTGCAATTTATCGCACAGCCTCGCGGCGGCTGCTGTTCTTAATTGCTAAGTCTCTTCCAGGCATCGCGCCAGGGTCTCTTCAAACAGTGGGTCGCCCTCTTCGCCTGCGTCGAAGCGACCGAAGGCGCGCACCACGCCGCGCCTGTCAATGAGCGCCACGGTCGGCAAACCCACCGCGCCGTAGGCCATCTGCGTCGTGGCGTCTTCGGAAACGCCCACAGGGAACTCAAGCGAGTGCTCGCGCACGTAAGCATGAATCAACTCAAGCTCCTTCTCGGCTGATTCGACGGGGCCTGGGCTAGTGTAGTAGTGGCGCGTTAAGGCCAGAACGCTCAGACCTCTCTCGGCGTGCTGCTGGTGAAATCGTTTGACCTTCGGGAAGACTTCAACGCAGGAGCGGCACCAAGTAGCCCAGAACTCCAGTAGCAGCAGGCGCCCGCGCAATGATTCGAGAGAGAGCGGGTCGGAGTTAATCCAGTGCTTGACCAGAATCTCTGGCGCAGGCTCGCCTATTAGAGAGACGCGCGTGTGATTGTCTCTGAGCACGGTCAGGTCTGTAAAAAATTTCCGCTTCTCAAAAGGATTGCCGCTTTGCTTGACCTGCTCGAATTGACCTTCGAGAAAGGCAAGCTCTTCGCCAAGCATGCGGCGGGCCTTCTGAAACTCTCCGGCCTCTTGATAAATGTCAGAGAGCATTGTGGCGAGCGCCGTGCGCGCCTGGGAATCCATTGCGCCGGGAGTATGCCGCGCATCTTCAAGGCCAGCTTCAAGCTCGCGTATGGCGGCTTCCACGTTGCCTTCGTCCAGAAAATCGTTTGCGCGCTCAAGCGCCTCGGGCATGAGCATGGGCTGGCCCACGGGCGGGAAATTAGCGGGAGTCTTCATAGCAGAATCCATTGTAGCGAAATCGTCTCCTTAAAATAAGAGCTGGCAGATTTAATAATACCAGAGTCAACGAGCATCAGTTCTGACGAACGATGCTCGTGCTTTTGCGCGTATGAGCGGCCCGAAGGCAACCGGCCTTCAGCGCTGCATGGGCACTCCGGGCGGAGGCATCCCGCGCATACGCGCGCCCGGCGGAGGAGCGCCCGCTCCGCCACCTGCTGCCGCCACGCCGCGCGTACGCAAGAGCGACGGGTCAACATTCTTCAATTCATACAGCGTCTTGTAAAGCCCTTCGCGCTTGACCAGTTCATCATGCGTGCCTTCGTCCGCGACCTTGCCGTCCTTGAGGACTATGATGCGGTCTGCGACGGCTGCTATGAAGTTCATGTCGTGGCTGATGACGATGCAGGTCTTCCTGTTTTCGGGCTGCTGCGCGTACTCGCGTATGACCTGTATGAGACGGTTGCGCTCGTTTACGTCCAGGTTCTCCGTAGGCTCATCGAGCAACAACACTTCAGGCTTTCTGAGCAGGCAGCGCGCCAGAGCAATCAATCTCTTCTGCCCGCCCGACGGAACCTGCACGTCCACGATTGTGTCATAGCCACGCTGCATGCGCTTCTGGTCAACAATCACGTCATGTATGTGCGCCAGCTTGCAAGCCTCTTCCACCTCAGCATCGGTCGCGTCGGCTTTGCCTAGTCTCACGTTCTCTCGGATTGTGCCCTTCAGGAAGAAGGGGAACTGCGAGAGCTTTGAGACCTGTTCGCGTAAAGATGCGAGCGTGACATCCGAGATGTCTTTGCCTTCCAGCCGAATCACGCCAGATTCAGGCTCAAGGAAGCGCAGCAGCAGATTCATAATCGTTGACTTGCCGCACCCAATTGGCCCGACGAAGGCGACCGTCTCGCCTTCTTTAATGTTGAGCGTCAATCCATTCAGAATCTTCTGCGTAGGACTGTAGCCGAAGACCACCGATTCAAAGGAAACGTCGCCGTGAACTTCGCCAAGGTCTTTAGCATTCGGCTTCTCTTTCACGGTCGGCTTCGTGTCGAGCAGTTCATAAGTCGCCACCACGTTCGGCACGAAGGACTGGTACTGCGTGTAAGTTGCCACGAGCCTCTGCACCACGCCGAACATCTGCGGCGTCATCTGCACGAAGGCTATGACGGCGGCCAGCGTCAGGCCGAACTGCGGGTGATAGATGATGCCTACGATGAGCACCAGAGCGGTAGAGGCTGCTATGAAGATTTGCGCGCCGGAATTGCTGAAGCCCATCCAGGCCATCATCGCCGCAGAATTTTTGGCGGCCACCTTGGAGGCTTCCGCAAAGCGGCTGCTGCGTCGCGCTTGCGCGTTGAAAATCTGTATGTCCGCGATGCCGCTAATTGTCTCCTCCAACTCAGCGCCAAGCTCGCGCCCGCTCATAGCCATTCCACGCGCGGCTTGCTGCATCTTCTTGCTCGTGTAACGGAACATCAGCAGCACAAGCGGAGAGAGCAGGAAAGCTACGAGCGTCATCTGCCAGCTAAGGATTAAAAGATAAGTGAGCACTACGACGAGGACGAGTACGTCTACGAGCGGGTAGAGCATCACCTGCGTCAACATTCGCTGCACGCCTGCCGTCTCCGACAGGACGCGCTGCATGAGCGCGCCCGTCTGCCCGCCCGTGAAGAAATCCAGCGAGAGCGATTGAAGATGGTCGTAAATCTTCTGCTGCAATCCTCTGAGCAGCCGCGCCTCAAGTTGAGCGACGACCCAGGAGCGCAGGAAGCTCAAGACCTGCGAGAGCACAAGCGCGCTTGCCCAGACTATGAGAATCGTTTTAAGCGAAAGCGGCGTGGCAAGCCAGCCCAGGCCGTAATTGCTCAGAGAGCTTGTGTCCGCTTTACCGAAAAGCGGCGCGGCCATCTCCCAGATGCTTCGCGCGGCATTCGCATTCTTAGCTCCCGTTGGAAGCGGCGCGGCGAACTGTCCGAGGATTTGAAAGATTGCTGCGAAGGCCACGCTGACTACGAAAGGAAAGAGCGTCACCATGAGCGAGAGCAGCATGGTGACGGCTGTCAGCGATTTGTGCTCTCCCAGAAGGCGCAGTGCGCGGCCTATGTACGGACGCGCGCTCATCATCTTGGGCGGCATACCCGCGCCGTGAGCGGGCATGCCCGGCGGTGCTGCGCCAGCCAGCTTGCCGAGCGGCGGCCCCGGAGGCATACCGGCAGTCATGCCGGGCGGCGGCGTTGGCTGAGAGGGGCTAGACATTAGAGTTTTCCTTTAGAGCTTCTGAAAGGTAGGAAGAACGCTAAAAGCCAGTGAATAATAAATAGTAAATCCCTTGAGAGAAGAAGCTGTTCTTTCTCATGAGATTTACTATTTACTATTCACTAGCTGAAAAAGCAACGGGTGGGAAAGAAGCATCTCTTGTGCTCGCTTTCCCACCCGCAGTGGAAACCGCAACCGAACTAGCAGTACCACCAAACGTACACGCAGTTGCCGTAGCCGTCGCACTCCCAGGCATAACAGATGTCCTGGTTGCTGTAGGCTTGGACGTCGCCGCCCTGCGAGCCTGCTTTGGCTACCGCCGCCGCGTCCGAGCGGCTACGATTATCTTTCTTCGGAAACATTTCGCCAGCCTTCTCCGGCGAGATAGCGTACTTCTCAAGCTCGGAATCAGGAATGTCGTAAAGGGTTACTTTCTCTCCATCCGGTCTGCTTACTATAGCCATGACTTTTGTGCTTCTCCTTCTTTGGGGTTAAGAGGATTTGATTCCTCGTGTGTCAATCTGAAAAGTTTTGCGGGCGTGCATGAAATCTATCCAGCAAGCCTCTCTTGAACTCTAAGAGTCAAGGGGCGAAGCATTGCAATTGCTTCCCCCTTTCAATCATGCTCTTTTGCTCGTCATACAAGGCTTCGACGCGCGCCTCCAAAATTTTTGCGGGATTAGAGCGAGCAATAGTGGCGAAAGCAGGTAGCGTAAATTACCTGGCTGGCTTCCAATGAAACTGGCCTTGAATTGTCCTGTTTAGAGCGGGCGACATCCTAGCAGCACGCGCCCTCGGAGCGCAAGCCCTTCAGACCTGCTCGTCCAGGCAGCGCCTTAAAGCCTCGCTTAATTTCGGGTCGTCGCCGCCGCCGAAATGTGCGTAGCGGACATGGCCGCGCCTGTCAATCAAACAGAGCGTGGGCATTCCGGTCGCGCCGTAAAGCTCCTGCGTGGCCTCGGATTCGGCCACGCCCACGCGAAACTCCACGCCATGCTCTGCGACGGTTTTCCGCATCAACTCAAGTTCTTCGGCCTGAGAATCGGCGGTGCCGCGATAGGCGAAGTAGTGGCGCGTGAGCGCGATTACCTCAAGCCCGCGCGAGCGATATTCTTCATCGAGCTTTTTCAGCTTTCCGAACATGGCCTGGCAAGGCTTGCACCATGTAGCCCAGAATTCCAGCAGCACCACACGCCCGCGCAGAGACTCCAATGTAGCAGGCTCTCCCAGAATCCAATCCTTGACCGAAATTTCCGGCGCTTGTGTGCCCAGAAGCGCCACCTGTCGCGCGCGGTCGCGTATCTGTATGCGACCGCCGGAAGCCTCGCGCTTCTGCTCCGTAGTCCCGCTAATCTGCATTATCTGGAAAATCTTTTCGGCGAACGCGGCCCGCTCGTCCAGCACTTCGCGCGCCTTCTGAACCGCGTCCTCTTCCAGATAAATTTCCGCCAGCGTCAAGCCAAGCTCTACGTGCGTGCGGAACTCCACCTTGTAAGGATTCTCTCGCGCACGCGCAAGAGCCGCTTCCAGTTCCCCGGCTGCGGCCCGTAAATCATCTTCCGCGAGCAGCGAGCGCGCACGCAACAAACTCTCCTCCACACTCGCCTGCAAGCTCTCCGTCACCGTGTCCATTCAAAAAAGCTCCTCTGACTACTGCTTTATGGCTTCCTCGTCCGTATCGAAGACCTCGAATGCTTTGAGCACGTTCGTCATTTTCATCAGCCCGCGAATGGGCTGCGGGATGGCTGTGAGCCTCAGGACGGCGTCGTGTCGGGTGGCGGTTACCAGACAGGTCACAAGCTCTCCTATGCCGCTTGAATCAACGCGGCTGCACTCTTTGAGGTTCACGAGCAAGAGACGACGACCGGCCTCAAGGCTTTTGCGTACCACGTCTAGCAGCCGCTCCGTGCCGCTTCCGACCGTCAATTCGCCGACCACGTCTATGACGTGCGCTTTATCCAACTCTCTTTCCCGAAGCTCCAATTTTTTCATAATCATGGCAGTCCGGCCTCTTTGAAGTTTTGATTAGAACTACGGCTTTTGATGCTTATACGGTTTTCTTTTCCATGAGGGCGCTACAATATACTCGAATGCTTGAACTTTCCGCCAGCCTGGGAAAGTTCTGCCCCGCCCTGGGAAGCACCCCATGAACTTGACGACCCTTTCTGCCCGTCCGTAGAATAGCTTCATAGTCTCCAGCAGCTTAGAAATTTATGTCACAGGGAAGCGCGCCGCGCCGAAGCCTCTGTGCAAGTGTGAATGTCATCAGAGACAGCTTAAAGGAGAGCAAGCGACTATGAGCAGTCCTTATAACCCGCAGGATGAGCCAAACGAACCGATTGACGATTTGATGCTGCGCGAGGAGGACGACACGGGCGCGGGCGACCGCACGCGCGTCTCGTCAAGCGTGCGCGAGATGGCCTCGCGCATCCCCGAATCCTTAAGCGCCATAGGCCGCGACATCAGCCGCACCATAGAGCGCGCCATCTCGGCCAAGGACGACTACGTGGTCGCCGTCAAGGTTTCGCACGAGGCACAGGAAAAGCTGGAACAGCTTGTGCAGGCCGGAGTCTTTCGCAGCCGCGCCGAAGCCGCAGCCTACCTGATTGACGAAGGCATCAAGACGCAGTCCGCCCTCTTTGACCGCGTGCAACAAAAATTATCCGAGATAGAACGCCTGCGCGCAGAACTGCGCGGCATGATCAGCACGGAAGAAAAAGGAGTCTAGAGAGTCCTGAGAGTCTAGAGAGTCTGGAGAGAAGAACGTCTTTTGACTCTCTAGACTCTCAAGACTTTCCAGACTTCGCTTTCCCTCCCCTTTCCCCCGCGTCTCGCTCTGTGAATCAAACTTATCGAGGAAGGTTTTTGATGAAACGGCTACTACATCAGGCTACGGCTGCGCTGCTGGCGCTCTCTTCGGCCTCTTTCGCGCTGGCGCAAACGGGCGGGGTCGGTCGGACAAGCACAGGCAACAATAATCAATCGAGGTCTAACGTGTCGAATCAATTCAGGCTGCCGCCCACTGCCATAGAACAGTTCACTTTGAAGAACGGCCTGCGCGTCGTCTTCAATCGTGACAACTCTATTCCGGTCGTCTCGGTCGCCGTCTACTACAACACAGGCTCGCGCAACGAGAAGCAGGGGCGCACGGGCTTCGCTCACCTCTTCGAGCACATGATGTTCCAAGGCTCCGAGAATGTTCCGAAGGCGGGCCACTTCCAGTACATCTCGAACGCGGGCGGCGACATGAACGGCAACACCACGACCGAGCGCACGGCTTACTTCGAGACTATGCCTGCGAACCAGTTGCCGCTCGCGCTCTGGCTAGAATCCGACCGCATGCGCTCTCTGGCCGTGACGAAAGACAATCTGGACAACCAGCGTAAGGCCGTGCAGGAAGAGAAGCGCATGCGCTATGACAACCAGCCTTACATCAACGGGCTGCTTCGCATCAACGAGATGATTTTTAAGAACTTCGCCAACGCGCATTCGACCATAGGCTCTATGGAAGATTTGGATGCCGCGAGCGTACAGGACGTGCAGGAGTTCTTCCGCATCTACTACGCGCCGAACAACGCAGTGCTTGTGCTCTCAGGCGATTTCGAGCCGAAAGAGGCTCGCGCGCTCGTCTCGAAATATTTCGAGACGATTCCCAGACAGCCCGACCCGCCCGCGCCGGATGTCGCGGAGCCTGCCGACGTAGCCACTAAGCAGGACACCTACAATGACAGGTTCGCGCAGCTTCCGGCCTTCATACTCGGCTGGAAGATTCCGCCGAGACGCACGCCCGATTTTTACGCGCTTTCACTCGCGGGCGACCTGCTCTTCGAAGGCGAAAGCTCAAGGCTCTATCAGAAGATGGTCAAGGGCGACGAGAGCGTGGTGGCGATTCAGGGATTCTTCGGAGAGCGGCGCGGGCCTTCGTCCATGTACATCTTCGCGCTGCCCAAGCCCGGCAAAGACCCCGCGCAGGTTCGGCAGACCGTCCTGAACGAGATTAAGCGGCTCGCAACCGAAGGCCCCACGGTTGAAGAGATGGAGAAGCTGCGTAATAATTTGATTAACGACGCCGTGCGCGGTCGTCAATCATCGCTCTTCCGCGCGCAGCAGATTGCGGAATTCGCGCTCTACGACGGAGACCCCAATCTCTTCAACACAGAGCTTGACCGTTACCTTGCGGTCACGGCTGAGCAGATTAAGCAGGCCGCAAAGCGCTTTCTTGATACAGACAACTACGCGACGCTCAACATAGTGCCAGCAGGCGCAGGAGGCCGCGCTTCAGGCCCGCAGTCCACGCAGCAGCCGCAGCCGGGCGCACCGCCGCCGACCGTGCCGGATAAGACAAAGCCTGCGGAGCCTACGAAGCCTGCGACGCCCGTCCAGCCCGCACAGCCCACAGGACAGCCGCAGCAGCCTACGGACACGCCGAAGCCGCAGCAGTCCGGCACAAGTCGTCCATGATTTAAGAGGCCGAAGGAAAGAGAGAGATTCCAGAGCTATGCTTCAGACAACCACCAAACTAATCCTGTGCGCCGCTTTTATCTTAAGCGGCGCGCTATCGCTCGAAACTTTCGCGCAGACAAACGCACAGCAGGGTATGAAACAGACAGAAGACTTTCGCAAGCAAGCTCCGCCGCCGCTCGCGGCCCGTCCGCTCAACATCCCTAAGCCCTACGAGACTACTCTGCCGAACGGTCTTCAGGTGGTGATAGTAGAAGACCTGCGCCTTCCGCTCGTCAGCTACAGGCTGGCCCTGCGCGCGGGCGACGTGAACGACCCTGCCGACACGCCCGGACTGATGGACATGGTGACGAGTTTGCTCAACGAGGGAACGGCGCGGCGTTCAAGCAAGCAGATTGCGGACGAAGTCGCGCGGCTCGGCGCAACGCTGACCGCAGGGGCAAACGCGGACTACTCCACGGTCGCGGCCAGCGCGCTTTCCATGTACGGCAACGAGGTTCTTGACCTGCTCGCGGACGTGGTGCTTAATCCGACCTTCCCTGAAGATGAAGTTAAGCTGGCGCAGCAGAATGCGCTTCAGGGGCTCAAACAGCAGCGCTCGCAGCCAGCTTTTCTGGCGAGCGAAAGAATGGCGCAGGTTCTCTTCGGCCAGCACCCGTACAGCGTCGTCTCTGCCACGCCGGAATCCATAGGTGCCATGTCGCACGAACGCCTTCTGGCCTTTCACCGCTCCATGTTCGTGCCCAACAACGCAGTGCTCATAGTCGTGGGCGATGTCAGGCGAGACGAAGTGCTGCGGCGCGTCAACGACCTTTTCGGCAAGTGGCAGAAGGGACAGACCAATGCGCGCCAGTTCCCTGCACCGCCTGCGCGAACCGAGCGTGCGCTTTACATAGTTGACCGTCCCGGCTCTGCTCAGTCAAACATAGTCATAGCCAACCCTGCTATTAATCGCACAAGCTCGGATTATTTTCCCATGCTGGTGATGAATGTAGTGCTTGGCGCAAACGCTTCGTCGCGTCTCTTCATGAACTTGCGCGAACAGAAGGGCTACACCTACGGCGCTTATTCTGAGTTGGACGCGCGGGGCCTCGCAGGCTCTTTCCGCGAGACGGCTGAAGTTCGAACGCCCGTCACAGGCCCTTCGCTCAAAGAGTTCTTCTACGAGCTAGGACGGCTGCGCGATGAAGTCGTCTCCGATAAAGAGATGAGGGATGCGAAGTCTTTTTTGACGGGCGTCTTTCCGCTTCAGATAGAGACGCAGGAAGGGCTGATTAATCGCCTAGTGCAGATTAAGATGTACAACCTTCCGGCAGATTATCTACAGACCTACCGCGATCGCATCAACGCCATCACGGCGGCAGACGTTCAGAGGGTCGCGCGCCAGTACGTGCAGCCCGACAAGGCCGCAATCGTTATAGTGGGCGACGCCGCAGCCATCATGGAGCAGGTCAAGCCCTACGCGCAGACAATAGAGGTCTACGACATAAGCGGCAAGCGTAAAGAGACGCCGACTGCAACCGCGATGGTAACGACCGGCACGGCGACGACCGCGACGGGCGCAGCCGCAACCAATCTGGTAGGCACCTGGGCTATAGAGATTTCCGGGCCGGGAGGCCAGAGCATGCCCGCTACGCTGACCATCAATCAGGAGAACGGGAAGCTCACGGGCAAAGTGAGCGGACAGTTCGGAGAGGCGAACCTCTCAAACGTGAACGTCAACGGCAACAGCTTCGACTCCGTGCTGACGCTCAACATTTCAGGACAGACCGTCAACGGCAGAGTCGCAGGCAGCCTGGCGAGCGATAAACTCGAAGGCACCATCAACATAGACATCCCGAACGTCGCGCCGCTTCCCTTCAAAGGCTCTCGGTCAAAATAGAGGCTAAAAAAAATCCGCCCGGCGTTGGCTCAAAACGCCGGGCGGTGAATCACAGGAGGAATCGAACGTTACCCTGCCGCTTTTTCCCCTAGAGCGGTTTTACAGGAGTAACCTTGCCGACTGCTTCGATGCCTTTTGTAACAATCATGGTTGCTTTTTAACGAAGCCGTCAGCTATCAGCGATCAGCATTCAGCTTTTGAATAAATGCGGTGAGCATCCTTTTTACTTCAATTGTTTCCCCGGAAAGGCGCTCGTAATCCTGTGAATTTAAGAATTTAAGATCATGAGCAAGCAAAAGGTGATACTCAAGCTCTGTGGCTGACCGACATCGCCGCTTCTACCACAACCTTCGGCAATATTAGCTGGAATTGAGGAGCAAGAGCGTCTTATTTGGCTTATTAATCCATACAATTCATCTCCAGGGAAGGACTTAGTAGCCTTGTAAACATCTAAGATAAGCAAGTGAGCTTTCTGCCACACCTTCAAAGGCTTGAAGTCCCTCATCATTAGCGGCACCTCCTATATCATCCGAAGTATCTGGCTGATTGCTGATAGCTGACTGCTGAATGCTATTTATCTCTCGTAGCTGAGAACCATTCCGTCTCCGCCGACGGCCCAACCGCTCTTTTTATCAATAAATAGTGCGTAGAGGTTCTGTTTCGTGCGGCTTTCCTGCCTGACCCAGGTTCGGCCTCCGTCCTCGGAGCGGAGGATTACGCCGCCCCTGCCGACTATCCATCCCTGATTCTCGTCCACGAAGGTCACGCTCAGAAGCGTGGAGCGCACGGGCACGTCCACCTTGCTCCAGGTCTCGCCGCCGTCCGTAGTCCTCAAGACAGTCCCGCGCTCGCCCACGGCCCAGCCCACACGCTCGTTACGAAAATCGACGTGATAGAGAGTGACTTCCGTTCCAGAGGTCTGCTTTATCCAGCTTTGGCCGCCGTCGCTGGTAAAAAGAATGGTGCCGCCACCGCCGACTATCCAGCCTCTGTCATCGTTTATGAAATCGAGGTGAATCAGTTCCTCTCGCACGGGCGGAAGCTGCCGCTCCCAGGAAGCGCCGCCGTCGCCTGTGTGCAGGATGAGGCTTTCGACTATAACGTCGCGGCGGCTGGCGCTGCCGACAATCCAGCCGTTCTTCTTACTGGAAAAGCGTATGCTGTAAAGCTCCGGCGCTGCGCCGCCGAAATCATGCGGCTGAAATTGTCGCACCTCTCGCCAAGTTTCGCCGCCGTCGGTCGAGCCGAAGATGCTGTTGCTGGCTAGCACGTAGCCGTCGTCTTTGCCGCGAAAGTAAATGTCGTTGATGGCGTCGGTCGTGCCTACGGATTGCGGCGACCATGTGCGCCCGCCGTCTTTTGTGCGGCTCAGGAATCCTCCGTCGCCAGCTATCCACCCGCGCTTCGAATCTGCAAAGAAGACAGCGTTCAAATCACGCCCTACCTGCCCGCGCCGCGCCGCAGTCCACCCGGCATTCTGCCCTAACCCCGCTCCCGCCAATAACGTCAGAAGAAAGAACGCGAAAGCTTTCCGCGCCAGCAATCCACCCTTACTCAAAAGCATTGTTCTGTTCTTATCCTGTCTATCCTGTTAATTTCCTATTTATTGCCGGAAGCCTTGACGAAGTCCTGCATCACGGCTTTGCGTAAGAGGTCTGGTGGCAGAAGGCCCTGATCGAGAATGAAGTCATGAAATTTTTGCTGGTCAAAGCGCTTGCCCATCTTGCTTTCAGTCTCCTTGCGAAGCTCAAGCAGCTTCGTGTAGCCGTAGAAATAGCTGGTCGCCTGTCCGGGGCTGCGGAACGTGTAGCGCTCTATCTCCGTATTGGCGAACTGCGGCGAGAGCATCACGTCCTGCGTCAATATACGCATGCCGTCTTCGGGCTTGAGCTTTCCGCTCTGTAGCTCTGGGTCTATGAAGGCGCGGGCGGCTCTCAGCAGTCGAAGCTGCATGGAGATAAGCTGGCCTTCGAGCGGCATGTAAGGCTTCATGATGTATTCCGAATAAAGCCCCCAGCCCTCTACGTTCACGCTGTTGAAGGCGTAGAGCGAACGCGCAAGAGAGACGCCGCGCTCCACCATAGAGGCGAACTGCAACTCGTGGCCCGGCCTGGCTTCGTGCGCCGTCAGCGTCCACGAGGCCGCCGCGTAAGTGAAATCATCAATCTGCTTTGTCTCGGCTGAGCCTGCTGCCGTAGGAACGTTGAGCGGTAAAACAAATGTTCCCTGCTCGCCCGTGTTGTTCAGGAGCGGCGGAGGCTGCATGTTAGGCGCTGGCTGCTGCGCGGTCTCTGCAGCCGTCGCAAGACGAATGCGAGCCGGACGATTCGGTAAAGTCACAAGCCGCTCGCGTCGAATAATCTCTTCAATCTCTTTGAGGCGCTGCTGGTAATGCGGCAGGATGGCTTCGCCCACGAGTTGGTCTTTCTTCAACTCACGAATCACGTCGCGGTAATCGGATGATGAAAGGCCACGCTCTTTTGCTATCTTCTGCGCTATCTGCTGCATCTCCTGCTGGTATTCCTTGAAAGCCTTGTGCGCCATCGTTGTGAGTTGTTCGACGGGGATGTCTATGCCGAATTGCTGAAGCGCATAAGCGTACTCTTCGGGCGGCAGTCGAAAGTCCGTGCGGGCTTTCGGCAGAATCTCCGTTCTGACCCACTGGTTGTAATCCGCAAGCTGTCGCTTCGGTTCCGCGAACGGCTCCTGATAACCCTCAATCTTGTACTTCTCAAAAAGCTGGCCTATGCCGTTGATGAAAAAGTCCGCGCGGGCCAGGTTGCTTTCCACCTGAATCTTCGACGGCCCCAGTTGGCCGGGCCTGGCCCAATCAAGAGTGCGCGCCTTTGCCTGCGCTGTCAGTGGCTCAAAGCCCTGCTCCATGCCCACATATTTTCTGAGACGAACGAGCGCGGCCTTTCGTCTTTCCGGCGGAATCTGGTCGTCAAGGAGCGAGCGCAGGCCGTTGAAGATGAGCGAGGTGACGTTGAAGTAAGGCATGTCGTACTTCTCGCTCAACTCCGTGCCGCGAATGGTCTGTTCTGCGGCCTTAATCATTATCTCAAGGTCTTGCGCGACGAGCGGGTCTTTTTCCGCCGCCAGCCTGCGTTTGAGTTCCTGTATGGCTGCGAGTTGGTCTGCCTTGGCGCGTGCGCGGCGGTCTTTTGTGAACTGCGAAACCTGCTCGTCCAGCCCAGGGATTCCCTGACGGCTTGCGCCTTCGGGCGCGTACTTCGCCTGAAGCTTGAGCAGAATCTGCGCGTTCTCGTTGCTGCGGGCTATCCAGGCAGGCTGAGCCGTAGCAACAGCCGACGCTTGCGCCCTTCGGGTTTGCGCCTGCGGGACTGCTGGCAGGTAGATGGACAAAGAAAGAACAAGCAATAAGGCGCAACGCATGATTCTCATAGGGAAGCTTCTCCTGGCGGTCAAAGTAAGCAGGCTTTTTGAAATCCTCATGGAATTTGCATTGTAGAGATAAACCGGCGGAATTCAAAAGCGGAGGTAGAAAATTAACAGGGATGGACAGGATAGAGAGGATAAAGCAATAGTTCTTCTTTTATCCTGTCTTATCCTATCCATCCTGTTTGAATCTTCCTCTAATTGAAATTCTGCGGGGCATCCCTCTTTCTAATATCTACATCTCTAGCTCAGTAGCAGCACTACAATTCGGTTTTCCTCGCCGGTTACGGACGCTCCCAAGCGAAATCTCTCCCTATACGATTAGTTATCCAAAAACTATTCTTGAGGAGGATATATGTTGCCACCAGTCCACAAACTTTCAACCTTCAAGCTTTTTCTGACAATCTCGTTTCTCTTTTGCGCTCTAGTGGGCACAGCTATGGGGCAGGCGGGCGTTTCGTCTGCGGCTGATTCCCGCACGCGCTACCTGTCCGAGATGGGAGTCATTCCGGCGTCGCGTGAAGTCGCGGTCGAAGAGATAATCAACTATCGCCGCCACCAAATCGGACTCCCTAAAGCGGGAGAGGCAGTGGCCCTGGACGTTCGTTGGGGAAACGACCAGGTGTCGCTCGCGGGCCGCGAAGCCGTCCTTCAGGTAGGCTTCAGCACTCAGCTTGCAAACGACCGGCAGGAGTTGCGCCCGCTTAACCTCGCCCTGGTGATTGACAAGAGCGGTTCGATGGCCGACGCGGATAAAATCTCCAGAGTCAAAGAGGCGCTCCTGACTCTGGTTTCAAAGCTCAGAGAGACGGACACACTCTCCATAGTCGTCTTCGATTCGGAAGCGCAGGTGCTTCTGCCCGCGCGCTCGCTCGGAGATAAAGAGTACGTCAAGCAACTGATACGCAGCATACAGCCCGGCAGCGCCACGAACCTTCACGCCGGTCTGATGCTTGGCTACAGGGAAGCCCTCAAAAATTATCGCAAAGACGTGACCAACCGCGTCATCCTGCTGACAGACGGCATAGCCAATCAGGGAGTGACCGAGCCTTCAAGGATTGCCCAGGACTCTTTGGGCTTCAACGACCGAGGGATAGACCTTTCGACCATCGGCGTCGGCCTTGATTTGAACAAAGACCTGCTGCGCCAGTTAGCCAAGAGCGGGCGCGGCCTGTTTCACTTCGTAGCCGACGCGCAGGACATAGATAAGGTTTTTCTAAAAGAAGTTCAGAGCCTTGTTTCGCCTGTGGCGAGCGAGCCTAACGTGGAGATTGAGTTCGACCAGGGACTTGAACTGGCGCAGCTTTACGGCTATGAGCCGACGGTCAGGCGCAACAGCGTCTCTATCAAGCTGGACAACATGAACAGTGGCTTGACGCAGGTAATCATGATGTGCTTCAGAGTCAGGCCCGGTGCGTCCTACAGGTCGCGCATTCCCGTCAACGTGCGCTTCACCTATTACGACCTGGAGCAGAAGCGACAGGTGGTGAAGATGGAGACAGCGTACCTGACCGTCAGAGAAGGTTCTGCCGGAGATATGCTGATTGACGGCGAGGTCGCCAAAAACTACACCATAGCGCTTCTGGCACAGGCGATTCACGACATGGCCGTGGCCGTAGAGGGCGGGCGTCTTCAGGATGCAGAGAAACTTCTGACCTCAGCGATAGCCAAAACCTATCAACGCTATCCCAACCTAGAAGACGAAGACATCACTCGCACATTGATGGTCGCGCAGAAGTACCAGGAGGTCATCAGAAAACAGAACCAGCAACGCGGGCGCTAACAGCCAGAGGGTCATAAAAGAGGAAAGGGCCGCGCGTCTCATTCAAATTGAGACGCGCGGCCTTGCCTTTGTAGGGGTGGAGAAGATGTTCCCCTACATGGTTGGAGAAGCGGCGCTTTCTAATTCGTCGCAGCTTTGACGCGGTAGACGTGCCCGTCCAGTACGACCACGACCTGCTCGCCCAGCGCGAAGTATTCTGCCAGCCGACGCTCGCGCTTCAGCAGGTCGAAGTACTCGTTGCTGCCGAAGGTGATGACGGTTTCCGGCAATCGCGCATCCTGCCTGAACTCCGCATCCGCCCAGACGTTGTCGCGCAGGTAGAAGGTCTTGCCGCCCGCAGTCTTCACGGCTGACGAAAGCGAGTCGTCCTTATTGACGATGACGCTTTCCTGCTGCTCGCGCGCACGCTTGCTCTGCTGCACTGCGGCTGCGCCCGTGGTCGCCGTTGCATCAGCAGCAACCATAGGTGCGGCAGTCTTAGCACCCCTGCGAGCCGTAGGCCCGTTGCCGAAGCCGCCGCCTATACTGCCCCTATCCTGGTCACGCCCCCTTGTGACCGTGTTGCCTGCGGGCAGCGCGTTGTTCGGCTCAAGCGCCAGATAAGAGGTGTAAGGCGTGACTATGCCGTAGCGCGTGCCAAGGTCAACTATCTCGTCCACAAGCTCTTTCTGCTCGCCGTTGGAGCGAACCTGCTCCATCAGCCAACCGACGCGGCGCGTGGCCCACAGGCGAGGAAGGAAATCGTTCTCCTCTTCCTTGAGCGGGAAGCGCAGGTTCTCGTAAGCGAAGGTGCGATTCTCTCGCCCGCTCTTTCCTGACAGCGCGATGCGAATGTTATTGAGGTCTCGCTCGTTGCGGTAGCGACCGATTAAAGTAATCTGCGTGCCCTTGAAGAGGTCGGGCATCTCGCGCGGGTAAACAAGGTCAGTGCGAACGCCCCCCATGTCCAACTGCAAATCTGTCAGGACAGGGAAATTAACTTTCGAGAAGAAGCTTGAGACCTTAACCTCTAAATCTTCCTTAGGCTCCACGTAATCCGCCACGCCTCGATTCTCGGAAGCTAGCTTATCAAGGAGCGCCGTGTTCACGTCGTAGCCCACGCCGAAGGTGAAAAGGCGTATGCCAGGGACGCGGGCGTCGTGAGCGTTGTTGACTATGCGCCCGACGTTCGTTTCGCCAACGGTCGGCAGCCCGTCCGTCATGAAGACTACGAGCTTGGGGCGGTCGCTCCTGTCGAACTGCCGCATGGCTGCCAGGAGCGCGCCGTTGATGTTGGTGCCGCCCGTGGGCTTCAGATTCTTGACGAACTCAAGTCCGCGAGCGCGTCCCGTCTCATTAGCATTGATGAGGCCGTTCTCCATCAGTCGCTCTTCGCCGGAGAACGAGATGACGTTGTAGCGGTCGTCCGGCCTCAGGTTCCTGATGCCGAAAAGAAGCGCCGCTCGCGCCTTCTCCATCTTCCCTTCCTCGGCCATAGAGCCTGAAGTATCCAGCACGAAGACCACGTCTTTGGCAGCGTACTCCGTCTCAGACCAGTTGTCCTTGGGCGAGATGGTCAGAAGAAAATAGCCATCCCTTCCAGGCTCTCTGTAAGTCAGGAGCGAGAGGCCGAAGTCCTGGTCTGAAAGAGTGTAGAAGAGTTGGAAGTCCTGCGGGTCGCGCCCGCCTCGCGTCTCAAAAGAAAGCCTGACGGTCGCATCATTCACGCGCCTGGTGTCAATCGAATGACTAGGCGAGTAGATGTTACGCACGGGCTGTTTGCTTTCAATATCAATCCGGCCCGAGACGGTTCCTATCTGCGCCATTTGCTTGCCAGTCCCGAGCGGGTAACGATAAGAGACCGTGCCCGACTGTGCGCCCAAAACCTGCGTGTAGGTCAACTCAAGCTTTTTGTCCGAGCGCGCGGGGATGGGAAAGATGCTCGCCTGAAAGAGGTCTTTGCCAGCGTACTCAAGCAGGCCAGGGTCTCTCTGGCGGCGAACTATCTCGTCGTAGATTCGACGTGCCTCTTCGCGCGAGCGCACTTCGCCCACGAGCTTGCGGTCGCCGTCCCAGATGGCGAATTCAACTATCGAAGCGGACTCCGGGATGGGGAAGAAGTAGGTGCCTTCAAGCACGGCGTTCGTGTCATTGCGAAAGACCTGCGTGACGTGCGTGGTGGCGACCTGTCCCTTGATGGTCGTCTCTATGTTGATGGATTTGATGGGAAGCGAGCGAGGCAGGGGGCCGGACTGCGGCGGGTTAGGGCAACGCTCGCAGGGTCGCGGCACAATCACGCCCTGCGCCCGCGCGCCTTCGGCTCCCGCAGCAATCACAAACAGCGTAAATATCAGGCAGATGACGGCTCTTTTGGCTAGCATGTCTCTCTCTCCTCAATAGTGGAGCGCACTGCTTAAAGCCGAGGTGTGCGCTTTTGCCTGTTAGAACGGCCCCTAATTTCTTTCTTGCACATGAATTCTGAAAAGAGAGAAATTTTAAGAAAGCCTGGGGCCTCTTCGGCGCTTGACATATCGTTGCATCTGGTTTAACTTTTGCGCGTTTTATATTTCGGTTTCACGGGAGTCTCACCCTCAAGCCTCTCGTAAATCCTCAGACTAAAGCAAGCTATCAAGGGTAGTCTTAGAAGGTCTGACAAGAGTCTTCTCATTCTGTCTTGCTCTGCTCTCAAAAAGGAGCATCGTCCTCATTAGCTGGGGCGAGACGGAAACTCAACGGCCTCAAGACATCGTTAAGCTTTTCTCTTGCCCAGAGCGCCATAGAAGATTTGTCACGGTCTTCTATCTTGAGCAGACGTGTTCGGTTGGCCTGACGGTCTCCCGCACTTGAAGGACTCGCACGTCTGTTTAGTCCGGGTACTCTGCTGTCCCGACACATACGCGGGCACTGATTATCCTCAACCTAATCAAATTAAGGAGTGATTGAATGACTCTCGTGAAACATTTTAAAGATGGCCGGGCGCGGCATGCAGGGTTGGCTTTCGGCCTGCTTGTGCTGCTGTTCGCTTGCGCCTCTTCCGCCTTTGCACAAAACAACCAATCTCAGGGATTAAAAATGTCCGACCTACTGAAGCTTCCCGGCAAGGTTATTGCCGAAGGGGCCAACACCCGTCCGACTGGAAAATTCAGGGCTGCGAAATACAGAGTCGAGGAAGTGGCTCTCCCCACGGCGACGGAAGTGAAGATTAACGACCGCGTGCTCTCCGTCAACAAGGCTTATCGCGTCACGGTCGTCGGCGGCCCCTTTGAAGTCAGGGCCATGCCCGCCGTCATCTGGATTAATGATACGGCGGTCGGCTACGGCGTAGAGAACGAAGACCTCACAGAGATTACTGCCGTCACCTTCGACGAATCCTTGATAGTCGAAGGAGCCAGCATCTTTCTCTCTTACGGCGACAAAAAGAATAAAGAAGACCGCGCAGAACTGCCCGAAAAGCTGAAACTGGGTAGCGCGAAAGGAGGCCGCCAGTGAAAAAGATACTACGGCTTCAAACAATCGCATCGCTAGCCTTCTTACTTTTCCTGACAGCCTTGGGCGCGCAGCAGGCGGCAGCGCAAACGCCTGACCCCGGCACGACAGGCCCCTACGCTGTAACCCGCGAAGAGTACAACTATGGCAACCTTGCCTTCACACCGTCGAACTTTCCGAGCGCCGTAGAGTTGATTGCCTCCGTGCATCATCCTACAGACATGACCAACGGCCCGTTCCCCTTGATAGTTCTTCTGCACGGGCGTCACGCTACCTGTTACAAGGGAACACAGGTCAGCCTGCGCTGGCCCTGCCTGAGCGCGCAGCAGCCAATCCCAAGCTATCAGGGCTACGATTACCTTGCCAGCACCTTAGCCAGCAATGGCTACATAGTCGTCTCTATCAGCGCCAACGGCATCAGCGCCTATGACGCGCAGGTGACGGACTTAGGCATGCAGGCCAGGGCAGAGCTTATACAGCGCCACCTTAATCAGTGGAACACCTTTAACACAGTGGGCGCTGCTCCGTTCGGGACGAAGTTCGTAGGCAAAGTGGACATGACCAGGATAGGCACCATGGGCCACTCGCGCGGCGGCGAAGGAGTCGTCAAGCACTATCTTTATAATGCCTCGCTCGGCTCTCCCTACACCATCAGGGCTGTCTTCGCCCTCGCACCCGTGGACTTTAATCGTCCCGTCATAAACAACGTGGCGCTGGCAGTGATGCTGCCTTATTGCGACGGCGACGTGAGCGATAACCAGGGCGTACACTTCTATGACGACGCGCGTTACACCGCGCCGGGTGATTCGGGCGGGAAGAACACAGTGCTGGTGATGGGCGCGAATCACAACTTCTACAACACTGTCTGGACTCCGGGCCTGTTTCCTGCCGGAGCAAGCGACGATTGGGCTTCGACTACAGACCCGCACTGCGGAACCGTGTCGGGCAACAAGCGCCTGACGAGCGCGCAGCAGCGCGGCACAGGCCTGGCCTACATCTCAGCGTTCATGCGCGTTTACGTTGGGCGCGAGACGGCGTTTCTGCCCATCCTGACTGGAGAAGCACCGCCGCCAGCCTCTGCTCAAACGACCAACCTGTACGTCTCTTATCACGCGCCCGATACGGCTGCGACGCGCAGGGACATCAACCGCCTGCTGAACGCAACCAACCTGAGCACCAACACGCTCGGCGGCGCGACGAGCGCTGCGGGACTCACGCCGCAGGATTTGTGCGGCGGCGAATCTCCGCAACCCGCGCAGTGTCTGCCTTCGACTCAATCGACTTCAAGGCAGCCGCACACGGTTCCGAGCGCGCGAAGCTCCGCCAGGGGCTTGAGCCAGTTGCGTACCGGATGGGGAGCGGCCAACACTAGCTACAGTAACGACCTGCCGGTGGGCGCGCGTGACGTGAGCGGATTTTCGGCTCTACAGTTCCGCGTGAGCGTTAATTTCGCAGACTCGCGCAACCCGCCCAACATAGCGCAGAACTTCACTGTGGTTCTGACCGACGGCACGGGCGCGACTTCCAGCGTCAGGGTCAGCGATTACTCCGGCGTGCTTTACTACCCGCCGGGAACGACAGGCTCAGTGCCCAAGGTGGTTTTGAACATGGCGCGACTTCCGCTTTCGGCTTTCGCGGGAGTCAATCTTACGGACATACGCTCCGTCCAGTTCAAGTTCGATCAGAACCTGCAAGGCGCGCTTCTGATTACAGACCTGGCGTTCAGCACCGCACCGACGACTATTCAATAAACGTTCACCGCCGAGACGCGGAGTAACGCGGAGGGGCGCTGAGAGTTGAATCTTCTCTCAGCGCCCCCTCCGCGTCTCTTTGCGTCTGCGGCGGTGAATCTTTAAAGCTCGCGCAGGCGTTTGTTGGCGAGAGCTATGATGGCTATGAAGAAGGCTATGATGACGCCTCCACCGGCGAGCGTGTAGGGCGCGCCGAAGCGTGCGGCCACGCTGCCCGCTATCAGATTGCCTATGGGCATGGTGCCTACGAAAGAGAGTATGAACATGCTCATGACGCGCCCGCGCATCTCGTCCGTCACTAGCTGCTGCAAGAGCATGTTAATGACGGCAACGCAGGAGACAATCGCAAAGCCCATCCCGAAGATGAACGTGAGCGACATCATGAGCCGCGTTGAAAGAGCGAATCCTATGAGAAAAATTGAGAACGCAAAGGCTCCGCCCAGCACTGACCAGCCCTTGTGCTTGAAGTTTCCCAAGAAAGCCAGAACAAGCGCGCCGAGCAGTGCGCCCGCTCCAGACATCCCGCTCATCAGCGCAAGCCCTGTCTCTCCCACATGCAGAATGTCGCGCGCAAAGACAGGCACCAGGCTCATGTAAGGCGCGCCGAAGAGGCTCGTCAGCCCCGAAATGATAAGCAGCATAAAGACGCGCGGGCGTCCGCGCACGTAGCGCAAGCCCTCCTTCAAATCCTGCCACACGGCGCGGCTGTCTCTTGCCGAATGTGACGGCAGAGGAAGCGTTCCCTTCCCGTCCTCAAAACGAATCATCCTGAGCGACACGATGACGGCGACAAACGATAAGGCGTTGGCGAAAAAGCATCCGGCCAGCCCGAACAGCTTGAAGCCTAGACCCGCGAACACTGGCCCTACTACGCGCGATAGCTGAAACTGTGTGGAGTTGAGCGCGATGGCGTTTGCGAGGTCTTCGCGGTCAACCAAATCAATCGTAATCGCCTGGTACGACGGCCCCGCGACGGCGAAGCAGCAGCCCGTGACGAATGACAGCAGCAGCACAATCCAGATGTCCACGCTGTTGTTGACGACGTGCGTGCGAATCAGTATAGCCAGCGTGAGCGCGGAAAGACCTGCGCCGATTTGTGTGAAGATGAGCAGCCTTCGGCGGTCAACTAAATCTGCGAAGACGCCCGCGAGAAGCGTTAAGGCAAGGCCGGGCGCGGTCGCCATGAAGCCGTCAACGCCCAGCCAGAAGGGCGAGTCCGTCAGTTGCAGCACTAGCCACCCTTGGGCCACGGCCTGCATCCACGTGCCGACGTTGGAGAGAAAAGCGCCCGTCCAGAAGAGACGAAAGTTACGGTGCGACAGAGCGCGAAACATCCCCGTGGCATGCGGCTCTTCATGCTCCTGCGGCTCTTGCGTCTGAGCTTCCAACTCGACAGACATACGGCTCTGGCTCCACGCCTTGTTAACGACGCTCTCTTCTACTTCGACGCCACGCGGACAGGGGCGCGCCTGTGCCGCCGCGTCTTTCGGCCACTATCTCCGAGAGAATCGCCAGCGCGACCTCTTCGGGCGAGACCGCGCCTATGTCAAGACCGATGGGCGCGCGGACTTCCTTCAACACCTCCGGGCTTGCGCCCTGCTCGCGCAATCTTTCGAGCACGATGTTCGTGCGCCGCTTGCTTCCAATCATGCCAACGTATCGCGGGCCTGCCGCAAGCACTGCGCGCAGGCACTCTTCGTCTTCATTATGCCCGCGCGTGACCACGGCCACGTACACGTTGCGCCCGACTTCTCTTTGAAGCGCTTCAGTCCAGGTGCGCGCGGCCACCAGTTCGATGCCTGTATCAGGAAAACGCTCGCGCGTGACGAAATCCGCGCGGTCGTCTATCAAGGTGGTGCGGAAGCCTAGCATGCGCGCCAGCCGCGCCAGGTGCGCGCCTACGTGGCCCGCGCCGCAGATAACCAGACGCGGCTCAGCTTCTATGCGCTCGAACATCAAGAGAGCATTGCGCTCAGGCTCCATCTCAAGCGAAAGCTCTTCCACTGAGATTGTTTTCGTCTCGGCGCGCGAGGCCAGGAAGGCCGGGGCATAGCGTGCGACCGCTTCATCGAGCGCGTCGTCGTTCAGAGTTCCGATGCGTGCGCCCTCTTCTGTGATGAGGATTTTCGCGCCCATGCTTTCGGGCGCTCGTATGATTGTGGCGAGTGCGGCGCGGGAGTTTTCCTGAAGCACACGCTCGACCGCTTCGATGATGAGTCTGGACATTTTCCAGAAATTACTTCGACTTCACTAAACCCAGGGCCATGCCAGCGCGCCGCAAGAGCCAGAGCGGGCCTACAAGCAGGTAAAGCGGATTGCGAAAGAAGGCAGGCTGATTGCCCTCTATGATGTGGCCCAGGAACTGCAAAATCCAACCGAGGACGAAAAGCGCCAGCCCCCATCTCCAGTTGAAAAAGAGCACAGGCAGAGAAATAACTATCATAGGAATCCCTATGCTGTGCGTCAGCCGGTTAAGCGGGTGCCTGTGCTTCGCCTTGTAATTCTCCATGAAAGATTCTGCCATAGCTCACTCCGTTCGCAGTTTTCAGTTTTCAGTTAAAAGCAAGTTGGCTTTCTGCTGAAAACTGAAAACTCAAAACTGAAAACTGTTCTCAGGTTTCCAGACATCAATAAAGATTTCCATGGTGCCGCCGCAGACCATTCCCTCTTCGCTGGCTTCGTCTGCGGTGAGGCTGAATTTGTGCAGCGCGGGCGTGCCTGTGCGAAGCGCTTCGCGCGCCTCGGCCCAGACTTCGGCTTCTATACAGCCGCCGCCGACCGTGCCCGCGACATCGCCGTTCTCGAAAAAGAGCATCTTCGCGCCGCGCCTCTGCGGCGTAGAGCCGCGAGTATCCGCCACGCTCGCCACCACCACTCGCTCGCCGCGCTCGACGGCCTCGTTGATTAAACGATAAAGCTCTGCCTGTGCAATCGTAGCCATATCAAGTCTCTGGGCTTTTTGTGATGTTACATCCGGCGCGCCGCCGCTTCAAGCAAGTAAGCAGTAAAAGAAAGATTGTTCGACTGCTTCCTAGCTCGCTTCACTTTACGGGTTATCGTTCGGCGCGGGTTGAGTTTGCTCCGGCGGCGTAGTGGTCGTGGTCGTCGGCGTCGCTCCTTCGGTATTCGTGTCGTTGATGTCTGTCCTTGGAGTCGTGCCGTTCTCTTCCATGCGGCGGCGTATGGTGTCGGCTTCGGCGTCCGCGTTGGCTATGGCCGCCTCAAGACGTGCGCGGCTCTGCGCCAGCAGTTGAAGCTGTGACTGAACGCGCGTGCGCTCGTTCTCAAGCTGTCGGCGTCGCGCCTCGCGCACCTCTTCGGGCCGCGTAGAGCCGAAGGTCTGCGATGCGCGCTCTATATTTTCGGGGCGCAGGTCGAACTCTATCTGCTCGGCGCGGGCTTGCAGGTCTGCCTCCTTAGCCTGCACGTCGCGCAGTTGAGTGCGGAAATTCTCCGCGCGTGTTTCGGCGCGCGACAGCCGCTCCATGTCTACGAGCGTGCGCTGCTGCTCCTCCATCTTGCCTATCTTGTCCGAAAGCTGGTTGACCTGCGAAGAGAGCCTGTCAACCGTGCGGCGCAAAGCGTCCTGCTCGGATTCGGGCGCAGCAGTTCCGGCTGCGCGCGAGCGCGAGCGGTTGCGGGAAGTAGTAGTCGCAGGGGTCGCGCCCGTATCAATATCGCTGGCCGTGCTGATAATCGTAGGGTCAGTGGAAGAAGGCGTAGAGGCGGGCTGCGCCGTCGTTGTAGTCGGAGTGGTTGCGGGAGTTTGAGTCGTGACGGGATTGGTGACACGACGCGAAGGCCGCCTGCGGCGTCGCTGCTGCGCGCTCACATCCATCACGCCAAGAGCAATCGCCAACATTGCTATAAGCAACAAAACTATACGCCCGTTTCGCATCACCTCAACCTCCGTCGCTTGAATACGCTTAACGCTAAACAAGAGATGCTTCCCTCATCGCGCGCGGCTGCTTAAAAAATTTGCACGCCGCTTCAAGATAAGAGTTCCACCATTAGCGCTTCATCCCGCTTGAATCTTAAAGCTTATGTCCATGGCCCGCGCCGAATGCGTGAGCGCGCCTATGCTGATAAGGTCTACGCCCGCTTCTGCGTAGGCGCGCACGTTATCGAGCGTGATGCCGCCGGATGATTCCAGCGTAACATTCGGCTTTAACTCTCGCGCCACGCGCACAAGTTGCGCCGTGCCCTCCGGCGTTTGATTGTCAAGCAGTATGATGTCCGCGCCGCTTTCAATAGCCTCGCGCAGGTCTCGCTCCGTGGAAACCTCGACCTCTACTTTGTGCAGGTGGCCGACCGCCGACCGCGCTCGCTCGACTGCCGCCTGGACGCCGCCAGCGAGCGCTATGTGATTGTCCTTGATGAGCACGCCGTCATCCAATCCAAAGCGATGATTGCGACCGCCGCCGATACTGACGGCATACTTTTCCAGCATCCGAAGGCCCGGCGTGGTCTTGCGCGTGTCCACAATCTGCGAGCTTGTGCCTTCGATGGCGCGCACGAACTTTCTGGTCTGCGTGGCTATGCCGGAAAGACGCTGAAGCAGATTGAGCGCGACGCGCTCGCCCGCTAAAAGCACGTCCGCGAAACCGTTCGTGCGCGCGACAACTTTTCCGGCCTCCACCTCTTCGCCGTCCGAGACGAAGGCTTCCAACTGCTGCTGTGAATCGAGCGTGGAGAAGACCGCTTCCGCCGCTTCCAGCCCGGCTATGACCATAGGCTCTTTCGCAAGGAAGCGACCGCGCGCACGCGCGTTGCGCGGGACGGTGGACTGCGTAGTGATGTCGCCGCGCCCCAAATCCTCCGCCAGAAACGCGCTTACCTGAGAGAAGAGCGCTGCATCATCAAGCCAGTTCATTTGATGGCCTCCAGCGTCTCCGTCAAACGGCGCACACGCTCCGTAATGTCGCCCAGTCGCTCACGAATCTCCGAGACCTTTTCGGCGGGCGCACGCTCCACGAACTGCGGGTTGGCAAGCTGAGCTTCCAGCTTCGCAGACTCCTTCTGCAACTTCTCCGTCTCGCGCGAGAGCCGAGCGCGTTCAGTCTCAAAATCAATCAAGCCTTCAAGGGGCACGGCGACCTCCGCGCCGCCCGCCAGGACTGCGCGTGCGGAAGCGCGCGGCGCTTCCAGCCGCTCGCGTATCAGAATCTCTGAAGTGCGCGCCAGTCTTGCCACTGCCGCACGGCTTGCTTCAAAGACTGCGCGCTGAGCTTCATACGGCGCGGCTATGATAAGACGAACGCGCTCCGAAGGCTTGATGTTCATCTCCGTGCGTATGTTTCGCACGCGAGAGATGAGGTTAATCACCGCCTGCATCTCGCTTTCGGCGCGCTCGTCAATCAACTCGGCATTCGCCTGCGGGTACTCCGCCAGCATGATGGTCGGATGAGTAGTTTCTCTATAAGCCGGGTGCAGCAATTTTTCGTCAACGCCCGGAAGTCGCTGCCAAAGCTCTTCCGTGATGTACGGCATGAAGGGATGAAGAAGGCGTAGCGCCTGCTCAAGCACGGTCAACAACCTGCTTCGCGCGCCGTCGCGCTCCTCTGAAGCCGCCTCCGCAGAGACTTCCTGCTTGGACAACTCTATGTACCAGTCGCAGAAATCATCCCAGAAGAAGTGATAGAGCGTATGCACAGCTTCGTGGAATTGATAAGCGTTGACGGCATCATTCACCACTCGCGCCGTCTGATTCAGGCGCGATACAATCCATCTATCATGCAGCGCCCACTCTTCTCCAGGCTTCTCGAACCCGCGCCCTACGCGAGCGCCTTCGGAGTTCATCAGACAGAAGCGTGCAGCGTTCCAGATTTTGTTGGCGAAGTTGCGATAGGCTTCTACCTGATTATCGTTCCAGCGAGTGTCTGTGCTGCCGATTGAGGCCAGCACAAGGCGCGTGGCATCCACGCCGTACTTGTCGAACACGTCCAGAGGGTCTATGCCGTTCATCTTCGTCTTGGACATGCGCTGGCCGTGCTTGTCCAGGACGGTGCCCGTGATGAAGGTGTCATCGAACGGAGTCTCCTTCATAAACTTCATGCCCGTCATCACCATGCGCGACACCCACAGGAAAATAATGTCGCGCGCCGTGACCAGCACGGAAGTAGGATAAAAGGTCTTGAGGTCTTCTGTTTCATCGGGCCAGCCGAGCGTGGAGAAGGGCCAGAGCGCAGAAGAGAACCAGGTGTCCAGCACATCCTGGTCTTGCGTCAGTTCGTCTGTGCCCGCAGCCGCACGCGCTTCTTCCTCAGAGCGGGCGACGAAGACCTGCCCGTCCTTCGTGTACCACGCTGGAATCTGATGCCCCCACCAGAGTTGGCGCGAGATAGTCCAGTCCTTCAGATTCTCAAGCCAATCGGTGTAGACCTTCTCGTACGGCACCTGCGGCGTAAAACGCGGCTTGCCTTCACGTCGCATCAACCCGAGCGCAAGCTCGCGCATCTCGTCCATCTTGCAGAACCACTGCAACATAATCAGAGGCTCCACTACGGTCTTGCAGCGCTCGCACTTTGAGATGGAGAACTCGTAATCTATGACCTTCTCCAAGAGTCCAAGCTGCTCAAACTTCTCTATGACTTTCTCGCGCGCCTTGTAGCGGTCTAGGCCGAAGAACTCCGCGCCCGCGTCCTGCGTCATGCGTGCGTTCAAATCAATCACGACTATCTGCGGCAGGTCGTGGCGCAAGCCCATTTCATAATCGTTCGGGTCGTGCGCGGGCGTGACCTTCACAGCGCCAGTGCCGAACTCAGGGTCTACGTACTCGTCCGCGACCACAGGAATCTCGCGGTTCATAATCGGCAAGATGAGAGTCGCGCCTACGAGGTCGCCGTACCTTTCGTCCTTCGGATTGACGGCTACAGCCGTATCACCGAGCATGGTCTCTGGCCGCGTGGTCGCAACCGTCACGCGGCGCTCGCTCCCCTTAACAGGATATTGCAGGTAATAGAGCTTTCCCTTCTCAGGCGTTTTCTCAACTTCCAAATCCGACAACACGGTCTGATCCTGCGGGCACCAGTTGACTATGCGGTTGCCGCGATAGATGTAGCCCTCTTCGTAGAGACGCACGAAGACTTCGCGCACGGCGCGCGACAATCCTTCGTCCATCGTAAAGCGCTCGCGCGACCAATCAACGCTGGCACCTTCGCGCCGCATCTGATTTAGGATTTGACCGCCCGATTCATGCTTCCACTTCCAGACCCTCTCAATGAACTTCTCTCGCCCAAGGTCATGACGTGTCAGTCCCTCCTTCTTCAACTCGCGGCTCACCATCAACTGCGTAGAGATGCCTGCGTGATCCATCCCCGGCAGCCAGAGCGTGCGAAAGCCGCACATGCGTTTGTGGCGCGTCATCACGTCCATCAGCGTGTGCTGAAGGGCGTGTCCCATGTGAAGCGAGCCTGTGACGTTCGGCGGCGGGATGACTATGGTAAAGACAGGAGCGTTCGGGTCACGATTTATCTCAGGCGCAAAGCAGCCCTCGCGCTCCCAGCGCGCATAGTGCTGGCTCTCCGCCTGCTTGGGGTCATAGGTCTTCGGAATATCCATAAAAACAGTTTTGAGTTTTCAGTTTTCAGTTTCTGAAACTATTGTAAAGCAATAGCCGCCAGTTTTCATCCTGTGCTGAATACCGGCGGCCATCTGCTTTTAACTGAAAACTGAAAACTCTTTACTTAGGTTTTCTCCTCTTCGAGCTTGCGCTTGATTAAAAGCTCCGCCAGTTGCGGGACGACTTCCCAAGCGACTTCTTCCACGACTTTCGTTGAAAGCAGTTCGACGGCGCGGCGCGCTATGGCGTCTATGGCTTCGGGCGACAACTGCTCAAGTGTGATTTGTCCGGTGCGCGGCGCAGCCTCAACTTCAGGGCCGTGAGGTTGCGCTTCTTCCTGTGTCACAGGCTCAGGCATCTCTACTGCGGCGGCGCTGGTTGTTTCAGCAAAGCCATGCGATTCATTACCGAAAGCCTCCTGCGGCTGGAAGCTCTGTTGTGCTTCAAAAGCTTCATGTGCCCTGGCCTCTTCTTGGAATGCCGGGGTCTCTGCCTGCATAGAAGGCTCGCTCGTAATGAGCGGCGTCTCTTCTGCGAAGGGTTGCGTGGGCGAATCGACTGCGGGCTGAGCGGAGGCTGTAGACCAGGAGGAGCCTGCCATTACGGGCTGCGGCGCGGGCGCGCTGGCTGCTGCGGGCGCTTCGTCCTGAAGGTCAAGGATAAAATCGTCTGCCTCGGTCATAGAGACGGGCGGCTCTATGTCGCCCAAATCCAGTAGCGCTTCATCTGCGGCTGCGGCGTTCTTCATATAACTCGTCTGCGGCTCTTCTGTAGATAATATATCTTCGTTCATCGCGGCTGAATGGAGGTCTCTGACAGTCTCTTTAAGATGTCTGGGTTGTTCTTCCGAAGAGGTTTGGATTCCGGCCTCTTTCAAATCTGAGAATGAGAGCGGAGCGGTCGGGCGCGTCTCGCTTGAGATGGCGCTCGCGGCTTCAGGCTCTGCAATCTCGTTCGGCCTGCGAGCCTCTATCATTTCATCATCGAGGCTTTCATGCCCGGCCAGGTGCGCGGCGGCCTCCGAGGGGTCTTTGTCTTCAAGCTCTTTCGGAAGAGGAGCGGTGTCCGCAGTATGTATATCAGCGCCTGCGCCCTCGCGCTCTTTTTCGGCCAACTCTTCCGGCAGTTCAAGGTCGCGCGTGCTGGCCTCGTCCTCAGAACTTGCAGCGCCGCCCCCGCTCAAGAGCGATGACACCTTGCTGACGAGTTGTCGTATGGACTGGAATGGCTTGGTCAAATAATCATCCGCGCCGACACGGCGGGCCTCCGCTTCATCGAATGGTTCGAAAGAGCCTACGAGCAGCATCACAGGGATGTGGCGAAAGCGCTCATCCCTCTTGATGTGCTCGCAGACCTCGTAACCGTTGCGCCCCGGCATAAAAATATCCGCGAGCACTATGTCAGGCTGAACTTCTTCCAGCTTAGAGATAGCCTGCTCTCCGTTGCCGACGGTCGTGACCTCTATGCCTTCGTCTGAGAAGGTCAGGTCAATCACCTTCTGGATGGTGACCGAATCGTCCGCGAGCAACAATTTGCGTCCCGAGACCAAATCGCTAACTCCTTTGAGAATTGAACGCCGCCCGTAGATTGCGGGGCTTTTCTTTACTTAGAACGCGCCGTCTGAGTCTATTAAGAGAGCGCGCCTACGGTGGCGCAGGGCAAGTCAAGCGTGAGTCGCAAGGGGCCTCAAGAGTCAAGCTGAGCAACCCCATGCCACTACATTTTGAAACCTAACACCCGCGCATAGAGCGCGTCAAGAGTTTTGATGAAAAGTAGGAATCAAACAGGATGGACAGAGATTGTCAGGATAAAGAAATAGCAACTCTTCTTCTTTTATCCTCTCTATCCTGTTAATTTCTTTGATGCGGGTTACTGAGCGCGTTTTTCAAGCACTATGTCGTCGCCGGTGTTGGCTTTGCCGTCCAAGCCGAAGGAGCGCAGGGTGTATTGCGTGCGGCTGCCTTCGTACTGGTAGGGCCTGTGCCAGGGGTCTATGCGTATGATGCGCGCCAGGTAAATCGGGTTAAGCTGATCAACGAGCGCGCCTGTGTTCGCCGCCTCGACATAAAAGCCGCGCTCGCGTCGGAAAGCCTCCAGAGCGGTCGCAACCGTCTCAAGCTCCGCACGCGCACGCTCGGCCTTCTGCTGGTTGACGGCGCGTGCAATCATGTCAACGTCTTCCCACTTGTTGTCGCCCGTGCGAATCTCCGCCACGCGCCACTTGCCGTCATCGCCACGCACAAAACGAAACGCCGTCTCGACCTGCGCCTCTACGACCGCAGAAGAACCCAGGCTCGAAACCGACCTCACGCGCACAGCCTCCGTCGGCAATTCAATTCCCGCGACGCGCGCAATCAACCGCCGCGCTTCCTTCGCGCTCAAATCATCAGCCGCGCTCGTGTAGACGAAAGCTGAAAGGGAGACGATTAAAGGGCAAAGGGCTGCGACAATAAGACGCGCGCGTTTGTTCATGGACGCTTCTCCTCTGAGTCTTATCTATTGGGCACTGGCTTTGCTGATGAGCATGCGGAGCATGATTTGTAGCTGCGCGGTGGTGAAGGGCTTCGGCAGGAAGACTACGGCTCCGGCGGCGAAGCTGTCCGAGGAGAGCTTGGGGTTCTGCTCTGCCGTCATCATCATGACGGGGATACGCATGAGCCGCTTTTCCGTTCGCATGTAGCGCACAAGCTCCGGCCCCTGTATGTGCGGCATCATGACATCGAAGATGCCCGCCAGAAAGTCCGAGTCCTTTTGTAGAATCTGATAGGCTTCGCGCCCATCTTTAGCAGGCACGACCTGGTATCCCTCTTTTTCAACGATGGCCGTCACAAGGCGAAGAATCGCCGGGTCATCATCGGCGACCAGAATGCGCCGTGACGTTGTGGGAGTCTGAGCCGACATTCCTTTATACCTTTCATTGAAAGTTTAAGCTTCGACCGCTCGCCCGGATTCGTCCGCGCGACTGAGAAGCTCTGCGGCCAGGGTGATTGCCGCCACCATGCTTGAATGTTCCGCTATGCCTTTGCCTGCTATGTCGAAGGCCGTGCCGTGGTCAACGGAGGTGCGTATGAACGGCAGGCCGAGTGTGACGTTGACCGCTTCGCCAAATGACAGGCACTTGACGGGAATCATCGCCTGATCATGATAGCACGCCACGACCGCATCGAACTCGCCGCGCGAAGCCCGTAGGAAAACCGTGTCGGCTGAGAACGGCCCCTGCACGTTCATGTCTTCCACGCCGCGAAAATGCTCGACCGCCGGAACTATCTCCGAAGCCTCTTCGACGCCGAAGAGACCGCCTTCGGCTCCGTGCGGGTTGAGCGCGGCGACGGCAATGCGCGGTCGCTCTATGCCCCAGCGCCGCAGTTCCCTATGAGTAAGGTCAATGATGCCTACAATGCGGTCGCGCTCGACCATGCGTATGGCTTCCGCCAGGGGAACGTGCGTCGAAAGCAGAACGATGCGAAGGTTAGAAGCTACGAAGGCCATAGCGTACTCTTCAGCGCCCGTCAGGTGCGCGAGGAATTCCGTGTGACCCGGAAAACTGTAGCCGCCGAGGAAAAGCGCTCGCTTATTTATAGGCGCGGTCGCAATCGCGTCCACTACGCCCGCCGCGCATAACTCCACAGCCGATTCGATGTAACCGGCTGCGGCCTTGCCAGCCGCGCCAGATTCTATGCCAGGCTCTATGTAACCGCTTATGTTGTCCAGATGATAGATGACAGGCTCGTTAAGCTCTGCGGGCAGCGCCTCGTCGCGGCGGATGATGTCGTAGCCGCAGGTAAGGTCAAGCGTGCGGGCCGTGTGCGCCAGAAGCTGCGCGTCCCCTATGATGACCGGACGGCAGACGCGAAGAATTTCCTCTTCGGCAACAGCCTTGAGAACCACCTCAGGGCCAATCCCTGCGGGGTCGCCCATAGTGATGCCTATACGCGGAAGCTTCTGCCTTGAGCGCGAGTTCGCAGATTTAGAGTTGTGTGGCAACTCAGTCATGACTTGACCCAACGCGAGGTCGGCACGCGCCTGATGCACTAGTTAAAGAGCGTGCCGGATTGGATGTTAAGAAAAGGTCGGGGGCGTATCTTTTTACTTCCTGCTTTCCTTAGTCTCTTTTTGGCTTTCACGCTCTTCCTGCTTGAACATGTACTTGATGTTGTGCTTGAGGACAAGAAGATTCGGCGCGTCCTTGCGATTCACTTTCAGCGCGCCCCTATCATACCACTCGATTGTTCCTACAATCTCTTCACCGTCCTGCAAGACAATGACCATAGGCGTGTGCGCGTCAATCTGCTTCTTGTAGTAGAAGAGTTCGGCGTTCGTCTCAATCGGAGGCGGCGTGCGCTTACGCACCTGAACGGATGAAGCAGATGATGAAGATTGCTGAGCGGTCCTGGGTGGCGGCGCGGACGGCGCGTTGTCGCCGGAGCCGCCGCGCGGCGGAGCGCCGTTAGTGCGTTCCCTCTGCCGCTCAGGAATCGAGCGCTCTTTTCCCTTGATCTCTGCCAGGGTTGTACGAATAAGTTTTCGGTTCACTTTGATTACTTCCTCCACCTTTAATGAAGGGGATTACACGCGGCTTCCCGGAAGCGCTCCCCAGACTCTTTGCATTTGAGAGTCCAGAGCGGGAGCGCTCAAAAGCCTTCTACTACTCTCGCAGTCCTTGCGGCCAGTTAAGGAGAGAAGCGGTAATTTACCCGTAATGGAAAAACCTGCTTAAGGAATGCTCGACATGCTACACGAAAAGAAGACAAAAGGCAAAAGACGGAAGTTAGAGGCCAGAGGTTAGTAGTTGAAATTCTCTCTACTAACCTCTGGCCTCTGACCTCTAATATCTGTTTCCTTCAGTCCGCCTTCTTGCGAATGAAGGTCGGGATTTCCAGGTCGTCAGGCCGTTGCGTTCCGGTGATGGGGCGCGCCGGATCATCACCTGCGGTTCGGGTATAGCGCGGAGGCGGCACAGGCATCCCGGTGCCCGGAGCAGTCGTAGTCCCCACGTCTGCCATCACCTTATCAAAACCCGTGGCGATGACCGTTATCTTCATTTCGTCGCGCATCGCATCGTCAATCACCGCGCCGAAGATTATATTGGCGTCGTCGTCCGCCGCTTCCCTGATGATAGAGGAAGCTTCGTTGACTTCGTACAGCGTCAGGTCAGGCCCGCCCGTGATGTTAATCAGCACGCCCTTCGCGCCTTCAATCGTAGCCTCTTCCAATAGAGGGCTTGAGATGGCCTGCTGCGTTGCTTCCATAGCGCGGTGCTCGCCGCTTGCGCGCCCTGCGCCCATCAGGGCCAAGCCCATTCCCGCCATGATGGCTTTAACGTCAGCGAAATCCAGATTGATGAGGCCCGGCACGGTTATCAAATCCGAGATGCCCTGCACGGCTTGCCGTAGCACGTCGTCCGCCACCTTGAAAGAATCAGCCAGCGACACGTTGCGCTCGACCGTGTGAAGCAACCTCTCGTTCGGAATCGTAATCACTGTGTCCACGCTCTCGCGCAACTCGCGCAGCCCTTGCTCGGCCTGCTGCATACGACGACGGCCTTCGAAGTGAAAAGGCTTTGTGACGACCGCAACCGTCAGGGCGTTGAGTTCGGTGGCAAGGCTGGCGATGATGGGAGCGCCGCCCGTGCCCGTGCCGCCGCCAAGACCCGTTGTCACAAAGACCATGTCCGCGCCTTCTAGGACTTCTATTATCTTCTCAGTATCTTCCAACGCGGCCTCGCGTCCGATTGAAGGGTCAGCGCCTGCGCCTAAGCCTTTCGTCAAACGGCTGCCGAGTTGAATCTTGATAGGCGCACGACTGCGCTTCAAAGCCTGCAAGTCTGTATTGGCGACGAGGAACTCTATGCCCTCTATGCCAGCTTCGATCATGCGGTTGACGGCATTGCCGCCTCCGCCGCCCACACCAACCACCTTGATGCGTGCGCCGGTGATAGGCGGGTCGTCGTCTATGAAAATATTAATTCCACTCCCCGGTTGACGGCCTTCCGGTGTCATATCACATGTTCCTCTCTTTCAGAACGCCCACTGCCAAGGCATTCCGAAGCCATCTTTCGTTTATATTGGGCTGAGCGCGCCGGAAGCACCTATATCTTGCGGACAACATCTTGTGCCGGCTGGCGCCGCAGCATACAACAACTTGTCAAAAAATACTACTGAAACGATTACGAAATTTAGAAACAAAGTGCGTGAGCTTTCCGGCAGAGCCTCTTTTGCCCACTAAAGCGCGCATTTCGCTCATCTGCGAGCGTTGCGCGACCAGAGAAAGACCTGCGGCTGCCGCCCACGCGGGGCTTTGAATATCTTCAATCAGGCCACCGAAGCGGTCACGCTCTGGATAACCTACGCGAACAGGAGCGTCGAAGACCTGCTCTGCAATCTCCACCATGCCGTCGAGCAGCGCGCCGCCGCCCGTAATAACGACGCCGCTCGAAAGCTGTCGCTCCCAGCCCGATTCCTTAATTTCATCCGCGACGTGCATCAAGACCTCTTCGGCGCGAGGCTGAAGTATGTCGCAGAGAATCTGTCTTGAAAGTTGTCTGGGCGCGCGGCCTCCGACCGAAGGAACATCAACCAGCTCGCCCCGCGCGGCTTCACTCAAGCTCTGGCTCGAAGCGCAGCCGACCGCACGCTTAATCTTTTCCGCTTCGGGTATAGGCGTACGCAGTCCGAACGCTATGTCGTTCGTAAAATGCGAGCCGCCTAGAGCAAAGACAGCCGTGTGCTGAACAGCGCCGCGCTGGTAAATGACAAGCCCTGTGGTCTCCGCGCCTATGTCCACGAGCGCCGCGCCAAACTCCTTGTCGTCTTCCGTCAAAGAGGCTTCCGCCGAAGCTAGTTGCTCAAGCACCATGTCGGCCACTATCAGCCCCGCGCGATTGACGGCGTTGATGGCGTTCTGCCGAGCGGTGACGGGGCTGGTGACAATGTGAACCTTGACGGCGAGGCGAGCGCCTATCATGCCAACGGGGTCGTTGATGCCGTCCTGGTCGTCAACTATGAACTCCTGCGGGAGCCGGTCTACGATTTCGCGTCCCGCAGGGAGTTGAATGGCGCAGGCCGAATCAATCGCGCGACGCACGTCGTCGGCTGTAATCTCTCGGTCGCGGCCAGAGACGGCGACAATCGCCTGGCCGTTAAAGCCCATGATGTGCGAGCCTGCGAGGTTGATTGTGACCTCTTCGGCTTCAAGGCCGCTCATGCGCTCCGCATCTTCAACGGAGCGCTTGATGGCGTCTACGGCTGCTTCGGGGTTGACTATGACGCCCTTGCGAAGGCCGCGCGCTTCAGCCTCGCCTATGCCGACGATTTCTATGAGACCGTTATCGCCAGCTTCGCCGATGATACACGTCACCTTGCTTGTCCCTATGTCCAGGCCGACCGTGTGTTGCTGGCGCTTAGCCATTCAGTAAGCTCCTCTGCCTTAACGCTCAACTCGAAACGCATCAGCCCACGCGACGCGGGCGACTCTGCCCCCTGGCGTTATCTGCGGCTCGTTCCTTTTTCTCTGCGTCTTTCTTGTCGCTCTTCTTCTTTTCATCGCGGCGCGCACGCGCACTGGTCTCTTCCGTCTTCTTCTTTCTCTCGGCTGCCGTGTCGCTCGCCGTAGCGCTTCGCGTACTCTTGTCTTCCCTTACCGCATCAGCTTCTGCTGAGTTAGAGCCTGCGCTTAAGTTAGGAGCGCTGGGGCTTCGGCCAAGCACTACGCTGTCGCCGCTCTTCATCCACCTTGAAGCGTCAATGTAGGTGATGTAGGGGCCAACGGGAGTTGCGCGGCTCTCGTCCAGCTTCATGAGCGCCCTTTGCAGTCGGTTGCCGAAGTTCTCGCGCCCGATTCGCACCTCTATCTGTGAATCGTCGCCAGCAAGCTGCACGCGCACGTCTGTCAAATCAATCAGATTCACTTCGCTGACCCGCTCTGTCAGCCCGAGATTGCTCCATTCACCAAGCATCTCAAGATACTTCTCTACGCGAGCGCGATTCTCTTCGCGCGCAGCCGCAGTCCCGCTCTCATCCCAGCCGCGTATGAAGAAGGGCGGCATCTTGTCGTTGGACTGAAGCGCTCCGAGAGCGACCGCGTCGTCATCCACCCAGACGAGGCGGCCTTCCGAAGTGCGAACCACCGCGCGCTGCTCGCGCTCGACTATTCGCACGCGCAGGCCGTCTGGTAGCACGCGAGAGACAATGGCGCGGCGCACCCAGGGAATTCTCTCAAGCTCGTGGCTGAGCGCGTCGAGGTCTGCGCGCCACACGCCCACGGGCTGAACCGCTCGACGCACGACCATTTTCACTTCATCCGGCGAGACGCGAGTCGTCCCGGCCACGTCGACCGAGCGCACCTGGAAGAAAGAGGCGGAGGCGGCGGCGCGATAGCCAGCAAAGACCAGCACGCCCGCTACGACGGCTAGCACAACTTTAGTTACGAGCGGCAGATAGCCGATAGCTTTTCTCAAGCCTGAATTCGAGCCACCGCCCCGCGCGGAAGCTTGACGGTTGCGCCGAGCAGGGCGCTGCACAACTTCGCCCGAGCGCGAGCGCGCACCTCCTCCTGCGCCCCCACTGCTTCTTCCGGCTCGCGGTGTCACAACCTGCTCCTTCACTCGCTCTCCTTAGAGTCTAGAGAGTCAACTAGATTTTCTTTTCTCTCCAGACTCTCCAGACTGTTGTTCTCTTCTGCGCTCCAAAGCTCGACTTCGTATTCGAGTTCGATTCCGTGCTCGCGCCTGACGCGCTCTCTAATCTCTTCGGCCAGGGCGAGCGCGTCCGATGCTTTGGCGTCTTCGCCTTCTGTGACGATGAAGTTGGCGTGAATGGGAGAGACCAGCGCGCCGCCGCGACGTGTGCCCTTCATGCCCATCTCGTCAATCATCTTTCCCGTCCCGACTTTGCTTCCCGGAGGATTCTTGAAGAAGCAGCCGGCGCTTCGCGCGCCGTGCGGCTGCGTGGCGAGCCGCTTCTGCTTTGCCTCTTCCATGCGCGCCTTTATCTTTTCCGGCTCGTCCCTGTGAAGACGAAGCGTCGCGCCCAAAAGCAACTCGCCTTCACGAAAGGAGGTGTGACGGTAATTCCACTCGACCTCGCTTCCGGGAACTTCGACCACACGACCTTGGCGCGCGACGCGCACGCTCTCCGTCACAGTCCCAATCTCGTGGCCGTACGCTCCGGCGTTCATCCAGAGCGCGCCGCCGACCGTACCGGGAATGCCTCCCAGTCCCTCAATGCCTGAAAGCCCCTGACGTGCGGCATCGACGCACAGGCGCGGCAGGCTGTAGCCAGCGCTTATGCTCACGCGCTCGCCATCGAAACGCGCCTCGCCCTTCAAATCCCTGAGGCTCAGGATGACATAGTGATGCTCCCTGTCGTCCGCCAGAACGTTGCTGCCTGAGCCTAGAGCGCGCCACGCAATGTTAGCCTTCTCCAACTCGTAAACGAGCTCCGCAGCCGCAGTTTCCGTCTCCGGCGAGATAACCCAGTCAATCGCACCGCCGACTCGCAGCGAGGTCAACTCCGCAAAGCGCCTTCCGCGTTCGGCACGCACGCCCAGCCGCGACGCTATCTCTTCAATAAGCGCGTCCCGCTTTGCGAAATCAGGTTTTGTCTCCACCTTGGTTGCCATAAAACTTCAAACTCTCTTTCAGGAAGCGCTCGCCTCCTGCTCTCGCCCGCGCAGGAGCGCGAGCAATTTCTCTCCGACTTTATAAACGGGGCCAGCGCCGAGCGTAATCACCAAGTCGCCCGCGCGCACCCTCTCGCGTAAAGCTTCTGCGGAAGAATCCAGCGCGCCTATGTAATGCGCGTTCTTATGGCCGTAGCGCTTGACGGCTTCCGTCAGGGCCTCGCTCGTCACGCCGTCGATAGGGTCTTCGCTCGCGGCGTAGATGTCTGCGACGAAGAGCGCGTCGGCGTTATTGAAAGAGCGCGCGAACTCTTCCATCTGGTCGCGCGTGCGCGTGAAGCGATGCGGCTGAAAGAGCACGACGATGCGGCGTCCCGCCGAGCCAATCTTCGCCGCCGCGAGCGTTGCTTTTATCTCCGTAGGGTGATGGCCGTAATCGTCGACCACAATCACGCCCTGCGCCTCGCCCCTGAACTGAAAACGTCTGTCCGCGTTAGTGAAATTCCCTAGCCCCTCGGCAATCCTCTCAAAGGGAACTTCCAACTCGAAGCCCACGGCGATGGCTGCCAGCGAGTTGTAAATGTTGTGAAGACCCGGCACGCGCAAAGTTATGTCTCCGACAGCATCGTTCCCGCGCCACACGCTGTAGGTCGAGCCGAAGCCTTGATCGAATTTGATGTTGTGCGCTGAAACATCCGCCTGCGCGCTCAAGCCGTAAGTGATGCGCCGCCGCTTGACGTGCGGGATGACCGCCTGCACCTGCGGGTCGTCAAGACAAAGGACAGCCGCGCCGTAGAACGGAACCTTGTTAACGAAACTGGTGAAGCACTCGCGCACGTCGTCCATGTCCTTGTAATAATCCATGTGCTCGCGGTCAATGTTGGTGACCACAGCGATTGAAGGCGTGAGCATCAGGAACGAGCGGTCGCTTTCGTCCGCCTCCACCACCATCAAATCGCTCTTGCCCAGGCGAGCGTTCGAGCCGAAAGCCCCTACGACTCCGCCGACCACAATCGTAGGGTCAAGCTCGGCGCGCCCCAACACGGTCGCCACCATAGAGGTCGTAGTCGTCTTCCCGTGCGAGCCTGCGACCGCCACCGAATAAGGCTTCAGCCGCATCAACTCCGCCAGCATCTCCGCGCGCGGAATCACCGGAATAGAGTTGCGTCGAGCCTCTACAATCTCCGGGTTGTCGTCACGCACGGCGGTCGAGCGAACGACTACGTGCGCGTCGCCCACGTTCTCTGCCCTGTGCCCCTCGCTGAACTCAACGCCTAACGTCTCAAGCCTGCGCGTCACATCCGAACCCTTCAAATCCGACCCCGACACACGAAAGCCCAGATTGACCAGCACCTCCGCGATGCCGCTCATACCTATGCCGCCGATGCCGACGAAGTGTATATGTTGAATGTGACGAAACATAAATTAGCTTTCAGCTATCAGCAATCAGCGAGACAGTCAGTTCTTTTTCTTAGCTGACTGCTGATTGCTGACTGCTATTAGCTTTCCCGATTAGCTTCTCCATCAAATCCACCGTCATCTGCGCTGCGTCGCCGCGTGCGAGATTGCGTATGGCTTCTTCCATCCTGGTTATGGCTTCCGGCTCCTGTACGAGCGCGGAGATTTCTTTCGCAAGGCGCTCGGCTGAAAGCTCCTGTTGCAGAATCATGCGGGCTGCGCCTGCTGATTGGAGCGCTTCTGCGTTCTTGCGCTGGTGGTCGTCCGCCGCGAAGGGGAACGGAATCATGATGGCAGCTTTTCCGGCTGCGATTAGCTCGGCGCTCGTAGTTGCGCCCGCGCGGCAGATAATCAAATCCGTGTCCGCGAACTCCGCCACCATGTCGTCAATGTAGCGCCGCACATCCGAGCGCTCGCCCCATCCGGCGTCGACGTAAGCGCGACGCACGCGCTCGAAATCCTGTTCGCCCGTCTGGTGCGTGACAAAGAGTGTGTCGCGCACAGATTGAAGATACTGAAGCGCCCCCGTCATAGCGTCATTGATGGCGCGTGCGCCCTGGGAGCCGCCGAAGACCAAGAGCGAAAAACGCGCAGTGTCTCGCGTCTTGGGCGGAATGTCAAAGAACTCGCGCCGGACGGGATTTCCCGTCACGACTCCCTTGCCGCGAAAGTAGCGCAGCGACTCTTCGAAAGAGACCGCCGCTCTATCCACGAAGCGCGCCAGCACCCGATTCGTCCAGCCCGGCAGCGCGTTCGATTCCATCACAAGCGTCGGAACGCGCAAGAGCGCTGCCATCAAAAGAACAGGCCCGGAGACGTAGCCGCCTGCGCCTATGACTATGTCGGGCTTGAACTCGCGTATCAGGCGGCGCGCTGCGAGGAAACTCTTCGGCAGTATGAGAAGCCCGCGCACGCGCGCTCCCAATCCAACATTCTTTAGCCCCGCGCTTTCAATGAGCGAAAGTTCAAAACCCGCCTGCGGCACCAATCTGTTTTCAAGCCCGCGAGCGGTTCCCACGAATCGAACTTCGGAACCGGCGTCGCGCCGCATCACCTCACGCGCTACGGCGATGCCAGGATAGATGTGCCCGCCCGTTCCTCCTGCGGCAATTAGGACACGCATCGCTTTATCCAAAGAACATCGTCAAAGGCACGCGAAGCATTCTCTGCAACTTCACGGCGCTCGCACGCGGCCCGCCACTTCTTTTCTCTTCACTGCTGCGTCCTCCTAACCCGCCATCGTTTGTCGTCGTGCCTGCATACTGCGAGATATTCAGGAGTATGCCGACCGAGACGAGCGTGGGCACAAGGCTTGAGCCGCCGTAAGAGATGAACGGCAGAGGGATGCCCTTCGTAGGCACTAGCGACAGCACGACGCTGATGTTAAAGAAGGCTTGCACGACTATGGCCGTCACTAGCCCCAAGCCTAAAAGCATGCCGAAGCGGTCGGGCGCACCCAGGGCCGCCCGAAGCCCGCGCCAAAGGAAGATGCCAAAGACCAGCAAGATTGCGAGCGCTCCTAAAAGGCCAAGCTCTTCGCCTATGACCGCGAAGATGAAATCCGAATGCGCGAACGGCAGAAAGAACATCTTCTGTCTTCCTTGCGCGAACCCAAGGCCGTTGACTCCGCCTGAGCCGACGGCAATCAAAGACTGCACCACCTGAAATCCGCTATCCTGCGGATCAGACCAGGGGTCTAGGAAAGTAATCATGCGCCGCATGCGCCAGGGCACGAAAATCAGCATCATGACGATGCCCACGAACGCAGGGGCCGCAGCCATCCCAAGATGCAGGAGCCTTGTGCCAGCCGTATAGCACATGACCACGCAGACGACCGCGAGCATCATGGCCGTTCCCAAATCCGGCTCGGCAACTACGAGCAGCGCGAGCGCTCCCGTCACAGCCATCGCGGGAACGAACGTGCGCCAAAAAGAGCCTTCTTCGCCCGCTCGCTTTTCGAGGAAGTAAGCCAGGAAGATTGCGAGCGCGAGTTTCGACAACTCCGAAGGCTGAATGGAAAAGCCCGCGAGCCTTATCCAGCGATGCGCGCCGTTGATGCGCGGGAAAGCGAACACGGCCAGCAGCATCAACACCGTCATGACTAACAGCGCGTACACAATCTTTCTGTTTCGCAGGCGCTGGTAATCGAAGTGCATCGCAAAAATCATGGCCGCAAAGCCTATGACAGTCCAGACGGCCTGCTTGATGAAGTAGTAATAAGGGTTGCCGTTCTCCTGATAAGCCATCACGGAGGACGCGCTGTAGACCATGACGACGCCAAAGAGCGCCAGCCCTGAGGCCGCCGCAAACAACCATCTATCCGCCTGTAGCTTTCGTGCCATAAAAAGCTTTCAGCCGTCAGCCGTCAGCCGTCAGCTTTTGAGTCCCCGGCTCGTCGCTGACTGCTGATTGCTGAAGGCTCTTGACTTCTTGCTTAAAGACCTCGCCCCTGTGCTCGAAGGATTTGAACATGTCGAAGCTGGCGCAGGCAGGGGCCAGAAGCACCGAATCCTTCGGCTCCGCCGATTGAAATGCGCGGCGCACAGCGTCCTTCATGTCCGTGGCTCTCTCCGTCGGAGCGTGCGCTTGAAGCTCTCGCTCAATGGTGTCTGCGTCCTCTCCGATTAAGATGAGCTTGCGCGCATGCTCGCGTATAAGCTCTGCGAGCGGAGCGTACGGCGCTTGTTTGCCGCGCCCGCCCAAGATTAAAACTATCTTGCCTTCATCTTCCGAAAGAGCTTCCAATGCTTTGAGCGTCGCGTCCACGCTCGTAGCCTTTGAGTCGTTGTAGAAGGTCACACCATCTATTTCGGCCACGCGCTCCATGCGATGCTCTACGGGGCGGAAAGCCCTGACCGTCTCGCGCATGGACTCTACGGATGCGCCGCAAGACAGCCCCGCGCTCAAAGCCGCCAGCACGTTCTCCACGTTATGAAGCCCGCGCAGTTGCACACGGTCGCGGCGCATTAAAACCCGCTCGCCTTCGCGTGTGCGCGAAACCAACTCACGCCCGCGCAGGAAAAGTCCTTCTTCCAACTCGCGCCTTGTGCTGAAGAGCGAGACGTGCGCTCTTAGCCCTGCGGCCCAGCTTGAGACTATTTCATCATCGGCGTTGAGCACGGCCACGTCTCCGGCGGTCTGGTTGCGAAAGATGCGGTGCTTGGCCGCAGCGTAATCCGTCACGGTCTCGTACCTGTCCATGTGGTTCGGCGTCACGTTCAGGCAAAGCGCAACCTGCGGGTGAAACTCTGCAATCGTCTCAAGCTGAAAGCTTGAGACCTCTACGACCGTCCATCCGTCTTCCACAGAATTTTCAACGAGCGAGATGAGCGGCGTGCCTATGTTGCCGCCGACCTGCGTTTTGAACCCTGCGTCCTTCAAAATCTCTCCGATGAGAGTCGTCGTAGTGGTCTTGCCGTTCGTGCCTGTGATGGCGACCATTCGACCGCGAAGAAAGCGCGACGCAAGCTCTACTTCGCCTATGACCTCCGCGCCCGCGCGCTCGGCATAGCGGACGGGGATGCTTTTCGTAGGCACGCCCGGACTGATGACAACAAGCTCAATCTGGTCGAGCAGCCAAGAGGGAACGTCGCCGCCAATCAAACCTACGCCCTGTTCTTTCAGTGCGCGTGCCTCTGCGCTCCACTCTTCTACGGGCTTGCGGTCGTTGAGGGCCACGGTTGCGCCGCGCTCATGAAGGAAACGCGCGCAAGCCGTGCCGCTTCGCGCTGCGCCCATGATTAAGACTTTCTTGCCTGAGACTTCCAAGAGCGATTTCTGTACCGAACTTCAGCCCGAAAAACTTTTCCCTTAGCGCAGCTTGAGCGTCGAGAGGCTCAAGAGCGCGAACAGTATTGCCAGAATCAGAAAGCGAAAGACGACCTTGGACTCCCGCCAACCCTGTAGCTCGAAGTGATGATGAAGCGGTGACATCTTGAAGATGCGGCGTCCGGTCATCTTAAAAGACGCGACCTGCAACATCACCGAAAGCGCCTCTATGACGAAGACGCCTCCGACCATCAAGAGCATGAACTCCTGCTTCGTCAAGACGGCGATTGTCCCAATGGCCCCGCCTATGGCAAGACTTCCCACGTCGCCCATGAAGACTTCGGCAGGCGGCGCGTTGTACCACAGGAACCCTAGACTTGCTCCGGCCATAGCGCCGCAGAAGACCGTCAACTCCGCAGCTTCGGGTCGCCAGCTTAAATCCAGATACCTTGCCCAGCGCGCGTCACTTATTAAATAGGTGAAGGCAGTCAGCGCTGCGGTCGCTATGAAGGTGATGCTGATTGCCAAACCGTCCAGCCCGTCCGTCAGGTTCACTGCGTTCGACGAACCGAGGAGCACTATGATGACGAGCGCGAGATAAACAATCGGCCCGACGTAAGTGATGTTCGAGGTCGCCGTCGCCTTGAAGAAGGGGATGCTGACGTTCCAGGAGTATTTCTGATTCTTGGCTATCTCTTCCGGGTAAGCCTCTTCAAGAAGGGCGCGGTTCAGCCGCACTAGATTCTCGCCCTGCGGATTCTGCCCAATCAGCTTACGGGTATCGTCCGACAACTTCACGCGCTCGAAGCGCTGCTGGTCGTAGAGCGATGCGCCGCTACGAATGATGCGGTTCAATTCATCTGTCAAAGACCTCTGCACGGCCTCCGGCGGAAGGCTCGTGCCGTCGTACTCCGTAATCTCCTGCTGAAGCGCGTAGCTCAATTGAGGGCGCAGGTACTGTGAAAGCGGGTCGCGCTGCTCCTGAAGCCTGAGCATCAACCTGGCGGGGTCTTTCAAATCGCCCACGCGCAGGAGCGGCGTAGGCGTCGAAAAGGTCGTCGAAAGATAGAGCGCGAGCCACACGCCCAAGGCTATCAGAAGCTGAAAGATGAGCTTCTTTCTGCCCGTCAGTCCGAGGCTTCGCTTCTTAGCCATCTTCGCGTAATCGTCTGCAAAGCCTATGGCCGCGAATCCTGCTGTCGCCAGAAGCGCAATCCAGATGTAAAGGTTCGTGAGCTTGGCCCAGAGCAGCGAAGAGATGATGACCGAAGCTATAATCAACACGCCGCCCATCGTCGGCGTGCCGCGCTTTGCCATGTGCGCCTGCGGCCCTTCCTCACGAATCTGCTGCCCTACGTTCCAGTTCCTCAGAGCCTCTATCACGCGGCGGCCAAAAAAGAGCGTGATGAGAAGGGCCGTGATGGCGGCGTACGTCGTGCGGAACGTCACGTACTGAAAAACGTTCAGCGCCTTGACGATGTACGACTCCCCGTCCTTCAGTTGGTTATAGAGCAGTTCGTAGAAGATGTAATAGACCATCTCGTTTCAGCCGCTTCCCGGTTTACTGACCGCCCGCGCGCTCGTCCGCGCCAAGGAGCGCGAAGCGTTCACGAAGAGCGCTCACCACTATGTCCGTGCTCACGCCGCGCGACCCCTTGACCAGCACAAAGTCGCCTTCGCGTATCTCGTCCAGAAGCGCCAGCGCGGCAACTTCCGATGAATGGAAAAATTTCACCTCTATGCTCGTGCCCGCAGAGAGCGCCCCTTCAATCAGAGCTAAGGCTTGCCCTTGCACACCCCACAGAACGTCCATGCCGAGCTTTGCGATTTCACGGCCCGCGTCGTGGTGCATCCTTCGACTGTCCGGGCCAAGCTCAAGCATCTCGCCCGCTACGACTATGCGCCGCCGAGTTCCTGTCATCTCCGTTTCCGCCAGCGTCCTCACCATGCTCAGAAGCGAGCGCGGGTTCGAGTTGTAGGAATCGTCAACGACCGTAAAGCCTGCCGCGAAGTCCAGCACCTCTCCGCGCATGCTCGGAGGTGCGACCGATTGAAGCGCGCTCGCAATCTCGGCGGGCGAAATCCCCAGACAACTGGCGACGCTCGAAGCCGCCAGCGCATTCATCAAATTGTGGCGTCCTGCCATCGGCAGCCTGGCCTCTGCTTCACCCAAGGGCGTGTGAAGACGAAAGCGGCTCTCTCCGAAGCGCCGCACGTCAACATCCGTGGCCGTCACGTCAGCCGCGTTCTCAAGCCCGAAGGTTAGAACAGGCCCGTCGTGAAGCTCTCGCATCCTTATGACAAATTCGTCGTCGGCATTGAGAATGGCCGTCCCGCCCGGCTTGAGACCTTCAACGAGTTCGGCCTTGGCACGTGCAATATTTTCAATCGTGCCCAGGTACTCAAGATGCACGGGCGCGACCAGAAGCTCTACGCCTATGTCGGGGGGCGTAATCTTGACGAGCCGCGCAATCTCGCCCGTGGGAGATGACATGCCCATCTCTAAAACGGCGAGGTCAAATTCGCCGGGCGTGCGGCCTTCGGAGACCATTTGAAGAACCGCCAGGGGAAGCCCGAGGCCGTTGTTGTAGTTGCGCTCGCTCTTGAGCACGCGGCGTCCGGCAGACCTCAGAATGTGCGCCGTGAGGTCTTTGGTCGTCGTCTTTCCGGCGGAGCCTGTGATAGCCACGACGGGCTGGCCCCACGCTTCATAGGTTCTGCGCGCCAGCAGTTGAAGCGCCGCGATAGCGTCGTCAACCAGGAGCAGCCTGTCTTTCATCTCGCGCAAAGCCTGCAACTCTGCGACGTGATCCGCGCGAGCCACTGCCGCTATGGCACCGCGCTTGAAAGCGTCCGCGATGAAGCGATGGCCGTCTTCGAACTCGCCGTTGAAGCCCGCGCGCTCGTAGTCTTTCTGCGAGAGAGCGAAGAAGAGTTCGCCCGCCTCGATTGAGCGCGAATCAATCGAAAAGTTCTTTATTTCTTTGTCAAACATCTCGGCGCTGACACCGTTGGCGTCAGCGTCCATCAAACTTACTGCATCCCTCAGATTCAAGCTTCCGACCAAAGCCTCCCCACGCTTTTTCTCTTAATCATCTTGCGCGTAGGGAACGGAAATGGTCAACCTCAGCGACCAATGGGCGCGAACTTTCCGAATCCGCGCTCTCGTCCAGGCTCATCTCTGACTCAGTGGAAGCTTTGAAAGCAGCGCCGCCGCCCGCAAGCTGCGGCCACTTTCCGGTCTCGCAAGCCTCCGATTCCGCGCTCGCTTCTTTCTGCATAACGCGCGAGCGGCGCCGTAGACGCCTGCGACACTCCAAAACTCTCTGTCTGGTTCCGTGATGAAGGCACATAATGATTTTGGATTTTGGATTTTAGATTTTGGATTAGCGGTTGAAAGATACTCAAGCTGCTTTCTTTCAATCCAAAATCCAAAATCTAAAATCCAAAAGCGCCTCAGTCGCTCCTTCCGAATTCAATGCGTACCGTGCGTCCGGCTTCTACTTCAGCGCCGGGCGCAGGCGTTTGTCTGACGGCACGGCCCTCGCCGCGCGCCTCCATCTGCAAGCCCAGTTGAGCGCAGATGCGCGCAGCATCACGCACGCTCTTTCCACGCAGGTCAGGCATCAAAACGCCGCGAGCGGTCGCAGGCGCGTAGACCACTTCATCCGCGCCCTGTGCGATTGCGACCTGCGGCAAGGTGGCGGCGCGCTCCTCTGCTTCTCGCTCCAACTCCGCGCGCACTCTTTCGGCAGCCTTCGCGTCGCCCAACGCGCTCGCAATCGGATTCTCCATCTTTATCTCTGTATCGGGCGCGACGTTTAAGTCTGGAAGAATCTGTTCGGCTATCTCTTTGAAGACGGGAGCGGCCACGTCGCCGCCGTGATAAGCACCGGCAGGCTCGTCAATCACCACGATGATGACGACCGCAGGATTCTCAACGGGAGCGAAGCCTACGAACGAGCCTATGTATTTCGTAGCCGAATAGGTCTTCGTCTTAGGGTCAATCTTCTGCGCCGTTCCTGTCTTGCCCGCAGCCGTGTAGCCCTCGACCTGCGCCTTCTTCGCAGTGCCGCTCACGGTCACGCTCTCAAGCATGCCGCGCAAAGTCTTCGCCGTCTCGGCGCTCACGACTCTGCGCTGTTCGGGCTGTGCCTGATAAGTAACGGTGCCGTCACTCGCGCGAATCTCGCGCACCAGATGAGGAGAGATGCGAACGCCGTCGTTGGCGATTGCGCCGAAGGCTGCGGCCATCTGCAAGGGAGTGACGCCAACCTCCTGGCCCATAGCGATTGAACCCATAGAGGTCGGCTGCCAACGTGCTACGGGCCGCACAAGCCCGGATGTCTCGCCCGGAAGCTCTACGCCTGTGCGCGCTCCGAAACCGTACCGGCGTATGTAATCGTACATGCGCTCGTCGCCCAGTTTCAGACCGAGCTTAATCGCCGCAACGTTGCTGGACTTGGCGAGCGCTTCTGTAATCGTCAGGTTCCCGAACGCCTTATGGTCATGCACTATGCGGCCCGCCACGTTGATGGAACCCATCTGACAATCAATGTGGTCGTCGGGCTTGACCAGCCGCTCTTCAATCGCCGCGCTGTAAGCTACAACCTTGAAGGTAGAACCCGGCTCATAAATATTCTGTAGCGCCTGGTTGGCGCGGCACTCGGCGGCGGAGGCTCGCGCATCATTCGGGTCAAAGGAAGGCGCGTTCGCCAGCGCAAGGATTTCGCCCGTCCGAGGGTCAAGCACTATCGCCGTGCCGCTCTTTGCTTTTGAGTTCTGCACAGCCGCCGCGAGCGCCTGCTCCGTGCGGTACTGAACCATCTGGTCAATAGTCAGCACGACAGACTGGCCCGGACGCGGCTCAACTTCAAGGCTGCTGTAAGCGCGGCGATGCGCGTCCGTTTCGACAAAGAGCTTTCCGGCTTCGCCCTGTATGCGCTCGTTGTAAACCTGCTCGACTCCGCCCAAGCCAACTTCATCAAGACCGACGAAGCCCAGGACGTGCGATGCTAGCTGACCGTTCGGATAAAAACGCTTAGGCTCCTTAAGAGAGTAGATGCCTTCCAGCTTTAGTGCTTCCACTTTCTTCGCCTGCTCCGCGTCCAGCTTGCGCGCGACCCAGACGAACTTGCGGTTCTTCTCCTTCCCTTCGCGCAGGCGAGCCGTCAACTCACTGCGCTCAACGCCTACGAGCGGCGAGAGTGCCCTGGCCGTCTGCTCTTCGTCTTTAATGTCCAGGGGAACGGCGAAGAAAGATTCCGTGTCAACGCTGCGCGCAAGCTCGCGCCCTTGGCGGTCAAGCACAAGCCCCCGCACGGGACTCGTCTCAATCGCGTCCTGCTGCTGAACGCGTGCGCGCCGTGCCAGCGTTTCGTGCTGAAAGGTTTGCAGGTAAACGAGGCGCGTAGTGATGACCAGCATCCAGAAGACCAGCAGAGAGATGACTACCAGAGCGCGCCTGCGCGAGGCGTCCGGTCGTGCCTTTGATAGAGCGGCGGAGGTTGCGCGCATATTTCTCAAGGTTGCCATGTCTCTTGCAGGGGCACGCGCACCGGACGACCAAGGTTTGAATTAAAGGGCGCGTGTCCCTTCCGTATTCCTTAACGATTGAGTGTCGCGCTCGATACTGCGAGCGCTGTAGTTGAAGAGGACTGTCCGCTCTCTGTGCGCGCCGCTCCCGTTTCGACCTGCGAAGCGCGCACGGGCTGCATGCCTATGGCGCGTGCAGCCGATTCAAGTCGCGCAGGGGATGTGGCCTGCTCTCGCGCCAGAATCAAACGCCTCTGCTCTTCCAGAAGCCTCTCGCGCTCGCGCCTCAACTCTTCGCTCTTATAGCCGTAGCGCACTGCGGAAAAACGCTGACCCGCAGCGAAGACGAAGCCTCCTGAGAGCACAAGCCCGCAGAAGAGCAGCAGCACAAGACGCGCCAGAGCGCGATGGTCACGCTCGCGGCGGACAGCAAAGTTGGGTTGACCGGGCGGCAATCTTCTCATCGCGTTTGTAGCCTCGGACGAAAAATCAAAAATGATGAGGGAGGTGCATGGGCGCGTTAGCGTTTCAAAAATTTCAACCAGGGGCGAGCCTGCGCGCGGCACGCAGCTTGGCGCTTCTGGCGCGCGGGTTCTCTTCCACTTCCCTCTCGCCCGGTGTTATGGGACGGCGAGTCAGGATTTCAACGGCGCGACGTGCGCCGCAAGTGCAAACCGGCGCATCACGGTCGCATTCACAATAGCCGGAGAGACGTTTGAGCGTGCGCTTCACTATGCGGTCTTCCAGAGAATGAAAACTGATAGCACAAAAGCGCCCGCCCTCTTCTAAAAGATCGATGGCCGTTTCAATGAACTCGTCTAAACCCTCCAACTCTCTGTTGACCGCTATGCGAAGCGCCTGGAAGGCACGCGTCGCAGGATGTATGCGCTCCGACTTTCGAGCCTTCACAGCGCGGGCGACCAACTCGGCAAGCTCTTTTGTCGTCTTCACAGGCTCGCCTCGCTCCCGTCTCTCCACAATCCAGCGAGCTATGCGGCGCGAGTGCCGCTCCTCGCCGTACTCGTAGATGATGCGCGCTATCTCCTCTTCAGGAAGATGAAGGAGAAGCTCTGCCGCCGTCTCTTCATCGCCTTCAGCATTCATACGCATGTCCAGAGGCGCATCGTGACGAAAGCTGAAGCCACGCTCTTCGGAATCGAACTGCAAAGAACTGACGCCCAAATCAACCAGCACACCGCGCACGCGCTCGATGCCTCCTTCTTCGAGCACGCTACGGATGTCTCGAAAGTCAGAGTGGACGGCGCGGAATCTTTCGCCAAAACGCGCCAGGCGCTTCGTGGCCCAACGAAGCGCCTCGCGGTCGCGGTCTAAACCGAGCACGCTCGCATCAGTCGAGGCTTCCAAGATAGCCTCGCTATGCCCCCCAAGCCCCAGCGTGCCGTCTACAAAAAGACCGCCTTGTTCCGGCTGAAGAAGACCTATCGTCTCCTGTAGCAGCACGGGGCGATGGGGCGCGCCCGTGCCCCCCTCAGGCGCTGCCATCACCACCGCCCCGTGATCTCAAAGAACTAAAAAGAAGTGATGAGTAAAGGAAAGATGTTTTTAACTCGGTACTCATCACTCATGACTCATTACTTATATCCCTAAGCGTGCAATCGCCGCCTCGTCCTCTTCCGTGTAGGGGTCTGCCAGGAGGCGTTCACTGAATTTCTCCAACTCCCAGACCTCTAAATATGTCAGGTAGCCAAGGACGGCCACTTCGCCTACAATGCCGGAGCTGCGTCTGAGCAACGGGTGAATGAGAACTCGCCCCTGCGCGTCCATCTCCGACTGCTGGCCGAAGTAGTTCGTCCGGTCAAGGAACTTTCGCCGCGCAGGATCCATAGAAGGCAGAAGCGCCAGGCGCTGCTCTATGGCCTCCCATTCTGGCAAAGGGTAAATGCGTACGTTCTCGCCCGTCAGGCTGGTCACGTAAACCCCAAGCCCGTGCTGCTCCTCTATCAGGCGGCGGAACGGGGTCGGTATTTTCAAACGCCCCTTGGAGTCAATCCGCGCCGTGTAATTTCCTCTTAACATAGGATTTCGGCGAAGGCTTCGGGGCGGGCGCTGCTTAAACCTTTAAGTAAAACTTTAATGGCCCGGTGCAAGCTACTCTCTTTCGCCCACTTTCGGCCACTTTTTTCCACCTGCGGCGCATAGTACCCCCCCTTTGTTTTGGCTGTCAAGAAGAAAAAACCTGTTTTTCCGAGAAATCTTAAGCACGATATGGTGCAAAGGAGCGGCTTCGGTGGGCCATAGGTGTTCTAAAATAGCGCGTTGGGCCTGCTGCTTAAGCATCTTTTAAGCACCCGTAGGAGCATGAGCACGTAGCCAAGCCTGCCGCGCTTCATGTATAGTGGCGCGCATGCCGCTCTATCAATTTAATCCGGGCTTACAGGCAGACCGAAAGATTTAGATGGGCTTTGGCGGACTACTTCTCTTCGGTGCCCTGGCCTCTGTAGCCAACATCGCGGGCGGGCTTTTTCTGACCGCGTCCGGCATACATCGCCGCAGCGAGCGCCTGCTCAAGTATCTGGTGGCGCTCGGCGCGGGCTTTATGCTGGCCGCCATCTTTATAGAGATAGTCCCTGAGACAGTGCACATCTGGACTGAGGGGCGCGCCGGTGGTGTGGAGGAGGGCACGGGCGCTGTGGTCGGCGCGATGGCGCTTCTGCTGGCCGGTTACCTACTGATTCAGTTCGTAGAGCACACCATCACGCCGCACTTTCATTTCGGGGCGGAGACGCATCCTGAATCAGTGATTCGCCCGAGCGCGGCATACACGGCCATAGGCGGTCTTTTGATTCACACATTTTTCGACGGCGTCTCAATCGCCGCAGCCTTCCTGGTCGACCGCAAAGTCGGACTGCTGGTCTTCATAGCCATACTCCTGCACAAGCTGCCGGAAGGATTTACGGTCGCTTCCATCATGCTTGCTTCGGGGCGCAGCCTGCGAAAGGCGCGCGTGGCTACGCTGGCCGTGGGGATGGCTACTCTGGCAGGCGTGCTGGTGGTAGCGCTTCTGGAATCAAGGCTGGATGCTGCTGTCTCTTATGCTCTTCCCTTCTCTGCGGGCGTGACGCTCTACGTCGCAGCCAGCGACCTTATCCCCGAAGTCAATCATCAGGAGGAGAAGAATCCCTTGGTCTCGTTCGTGGTCTTTGTCGGCGTAGCCCTCTTTTATCTTCTGCATCGCCTGATAGAAATATAGAGAGTTGTAAGCTTCAGGCTCGCTGTTGACTGATTCGCGCGAGTTGGTATGATGGAATCATTGATTCAGCATAAATCAAGGCTCATCTTTTTCGCTACGGCGCTCGCGCTCCTGCTTCTGGCGGGCGTGTCTGTACGCGCGCAATCGGGCAGCGCTCAAATTCCTGAGCCGACGGGAAACGCCGTCAACGATTTCGCCAACATCATAGACTCCACGACAGAGCAACGCTTGGAACAGATTCTGATTAATCTCAAGCGGGAACAGAAAATTGAGTTTGGCGTCGTCACTGTGAAGACTACGGGCGGGCAGGATATTTTCGATTACACGCTGGCCGTGGGAAGAAAGTGGGGCATAGGCCCGGCTGAAGGCGACAAAGAAGGCTTGCTGCTTCTCATCGCCGTTGACGACCGTAAATATTTCACGCTCGTCAGCCGTCACCTGCAGGGCGAGTTGCCGGACGGCATAGTCGGCTCGATTCAGCGACAGAATCTTGTTCCGGCATTTCGCGCAGGCGACTACGGCAAAGGCGTGACGGATACGATTCGCGCCTACATAGATAGGCTCGCGGAGCAGCGCGGCTTCTCTACTACGAACATATATCCGCAGGTGGACGCATCGCAGCCTCGCTCGCAGCAGCCCATCAGAAGAACCAATGGTGCGCCCCAAAGCAGTATAGGCACATGCTGCATCATCATCTTCATTCTCATTATTGTTGTTCTTATATTCAGTCGCGGCGGCGGCAGTGGTTGCTTGAACATGCTCCTGCTTGGTTCACTCTTTAGCGGTCGCGGCGGCGGTTGGAGTTCGGGTGGATGGAGTTCCGGCGGATGGGGCGGCGGTGGCGGCGATAGTGGCGGAGGGTTCGGCGGGTTCGGCGGCGGCGGTGACTTTGACGGCGGCGGCGCAGGCGGAAGCTGGTAAATGGGAACAACGGCTATGAAGATTACTCAGGAATCGCTTAAGCACTTCGTAGAAGATTTGCGCGTGACGCACAAGGAGAATCTGGCGGCGGTCGTGCTGTACGGCTCGGCGGCTGCGGGCGACGCTATGGCAGAGCGCTTTGGCTTAAACGTGCTCGTAGCGCTGCACAGCATCACGCCCAAAGACCTGCGGCTGGCTCAGGCACCTGCGCGCGAGTGGCAAAGACTGGGCCAGCCCACGCCCGTTTACTTCACGCTGCGCGAGTTGAGCGAGGCGGCTGACGTGTTCCCGATTGAGTTTCACCAGATGGCGCGCACGCGCAGAGTGCTCTTTGGTCAAGACCCCTTCGAGTTCGTGGAGCTTTCAAACGCGAACCTACGGCATCAGACCGAATACGAGTTGCGCGGAAAACTCATACAACTCAGGCGCTCTTACATTCCTGCTTCGGCTTCGTCTGAGAAACTGGCGGCGCTGATGTCCGAGAGCCTGGGCACTTTCAGTTCTCTCTTTCGCCCTGTGCTGATACTGCATGGAGTCGAGCCGCCCGTGGCAAAGCAGGCGGCAGTGCGCGCGGTCGTAGAGTTGCTGGGCCTGGACGGCGAGACGTTTGAAAAAATCTTTACGCTGCGTGCGGAGGGCGCGGAGGAGTTTGCTTTGACAGACGAGCAGGCGAACTCGCTCTTTGCATCCTACATGCAGCAGCTAGAGCGAGTGGTGGAAGTTGTGGATCGTCTTCCGGCCCAGGCTTCCGCGTCGCCCCTTTAAGTTTGTACGACATGATTAAGTCTTGAAGCGAAAAAGAATCCTCGGCTTGCAATGGAGAATTTGAGATGAATAAGAGAAGAATAGGTCTTTTGGCGCTTGCGATTTTTGTTTCCGTAACGGCGAGCGGCTGCGGCTATAACACGCTGCAAACCAAGCAGCAGAACGTGAAGGCTAAATGGGCTGGCGTTGAGAATCAATTGCAGCGCCGCGCAGACCTTATCCCGAATCTTTTCGAGGCGGCGAAGGCCGCAGGTTATCAGGAGCAGGAGGTCTTCGGGCAGATTGCGGACGCGCGCTCACGCCTCTTGAACGCGACGGGCGCGCAGCCGCAGGGCGCAAACGGCGACAAGTCGCCGGAGCAGAAACAGGCCGTCATTGACGCCAACAACTCTCTGGGCGCGGCGCTGGGCAGGCTCCTGGTCTTGCAGGAGAACTATCCCAATCTGAAATCGAACGAGAACTTCCTGAGATTTCAGGACGAACTGGCGGGGACTGAGAACCGCATTGCGACCGCTCGCGGCGATTACAATACGGCGGTGCAGGATTACAACACGACTCGCGGAAGTTTTCCGACAGTGATTGCCGCCAAGATGTACGGCTTCAAGGAAGAGCCTTACTTCAAGGCAGACCCTGCGGCACAAGCGCCGCCCAAGATAGACGCCAACGACATGCGCCGCAATCAGAATAAGTAAAAAGAAGTCCCAAATTCCAAGTCCCAAGACCCAATTCAAAAGAAAGAGTCTTTCACTTGGGTTCTTGGGGCTTTTATTAAAATCCCCGCGTGCTGCACATATCGCAGTGCGTGCAGGGCTTTCCTCCAGGCTCAAGCTCGCAGACCTTCTCTTTCTCGAAAAAGTCCACCAGTTCCGAGACGGCTGCTTCTTCAACGTCGAAGCGCTCTTGGCTTGGATGCGCCGCAGGAACGTAGATGCCGCTCAGCCAGGGCGATTGCGCGGCAGTCGGCGGGCGCGCGTGAGCATTTCTTTCGCGCTCAGGCTCCCGGCTATTCTCATTCTCCGAAGAATCTTTCTCGCGCGCCAGATGCCGCTCTATGTTGACGAGCTTTCTCTTTAACTCATCTAGGCTCTCGCGCACGGAGGCCAGGTCGTCTGCCGTCTCCGCGCTCACACGCGAGGGCGCTTCCCGTTCGCTTCCCTGTTGCGAGACGCGCTGAGCTATGCGTTCCGCAATCGCGCGCACACGATCCTGTTCGGCACTCATAGCGTCTCCTTATCTTTGCTCGTCTGCGAGTAAATCAATTCTATCCACCACGCCGACTATGGCTGAATCAATGGCCGCGCCGGCCTCTCCGGTCGCAGCCGTCGAAGCGCCCCATCCTTCCTGAACAATCAAGACCGTATCGCCCACGCCCGCGTCCACAGAATCAAGCGCCAGAAGCGTCGCCCCCGTCTCTTCGCCATAAGGCGTCACGGGCTGGCAGAGCATCACGCGCGCGCCTCCGTAGCGATGATTCTTCTGCGTCGCCACTACATTCCCCAGCACCATCGCCAGAATCATCGTGTGCGGCTCCCGTTCGTGACGTGCGCTTCCGAATCGACTATGCCAACCACGGTGCAATCCGTGGGCGTGTCTTCGCGCTTGAAGGGAAAGCTTGCCTCCTTGCCTCTGCACCAGAAGACAAGCTCGCCCGCGCCTGCTCCTACAGCATCCACGGCCACGAGCGGCTGCCCCTGCGGCTCAAGCCGCGCATTCAGCGACTGCACTATCAGCAGCTTTCGCCCCTCCAGCGAATCATTCTTCACCGTCGCCACGACCGTCCCAATAACACGAGCAAGCTGCATAAAAAAGAGTCTAGAGAGTCTGTAGAGTCCAGAGAGTCTGGAGAGAAAGTCTCTGTGACTCTCTAGACTCCCAAGACTCTCCAGACTGTTTTAGTCGTTCATTACATCAACGGTGTCTATGACGCCGACGATGGCTGCGTCGACGGGCACGTCCTTCATGCCCTGCGCGAGACGCGCGCTTGAGCCTGAGACGACGAGCACGCGCTCGTGAAAGCCTGCGCCGACCGTATCAACCGCGACGACGTAAGCGCTGGTGTCCGTGCCGTCCAGGTTGACGGGGCGCACGATGAGCAGCTTCTTGCCCATCAAACGCTCGTCCTTCTGCGTCGATACAACCGTACCGAGGATGCGCGCGATAATCATATGCAGTTTTCAGTTTTCAGTTTTGAGTTTTCAGTTTTCAGAAAAAGCGCGAGTTGCTTCTTGCTGAAAACTGAAAACTGATTACTGAAAACTGCTTTTAGCTGTTATTCCCGACCGGCAGCGCGTCGTCTACGCTTCCGTGCGGGCGTGGGATGACGTGTACGCTGACGAGTTCGCCTACGCGGCGTGCGGCGGCAGCGCCTGCGTCGGTGGCTGCCTTCACAGCCGCCACGTCGCCGCGCACAATCGCCGTCACGAACCCAGCGCCGATTTTTTCATAGCCGACGAGCGTGACGTTCGCCGCTTTGACCATCGCGTCCGCAGCCTCGATCATCGCCACCAATCCCTTTGTCTCCACCATTCCGAGTGCTTCTTGTGGCATTCGATATGCTCCTTAAGATAGATTGATTCATTGATTCAATGAACCGATGATTACATCTTTCCTGACTGTACGGCCTGGCTCAGTAACTCTACCAGTTCATCGCGCGTTAGAGAAATCTTCCCGTTCGTAGATGACGTGTGCGCTCTGGTTTGCGCGGGCCGCTCGCCCGTAGGGCAGACGACCTGCGTCTCGTGCAGGTAGCCGCACGACTGGCACCTTGCGCCTTCGTCCAGGTAGCCTGCGCTCTCGCGCACGTTGATGAGCTTCTCAATCGCGGAGGCAGGCAGATTCTTTGACCCGCCAAGAAGCCTGGAGAGAATCGCAATCCGCGCCGTGTGCTCCAGCGTCTCAAGCCTGTCAAAAGCCTGCCAGATATCGGAGCCGTACGCGACCGCGCCGTGATTCGCCATCAGGAGCGCGTTGTGATGATGCACGAGCGGGCGCATGGCTTCCGTCAACTCATCCGTCGAAGGCGTACCGTACTCGGCTAGCGGCACGCAGCCCAGGGTCAGAATAACTTCGGACAATATGGGTTGGTCTATGGGAAGACCCGCGACGGCGAAGGCTGTGCCGTGCGGCGGGTGCGCGTGACAGACTGCGCGCACTTCGGGGCGCTCCGAGTAAATCAGCAGGTGCATCGCTAGCTCAGACGATGGTCGCTTGTCCGTCATGGGCTTTCCGTTTGAATCCGTGACGGCGAGCGCGTCTTCCGTCATGCGCCCCTTGCACATCTGCGTGGGCGTGGCGACTATTCTTCCGTCGTCAAGACGCACGCTCACGTTGCCGTCCGAAGAGACAACGTAAGAGCGGTCGTACATGAGTTGCCCAACGCGAATTATCTCGCGCCGGGCCGTCTGCTCATCCATTAAAGGCTGTCTATCAAAAAACCCTTTCAGTCCAGATTGAAGGAGTACGTTATGGTCTTCACCTCGTCAACGGGCGAGCCGTCGCGCGTGGCCGGATTAAAACGAATCTGTCGCGCCGCGCGCACAGCCTCTTCGGTCAAACCGTAAGGCAGCCGCGTTAAAGGCTCCACGCTTGAGACGTTGCCGTCCGCGCCAAGGGTGACGCGCAAAGTCACATCGCCCTCTGTGTAATTCTTCTGCGCCATGTTCGTGTACGAAGGCTTGGGCTGGTAGTAAATCTCCGCCGAGCGCACCGTAGCCGAATAGCTTCGCCTATAGCGCTCACGGCAACCGCCGCTTCTATAACCGCCGCCGGTTCCATAAGAGCTTTCAAGACGGAAGGCTCCCGTTTCGGCCTGCGGCTTCGCGTTGAATAGATTGAACAGGCTGCCAATGCCTATGCCAACGACGAGCGTCAGGGTAAAGGGCAGAACTCTCTTGAGAAAGCAAAGCATAACTTCTGTACTCCTTAAGGTATTCTTACAACTCATGCTCTTCGGGCTTCCGCTTCTCTTCGTACGAGAGAACGGAGCGCGGGTTAGTGATACATGCCACCTGCGGGCGTGCGAGGAAGTAAGATAAACTTTCGAGCGCGATGGTCAGGTCAACGTTCTTGACCTTGACGCCAAGGCGCGCATGCAAACGCGCGGGCGCGAAATTCAGCACGGCCTTAATCCCTGTTGCCATCACCTGATTCAAGACTCTCTGCGCCGCGCGAGCCGGGACGGCTATGACCGCCACGTCAATCTCTTCATCCCTGACGACGCGCGCCATTCTTTTCACGTCATGCACCATCAAGGGTGCGCGCCCCACCTGCTTTCCTATTTTCTCGCGGTCGTTATCAAAGATGGCAACGACCGTGAAATTCGAGGTGGTGAATCCGTTGTAGTTGGCGAGCGCCGTGCCCAGGTTCCCCGCTCCTATGATGCCTACGCGGTGCGCGTTGTCCAGCCCCAGGATTTTAGTGATGTGCTCGCGCAAATCTTCCACAAAGTAGCCCACGCCGCGCACGCCGAACTCTCCGAAGTAGGCCAAATCTTTTCTGATTTGAGCCGAGTTCAGATTGAACTGGTCTGCCAGAGCTTGTGACGAGATGGTCTTAATCCCTGCGGCTGCCAGCAGATTCAGACAACGCAGGTAAACGCTCAAACGGTTGGTCGTCAGCTCTGAGATTTTTTCCGATTTCATCCGAGAAGCCCCGCTTCGCCAGATAGTATAACGCCAACCGTCGCCAGATTGGTAGGGGATGGGAAATAACTAACAGGGATAGACAGGATGGAGAGGATAAAAGAAGAAGTATTGTCTTTTCTTTATCCTGCTTATCCTGTCCATCCCTGTTTGAATCCGCCTTAGATAAACAGACTGGCTCGGTTGCTGAACTTCGGCTCTATAAACTACAATCGCTCGTGAAAGAAAACGAAGTCGCTCCCGAAATTCTCTGCTTCGGACAAGACTCTACATTTAAGAAATGATCGCACACTTATCAGGGACTCTACTTTCTAAACACACCAATACTGTTATCCTGGATGTTAATGGCGTGGGCTATGAAGTGACCATTCCGCTTTCGACCTTTTATGATCTGGAAGACGCGGGCGCTGCTGTCAAGCTGCACATTTACACGCACGTCAAAGAGGACGCGTTGCAGCTTTACGGATTCAAGACTTTGCGCGAGCGAGAGCTTTTATTGAGACTCATCGAAGTGAGCGGGATAGGGCCTACGCTCGCCATTAAGATGATCGGCGTCATGAGCGCAGACGAGATAATAGCTTCGATTCGCACGAACAATCTGGCGCGGCTGACTTCGATTCCGGGCGTGGGCAAGAAGACCGCCGAGCGGCTTGTGATTGAGTTGCGCGACAAGATTGCCGCGCTCTCTTCGCCCGCGCTCGAAGAGGAATTTGCGGCGCGCGACGGCGGAGGCGTGACTGTTTCCGAGGACGCCGTGCGCGACGATGCGCTTTCGGCGCTCATAGGTCTGGGCTATCAGAAGGCGGCTGCCGACAAGGCCATCAACTCCGCGCTACAGGAGGGCGGCGACATCTCCGTCGAAATCCTCTTGCGGCGCAGCCTCAGGTTGCTCGCCAAAGGTTAAAGGAACCGATGATGCTATGACGGACGAGTTAGAGCCTGCAAACACCCGCGACGCCACCGTGATGGACGACGAGCGGCAGTTCGAACTGTCGCTCAGGCCGACTCGTCTAGCAGAGTACATAGGCCAGCGCCACGCCAAAGACAACCTTCGCATCTTCATCAAGGCTGCGCTCGGGCGTAGGGAGGCGCTCGACCACGTTCTTCTGACAGGCCCGCCCGGACTTGGCAAGACAACTCTTGCCAACATCGTCGCCAACGAGATGAATGCGGAGCTTCGTTCCACAGCCGGGCCGATTATAGAGAAGTCCGGCGACCTGGCGGCCATCCTCACTAACCTGCAAGAAGGCGACGTGCTCTTCATTGACGAGATTCACAGGCTCAATCCTGCGATTGAAGAAGTGCTGTACCCTGCTATGGAGGACTATCACCTGGACATCATGATAGGACAGGGAACAGCCGCTCGCTCTATTAAATTGGAGTTGCCGAAATTCACTTTAGTCGGTGCGACGACTCGAGCCGGTCTTATCACCGC
>JACVRN010000258.1 GCA_014534425.1 Pyrinomonadaceae bacterium
CAGAACATCTGGGGCAAGCACACCTTCAAGTACGGCTTTGAGTTCAACCGCAACATCTACAAGATCGACCAGCGCATCACAGGGCCGAGCCTGACTTTCGCTGACCCGAATAATTTATCTGTGACTCAGGGCGGCGATGCTTCCATCAAGAGCGTCAACGGTTATCGCGTCACCAACAACTTCGGCGTCTGCGCGGTGCAGGGCAACACGCTCGTCTGCCCGACCGCGAATCTGAGAAATCTTGCTCTGGCCCTGATAGCCGGTGGCGGTGCGCCCGCAGGTATTACAAACGCCACGCTCAACGCTGGCATCTCGTCCACGGCCCTGAGCGCCGCACCGTTCCTGATTCGTGTGACGACTCGCGTGCGTGACTTCGAGCTTCTTGCTCCGAACACCTACACGTCCGTAGAGAGCTTCTACATTCAGGACGATTATAAGATATCAAAGGACGTGCAACTCAACGTAGGCTTGCGTTGGGATTACCAGCAGGCGGCGGGAAGCTCTGGCTCCGGCACTCGGTCTTATCTGAAGCTCAACAACTTCATGGACAACCTGCAACCCAGGCTGGGCCTCGTCTACGACTTCACGGGTCAGGGCAAGGGCAAGCTCTTCGTCAACTATGCTCGTTACCTTGAGACGCCGCTTCCCTTGGACGTTAACGTTCGCGCGGGCAGCGAAGGCACACAGACAGATAAGAACTTCAACGTCGACAGGCTAAATGCTCCGGCAGGCTCGACTGTCGTAGCGGCGCTCGGCAACTTCGGCGCGGCCACGACTCCGGTTGACCCCGACCTGAAGCCGCAGACGGTCAACGAAGTGACCGCCGGTATTGAGTACGAGATAGCCAAAGATTTGGCGCTCAGCGCTCGCGGCATCTACCGCGCGCAAGGCTCGGTGATTGAAGACGGCTCGTTCGATAACGGCACGACTTACTTCCTCTTTAATCCTGGCGAGAGTCAGACGGACAGGCTGGCTGTCTCAACCATAGGCTCAAGCTTCGGTCGCGCTAGACGTTACTACCGCGCGCTTGAGTTTTCCGCCACGAAGCGATTCTCGAACAACTACCAGTTCATCGCTTCCTACGTCTTCTCAAGCCTCATTGGTAACTACGAAGGTCTGTTCCGTAACGACAACGGCCAGAGCGACCCTAACATCACCAGCCTCTTTGACCTTGTAGGTCTGCTTGAAAACACCTACGGGCGCTTGCCGAATGACCGCCCGCACGTCTTCAAGTTCGACGGCTCTTACCAGACTCCGTTTAGATTGATGATTGGCGGCTCGTTCCGCGCTCAATCAGGCATTCCGTTCAACCAGGGCATCCCTGACCCAAGCGGAAACTACACAACGGATAATCAGGGCCTTGGCGTGCCGCGCGGCACGGCCATCAATCCTTTGACCGGAAGAAACCGCACGCCCACGACCTACAACCTGGACTTGAACGCTTACTATCCGATTAAGCTCGGAGAGAAGAAGCAGCTTAGATTCCAGGTAGACTGGTTCAACGTCTTCAACAGCCAGCGCGCTTTGACGGAAGACATCACGTACCAGATTAATAGCGGTATCCCTGGCGCAGGCGCGGGCGCGGGAAGCCTTCAGTTCCTCAATCCGTTCTACGGAACAGGAATATTCTTCCAATTCCCATCTTCATTGAGGCTGGGTGTTAAATTCCAGTTTTAAACTGATTGCTTTCGCCAGCCGAGCGAAGCTTTCAAAGGGGAGAAGCCTTATTGGTTTCTCCCTTTTTTTGCCATCGTACAGCCGCAGAAAATCCATGAATTGGCACTTTGAACGAAATTACAAATGGCACTTCCTACGCGCTTCGGTCTTAGTTAATATCTGTCCTCGGCAACAACTCCGTCGAGACCTGTTGCCGACTTGCGGTTTAATGAAAACCAGCAATCGTCTCCCCGCTTATTACATTCAGCGACACCTGCGGCTTCTGGATTCGTATGGCTATGAAAGAGATGATTGAAAAGACGGACGGCGCGCAGAGCGACCGGATGGTAATTCTCACGGCTGCCAGCGAAGAGGTCAGGGTTAGAGACGCTCCTCTCTCATGCAGCAAGCTTGATATTCTTAAATACCTTGCGCGAACGCTTTCTCTTGAGATTGAGACGCTACAGGATAATCACATGCCGGACGTTAGCACTGGCATTAATTTTTATGATGAAGTTCAGCGCTTCGAGATAATCTTAATCAAGAGCGCGCTCAAGCACACTCGCGGCAAGCAAAAGTATGCGGCCCGCCTGCTCGGCCTTAGCCCCAGCACCCTCAGCGCCTTCATCAAACGCTACAATATTTAATGATTAGAAAACCTGTCACAAAGCCTGTGTCGGCCCTTATCCTTCACGAACGATTTCCGCCTCTTCATTCCTAGACACGAGAGACGCGCTCCCCTCTCCCGATTCCGCTCTTCTCCTACGCCTCGCAAGATAAAGACTCACGGCCTCTCTAGTGAGATTAAAAATAGGCCTCCGGTTCTGCGCTATCACCTTCAACCACGCCCCCTTCGTCATCTGCGGAAAATAGATCCCACGAAAGAACAACCTCATCACTAAATGTATAAGGCGGTAATTTATCGGCTGC
>JACVRN010000003.1 GCA_014534425.1 Pyrinomonadaceae bacterium
AAGGCCGCGAGCATCAACGGCGTTTCAAACCCTGCGAAGCTTTCGCTCCGTGGCTTCGATGGAAACTTCAAACGCTTCCTGGTAATCCTGGCCGTCTTTACGCTCTCAAACTCTTCGGATGCGTTTCTCTTGTTGCGTGCGCGCGAAGCTGGCGTGTCAATCGCCACGATTCCTCTGCTCTGGGCAGCGCTTCATGCCAGCAAGGTCTTAAGCTCGCTCCTCGGCGGAGACCTCTCCGACCGTGTAGGAAGAAAGCGGTTGATAGCTTCAGGCTGGATGCTCTACGCGCTCGTCTACATGGGCTTCGGCTTTGTCTCTTCAGTCGGGATGGCGTGGGCGCTCTTTCTAATCTACGGCATCTATTTCGGACTGGCGGAGGGAGCGGAGAAAGCCCTCGTCGCTGACCTTGTGCGACCGGAGCAGCGCGGCACAGCCTACGGGTTGTATAATCTGGCATTCGGAATTACCGTCTTTCCCGCTTCGCTTCTGATGGGGGGCTTGTGGAGTTTGCGCGGAGCGCGAGATGCCTTCATGGTGAGCGCGGGTCTGGGCGCAATCTCAGCCCTTCTGCTCCTGACATTCGTACAGGTGAAGCGAACACAATCTGAATAATGGAGAATTTTTTTTGAGCTTGAAAGTAGTGCGTTGGGGCAAAGAGGAAGAGCCGGGCGCGGAGGAGTTGCGAGCCGCTTTGGAGCAAGAGGGCTATCATGTTTTCGAGTGGAGCGATGCGCCCGGAACTCATTACAGCGCGCATCGTCACGCGGAAGACCAGTCGCACTGGATTATCACTGGCGAGCTTGAATTGCGCGTGCAGGGCGAAACGTACACGCTCCAGGCGGGCGACCGCGATTTTCTTCCTGCGGGCACGGTTCACTCCGCGTTCGTTCCCGGCACGGTGCCGGTTCGTTATCTCATAGGCGCAAGACGATGATGGAAACTCCCTACAAAGTAATCACCACGAGCGAGGCTCTCAGCGACGCCGTCGCAGAGCTTGCCAAGTATCCGTTCATAGGCTTCGACACTGAAACGACCGCGCTTGACCCTTACGAAGGCCGCGTGCGGCTCGTGCAACTGAGCACGCCCGAAGGCTTCACCTACATCTTCGACCTAGACCGCTTCGCCTCCAACGACATGCGAAAGGTTGAGGCGCTTGAGCCTCTAAGGAAACTCCTGGCCGCGCAGCGCCCCGTCAAAATCGCGCACAACGCCAAGTTCGATGCCAAGTGGATTCGTCATTATTTAGGCGCGGAGCTTGGCTGCGAATACGACTCCTGGACGTGCGCGCAGATTGAGGTGGAGCGCGGCGGTCTCTTCGACACCCTGCTCGCCAGCCAGATAGTCTCTGCGGGCGACACCGAAGACCGTCACAGCCTGCAACTCGTCGTGGAGCGTTATCTGAACGAAGAGATGGATAAGTCCGCGCAGCTTTCGGATTGGAGCGGCGAGCTATCGGAAACGCAGCTCGAATACGCAGCGCGCGACGCAGCCATCATGCTCCCCCTGCGCGAAAAGCTCGTAGAGCGCATCAAGGCGGACAGTCTTGGCCGCGTGGCTCAACTGGAATTCGAATGCGTCGTGCCCATTGCGGGCGTTGAGTTGGCAGGAGTCTTTCTGGACGCGGCCTGCTGGCGCGAGCAGATTGCGGTCGTGCAGAAGAAGCGCACCATCCTCGCGGAAGAGCTTCAAGGGATGCTCGCCGAAGGAGCGACGCAGGGGCTTCTCTTCGCAGACGCGCGCGTCGACATCAATCTTGATTCGCATACGCAATTGTCCGCCGCTCTCAAACGATTGGGCGTGCCGCTACCGGATTCCACGCGCAACTGGAAGCTGCAACCCCTTGCGGCGGATTATCCTGTCATAGCCAAGCTGCTCGAATACCGCACCGTGCAGAAATCCCTGACCAGCTACGGCGAAAACATCATCAACGAAATCAGCCCCAAGACGGGGCGCATACACGCAAGCTTTCACCAGATAGGCGCACCGACGGGCCGCATGGCCTGCACGAACCCTAACGTGCAGCAGGTGCCGCACGCCGTAGAGTATCGCCGCTGCTTCCGCGCGCCCGAAGGCAGAAAGCTCGTGATAGCGGATTACAGCCAGATAGAGCTTCGCATCCTAGCCGATTTCACAGGCGACGATGGTTTCATCAACGCCTTCAACTCCGGCGCAGACCTGCATCGCGTTACAGCCTCGCAGGTCTTTAATGTTCCTTTGGAAGAGGTCACAGCCGACCAGCGCTCATTTGCCAAGCGCCTGAACTTCGGAGTGGTCTACGGCATAGGCGCGCAGCGCTTCTCCATGATGACTGGCCTCTCGCAGACCGAATCCGAAGACCTGCTTCGCCGCTACTTCGCAACCTATCGCGCCCTAGACACCTGGCTCCGCGACGCAGCCCTTAAAGCTTTGCGCGAGCGCACAGCCCGCACCGCCTCAGGCCGCCTGGCCCGCTTCAACTTCGACCCCGCAGACAAACAGGCCGCATCCCTCGCCCAACGCAACGGTAAAAATACGCCCGTGCAAGGGAGCAGTGCAGACATTCTGAAGCGCGCACTTCGGCTTCTGCATGACAGGCTGCGCGGGTCTAGCGCGTGCATCGTTAATATGATTCACGACGAGATAGTGGTCGAGACGGACGCAGGCCAAGCCGAGGAGATTAGCAAGGTCGTTGAAGAAGCAATGTGCAAGGCTGGCGAAGAGTACGTCAGCAAAGTTCCCGTCAAGGTCGAGACGGAAGTGGCCGACGCCTGGGTTAAGTAAAAACTGAAAACTGTTTTTTAGTCTCCTGCTTCGGTGGTTGCTTCGATTGCGGGTTGAAGGGCGGCTCGCTTGCGCCAGATGAGGTAGACGGGGAGTCCTGTGAAGACTATGAGGTAGCCTATGCCTGCGGTTTCGGGTGAGAGGTAGGCTAAATCCAGTACGAGCAGGAGCGCTATGATGATGTAGAGCGCGGGCACGAAGGGATAGCCCCAGGTGCGGTAGGGTCTGGGTGCCTGTGGCGCTTTGTAGCGCATGACTATGACGGCTGCGACCATCAAGGCGTAGAAGACCATGTCGGCGGAGATTATGTAGGCGAGCAGTTGAGTATAAACGTCGCCGTACGGGTCTTCGCCGGGCGCGGGCGTAGGCTTGATGGTGCGCGGCAGAGTGAGCAGACAGGCCCAGACGCCTTGCGCTGCGAGCGCGATTGACGGAACGTGGTGCGAGTTGACGCGCGCGATGCCTTTGAAGAAAAGACGGTCGCGCGCCATAGCATAATAGACTCGAGCGCCCGCCAGGATAAGCCCGTTGTTACAACCGAAGGTTGAAATCATTATCAGGACGGCCATCAGCACCGTGCCGGGCGCGCCCAGGATTGCCTGCATCGTCACGGTTGCGACTCTGTCCTGCGGCGCTTTCTGAATCGAGGCGAGCGGCAACGTCACGACGTAAGCGAGATTCGCCAGCAGGTAAAGCCCTACGACAAGCCCGCAGCCTATCAGCAGGGCGCGCGGGAGATTCCGCCCAGGCTCTCGCACTTCGCTTCCGGTAAACGTGACGTTGTTCCAGGCCGACTGCGCGAAGAGCGGCCCGACCATAGCCTGCCCCAGCAGCATCGCCAGAGCAAGCGCGCCCGTCATCTTAAAATCGGGCAGCGCCGTCTGCGGCGTCCAGCCGTTGGCCCAGGGGTTCCACCAGTCGGAAGTAAAGCTGGCCCCGCCCGCCTTTGACCCTGCGCTCCATCCGAGCGTCAAGCCAACCAGTATGAGACCTACGAGCGCAGCCGTCTTCGTGAAGGTGAAAGTATTCTGTATGGCTTTGCCTGCGCGCAGGCCGAAGGTGTTCGTCACGGTCAGAACCGCTATGACCAGTATGGCTACGAACTGTTGCGTGGAAAGACTGAGCGCGTAGCTCTGGCCCAGGCGTATGGGTTCTATCAGGTAATTGGTCGAAGAGATTTGCGGGGCCAGCACGCCCATGAACTTCGCAAAGCCTATGGCGACAGCCGCGATGGTGCCGGTTTGTATGACCAGAAAGAGCGACCAGCCGAAGAGGAAGCCTATGGCCGGGCTGTAAGCTTCGCGCAGGAAAACGTACTGGCCTCCGGCGCGCGGCATCATGGTGGCAAGCTCAGCGCAGCACAGAGCGCCCGTGATGGTCAGGACTCCGGCCACGGCCCACGCCGCCAGCAGCCATCCGGGCGAGCCTACGAAGCGCGCCGAAGCCGCAGAGGTGAGAAAAATCCCTGAGCCTATCATAGAGCCTACGACGATCATCGTCGCATCCAAAAGCCCCAGGCCCCGCACAAGGCTCTGGGCACCGCTCTTGCTCTTCTTCTGGCTCATGGGAAAAGAAAGTCCCAAGTTCCAAGTCCAAAGTCCCAAGTTAAAAGAAAGAGTCTTTGACCTGGGACTTTGGACTTGAGTCTTGGGACTCGGTTCTACTTCTTGCCAATGTTTGGATTGGCGCGGGCTATGTCGGAAGCTTTCTTGTGCAGGTCTTTGGCGTCCTGTCGGAGCTTCTTAAATTCGTTGACCTTGTTGACGTACTCTGTGCGCTTGTCTGCCGGAAGGCCCGAGGCGGTGTAGTTGTCGCGGGCTATGACGGCGGCCTCGCGCATGGCCGTCCACGCCTCTATCTCTTTGCGGAAGGCTTGCGCCTTGACCGAAAGATACTCTTTGTAGGTCGCGTCCACGTCCAGCTTAGACGCCTGCTCGACCTTGTCTGCGGCGTCCTTGCCCTTCTCCAGTCCTCTGTCAATGTCTTTGACCAGTTCGCCAAGAATACGTTTCGTCTCGTCGACGTTCTTGTCGTTCATGGCCTTGTTGAGGTCGGACTGTTTCTTGGACGCCTCGTCGTCAATCTTGTCAATCTCTTCTAGGTCGTCCTTGGCCTGGTTTACGAGCTTGTTGGCTTCTTCCGTAGGATTCTTTCCGAGGTTTTTTAATGAAGCGCAGGCGAGGGTGACAGCCAGGAGCGCTATCAGCGCCAGCGCCGCGTTAACCCTCCCTCTTTTGTCAATCATGATGGATTCCTTTCAAGTTTTGTTTGATGGCGTTGCTGCGTATGAATTTGGCAAGGGCAGCGTGGATATTCTCTTTTCTTCAGAAACCTGTCAAGAGATAAAGCCTATTTGCCTTTTTACTCTCGCCTTCTCCCGCTTGACAGCCCGCTCGGCACTCACCTAGTCTTATTTGCTTGAGCAAGCCGGGGATTTCCCGCCTGATGAGAAAGACCAACCGAAAGATTGAGCCAAGATGATTAAAGACGAGATAATAAATCTGATAAGAGACAAGCGCGCGCACATAGGCATCATCGGCCTGGGTTACGTGGGCCTGCCTCTGGCCGTAGAGTTCGCGCACAACGGCTTTTCCACCACGGGCTTTGAAGTTGACGAAGCAAAAGCCAAAGCCATCAACGAAGGGCGCTCTTACATCGGCGACGTTTCCTCGTCCGCCATAGCGGAGATGGTCGGAGCGGGACGCCTCAGCGCGAGCACGGATTTCAGCCCCCTTGCAAAGTGCGACGCCATCATCATCTGTGTGCCCACGCCTTTGAGGAAGACGAAAGAGCCGGACATTACCTACATACTGGCCGCCGCCGAAGAGATAAAGAAGAACTTGCGGCGCGGTCAACTCATCATCCTCGAATCAACCACCTATCCGGGCACGACTGACGAAGTCCTGCTTCCCATGTTTGAAGAGACAGGACTCAAGCTGGACGAAGATTTCCTGCTGGCCTTCTCGCCGGAGCGCGTTGACCCCGGCAACCCGCAGTTCCAGACGCATAACATTCCGAAGGTCGTTGGCGGCTGCACGGATGATTCGACGGAGGCCGCAGCCTATCTCTACTCGCAGATTGTCTCGCACGTTCATTCCGTCACATCCGCACGCGTGGCCGAAGCCGCAAAGCTTTTAGAGAACACCTTCCGCGCCGTCAACATCGGCATGGCGAACGAGATGGCGCGTCTCTGTTACGCGCTCGGCATAGACACCTGGGAAGTGATACGTGCCGCCGCGACGAAGCCCTTCGGCTTCATGCCCTTTTATCCCGGCCCCGGCATTGGCGGCCACTGCATCCCTCTTGACCCGCACTATCTTTCATGGAAAGCAAGACAGCACGGCTTCGACTCGCGCTTCATAGGCTTGGCCGAAGAAGTGAACTCCAGAATGCCCGAGCACGTAGTGACGCTCGTCTCGGACGGGTTGAACGACGACAGGAAAGCCTTGAACGGCGCGCGCGTGCTGCTGTTGGGCGTGGCCTACAAGAAGGATGTCAACGACGTGAGGGAAAGCCCCGCGCTCTCCATCATAGACCGCCTGCGAGCTAAAGGCGCGGAGGTCTCTTATCATGACCCGTTCGTACGGGAAGTAAGCTTCGACGACGCGCACACGGAAGGAAGCGGCGCTCCCTTGCAGTCCGTGGAGTTGACGGACGACCGGCTCAAAAACAGCGATTGCGTCATCATCGTCACAGACCATAGCGGCATTGATTACGCCCGCGTCACTTCACAGTGCAAGCTCATCGTCGACACACGCAACGCCCTCAACGGAGAGCTTCGCCGCAAGGCCAGCGCCAGAATCATTCGTTTATAAGCAGGCTGATTGCCTGATTGCCGAATGCTTTTTCATGCTTAAAGTCATCAATGTTGTCGGCGCGCGTCCGAACTTTATGAAGGCCGCGCCGGTGGTGGAAGAGATGAAGCGGCGCACGCGGGAGTTTGCGCCGCTTCTGGTGCATACGGGTCAGCATTATGACAGGGGGATGAGCGAAGCCTTCTTCCGCGATTTGGCGCTGCCGGAGCCGGACGTTTATCTGAATGTAGGCTCCGGCACTCACGCGGAGCAGACCGCCGCAGTCATGCAGAGCTTCGAGCCTGTCATCATGCGCGAGCGGCCCGATTGGGTCTTGGTCGTCGGAGATGTCAATTCCACGGTGGCCTGCGCGCTCGTGGCCGTCAAGCTGGGCGTGCGTGTCGCGCACGTAGAAGCTGGGCTTCGCAGCCGCGACCGCACCATGCCCGAAGAGCTAAACCGCATCCTCACAGACCAGCTAGCAGACCTGCTGCTCACGCCCTCCCTTGACGCAGACCAAAATCTTCTGGCCGAAGGAATACCTGAAAAGCGCATACGCTTCGTGGGCAACGTGATGATCGATTCGCTCTTCGCTCATCTGTCCCGCGCCGAAAGCTCCGTTGTGCGCGAAGAGCTTAGGCTTAATAATTCCGATTACGCAGTCCTCACGCTTCATCGCCCGTCGAATGTTGATGAGAGAGAAACTTTCGGGCGCATCCTCCGCGCGCTTGAAAAGATAACTGAGCGCCTGCCCGTAATCTTTCCCGTTCACCCGCGCACGCGCGCACGCCTCAAGGATTTCGGATTTGAAGAGAGAGTAGCGGGCAATCCCGGCTTGCGACTCATAGACCCGCTCGGCTATCTGGATTTCCTGCGGCTCTATAGCGGCGCTTCGTTAGTGCTCACGGATTCGGGCGGGATACAGGAAGAGACGACTGCGCTCGGAATTCCATGTCTCACGCTGCGCGAAAACACTGAGCGGCCCGTGACGGTTTCGATGGGAACGAACCGCATCGTCGGCACTGACACGGACAGAATCATTCGCGCAGCCGAAGACGCGCTCCTTCATTCGCGCGCCCCTGCGACCGATGAGAAGCGTTTGCCTCCGCTCTGGGACGGGCACACGGCTCCGCGCATCCTGGACGCACTGCTCGAAAAGGTCTGACGCGATGAGCGAAGAAAAAAAGAGTTCTTCTTTCGCGCCTGCAACTTCCAAGCTAATCCCTCGCATACGCCGCGCCCTGCGTGGAGAAGTTGACGCCGTCACGCTCGCGCGTGAAGCCTGGAGACGAAGCCGCACTCGATTGGAGCGTGACCGTGAGCGCGCACGCCTTGAGCTACTGGATAAAACCCAAGCTCATCTTATCTCTTCCTTCAAGAGCATGGACGAGGGAAAGCTTCTTGAGCATTTCCGCCATCGCCGGGAGCCGCGTTTCCTTCCCGGCTTCAATCTCAACGAAGATAAGAGCGCGTACGATTCGGATAATCTTTTCCGTGAAGATACGAAGCGATTAATCAAAGAGGCCGCGCTTATCACGGACGAGCATTCGTGGCCGCTTCTGGGTTTTGGAGCAAAGCGCTTCGGGCGTGAGATAGAGTGGCGGCGCGATCCCGTCTCCGGCTACGAGTGGCCGCTAGTCTTTCATGCTGACATCTCGTTCGCTTCGCGCGGCGACGGTTCCGACGTGCGCGTCCTGTGGGAGTTGAATCGCCTGGGCCACACGTTGACGCTAGCGCGGGCTTACGCGTTGACGCGGGACGAAGATTTCACGCGAGAGTTTTTCCGGCAACTGGAAAGCTGGCGCGAGCAGAACCCTGTGGGCCTGGGGGCCAACTGGTCTTGCGCTATGGAAGTAGCGCTTCGAGCCATGAATCTTCTCGGTGCCCTGGAGATTTTCCGTCACTCCGAATTGATGACGCCCACGCATCTACGCGTACTTCTGGACACGCTTGAGCAGCACGGCGCGCACATACGACGCAACCTTGAGTTCTCGTACATAGCAACGAGCAATCATTATCTCTCGGACGTTGTGGGCCTCTTGTGGCTGGGCGTGATGCTGCCGGAGTTGGAGTGCGCGCGGGGCTGGCAAAAGTTTGGGCTGAGAGAGATGCTGCGCGAGATGGACAAGCAGGTTCTTGAGGACGGCGCGGACTTTGAAGCCTCCACAGGCTATCATCGCCTGGCCCTTGAGCTATTCCTTTACTCCTTCATTCTCTGCCGCGAAAATCAGATGGGGATAGAGGAGCGCTACTGGCAACGGCTGCGGCAGATGTTCGAGTACACGCTCTCATATCTGAGGCCGGACGGTCGCGCGCCACTCATAGGCGATACCGATAGCGGAAGAATCCTGCCCATCAAACACAGGGCCGCAGACGACCACGCCTACCTGCTCGCGCTCGGCGCAGCGCTCTTCAAAGAGCCGCGCTTTAAGATGAAAGGCGAGATGCCGGAAGAGTTGCCCTGGATTTTGGGGCACGACGGCGTGCGCTCCTTTGAAAGTCTGCCGGAGGCGGAAGAAGCAGAACACTCGCGCGGCTTCGCTCATGCTGGCACTTACGTCATGCGCGAGCGCGACCTTTATCTACTCTTCAACGCTAGCGGCGTGGGTGCGCGCGGGCGCGGCTCGCACGGCCACAACGACGCATTGAGCCTGGAAGTCAGCGCGTGCGGCGTGAGTTTCATCATAGACCCGGGCACCTTTGTCTATACGGGCAATCTTGAAGAGAGAAATCTTTTTCGCTCGACGCGCTATCATTCGACCGTGGAAATTGACTGCGTGGAGCAGAACACTACGGACGTGAATGTGCCGTTCGTGTTAGGCGATGAAGCGCACCCGCGCGTGCTGGAATGGGAAACAGGGCCGGAGAGCGATTACATTAAAGCGGAGCATGGGGGTTACGCGCGGCTCGGTGAAGCCGTCAACTGCACGCGCAGCGTTCGCTTCGATAAGCGTGAAAGATTCTGGCTCGTCGAAGACAGCTTCGAGGGCGCTGGCCGCCACGACTTTCACTTCCGCTTTCACTTCGCGCCCCGTCTTGAAGTCCGCGTGCGCGATGAAATGGTAGAGGCGCTGGATGCAAAGGGTGGTGCGCGGCTCTTCGTCTTGCCGCTTGACGCGACGATGAAGCCGGAGCTTGAACAACTTTTCGCCTCGAACGATTACGGCGCAAAGCGGCCCAGCATTTCCGCCTGCTGGACTCTGCGCGCGAGCGTTCCACTGAAAGCGCGCTGGGCGATTGTTCCGCTCTGCGCCGAGGAAGCAGAGCAGGAAAAGCTAGCCTTGATTAAAGAGAGTCTTCGGTAAACGGTTCGCATGGTTGCGCGGAACATTGAGAGCGAGTCCTTTGACCTAGTTGTGATAGGGGCGGGCATTAATGGAGCGGGCATAGCCCGTGATGCGGCCATGCGTGGTCTGAAGGTGCTCTTGCTGGATAGGGGGGACGTGTGCGGCGGGACTACCGCTTGGTCTACGCGGCTGGTGCATGGCGGACTTCGTTATCTTGAGTACGGAGAGCTTGGTCTCGTGCGCGAAAGTTTGCGCGAGCGCGAGCGTCTTCTTCGTATAGCCCCACATCTGGTCAAGCCTCTGCCCATGCTCATACCCATCTACGAGCGGCAGAAGCGCGGGTCTCTGACAATCCGCGCAGGCATGCTCTGCTACGACCTGCTCTCCTTCGACAAGACGCTTCCCCGTCACAGGATGTTGTCGGCGTCTGAAACTCTACGGCGCGCTCCGGGACTTGATTCGGAAGGCTTGCGCGCGGCGGCTCTCTACTACGACGCGCAGGTCGAGTATCCAGAAAGGCTCACGCTGGAAAATGCCCTGGACGCGCAGGCGCACGGCGCGACCCTCTTGACCTACACGCGCGTCGGCAGGTTCGAGACGGAAGGCGCGCGTGTGAAGGCAGCGCATCTCACAGACCTCATGAGCGGAACAAGCCGTCGCGTGCAGGCTAGTGTCTTTGTGAATGTCGGCGGCCCCTGGGTTGATGAGGTGTTGGGCGCGACTGACGACGCGACATTCCCGCGTCTAATCGGCGGAACGAAGGGCAGCCATATTGTGACCGCGCGCTTTGAAGGTGCGCCCGATGATGCGCTCTACGTGGAGGCTTTGGAGGACGGTCGGCCCTTCTTCATCATTCCCTGGAACGACCTCTATTTAATCGGCACGACCGACATACGCTACGAAGGCGACTTGGATTCTGTCAAAGCGGATAAGGAAGAGATTGATTATCTCTTGCGCGAGACGAATCGCATCATCCCGCAGGCTGGTCTGACTCGCCGCTCCGTTCTTTATACTTATTCGGGCGTGCGGCCTCTCCCCTTTGTTGCGGACAAAACTAAAAACGCTGGCATCACCCGCAGGCACTTCATACACGACCACTCGCCAGCCTTTGAAAATCTGCTCTCCATAGTCGGCGGCAAGATTACCACCTACAGAAATCTCTCAGAGCAAACAGTCAATCTCGTTTTCAGGAAACTGGGCCGCGACTCTCCGGCATGCAAGACCGCGCAGACGCCGCTTCCGGGCGCAAGGACTAATGACTGGAAGGCGTTCGCGGAAAGCTTCAGACGCGAGCGCGGGATTGACGAGCGCACTGCGAAGCATCTCCTGCGGGTTTACGGCACGCGCGCAAGTGAAGTTTTAGAGATGGCGGCTGTAGATTCGGAGCTTCTGAAGCGGCTGGATGCCGCGACGGGCGCGATACGCGCCGAAGTCCTCTTCGCTTTCCGGCGCGAGATGGCTGCCACCTTAGCGGACTGCCTGCTGCGCCGCACGATGACAGGCATAGGCCCGAACGCAGGTACGGACGTTGTAGAAGCCGCCGCCTCCGTAGCCCGTCAATACCTTGGATGGAACGAGGAACGCGCAGCCCTGGAGGTTAATTCATATAGAGACTCAATAGCCCGCCTTCATACGCCGCCCGCCGATAATTAATCCAAGTTATCGTTCTCGAAGTTGCAACCAAATCGCAATCAAAGCTTCAGATTAGCTTCGACAACAATTCCTATAATTCATCGCATCAAGGTAGACAGTCTCGCAGAATAAGAGAGGTACTAATATGAGAAAATTGATGTTAGCGATTATGCTGACGGCAGTTTGTGCCGTTGCAGCTTTCGCGCAAGTAGAGACGCGCGGCGGTGCCCAAGCCGCTAGCGGCGCTTCCCTAAGTCGTAGCGACAAGAGCCTCAATATAGAATCGGGCACGCGCCTCGCGGCGGAACTTGAATCTACGCTCGATGCCAGAAAGGCGCGCGTGGGCGACCGCGTAGTCTTGAGGACTACGGAAGCTATTAAAGAGAATGGCCGCACGGTTGTTAAGAAGGGCGCGCGGCTCATAGGGCGCGTGACGGATGTGCAGCAGAGGGGACGCGGACGAGGCGAGTCGAGCGTCTCGCTTCTCTTCGACCGTTTAGATAGCGGCTCGCTTTCTACGCCCATCACGGCGACCATCAATTCCATCACGCAGGCACGCGCTCGCGGCAATTATGAAGATGGCCGCATGAGCACGGACGCGGACGTGCGCTCAAGCAGTTCGGCGCGAACCGGCTCATCACAGCAACGCTCAGGCGGCGGAGTCCTGGGCGGCGTGACGAACACTGTCGGCGGAGTTTTGGACACCACGACGCAGACGGTCGGAGGCACGGTTAACGCCGCCGGTCAGACGGTCGGAAACACTGTCGGCAACGTCTCGAACACGGTCGGCTCTATAAGGATTGAGCAATCGTCAAGCGCAGATGTTCAGGGCGGGACGACGCTCTCGCTGGCGGGCGACAACCTTCGACTGGAAAAAGGCGCGACCTTTCACCTGACGCTCAACCAGTCTGCGGGAGTTCGTGGCAATCAATAGCTAAAAAAGAGAGAAGTAAAAACAAGAAGGCAGAAGTTTAGAAGCAGAGGCTTCCTTACTTCTGCCTTCTTACTTTTTTCCGCTCCCAGCATGTTGATGCGGGAACTCCATGCGCGTTAAAGTAGTCGAAGAGTAGAAACGTCTGCCATGAGTTACTTTGTAGAGAACGTCAGGAGGCGCGCACAGACGGCTGCGTCCGAGCCGCGCGTGCTGGAACGGCTGCGCGCCATCGTAGGCGCGGAGCATGTGCTCGTTGACGCCGAGAAGGTGGAGCCTTACGCGCAGGATGCGGTCAAGGAGAAGTTTCCGCCCGAAGCAGTGCTGTTACCACGGACTGCGGAAGAGATTGCGGCCATCCTGCGCCTGGCGAATGAAGAGCGTTTTCCTGTGACGGCGCGCGGCGGCGGCGTGGGCTACACGGGCGGCGCTGTGCCCGTGGAAGGCGGCGTGGTCATAGGCACAGACCGCATGAATGCTATTAAGGAGATAAGCCCGGACGACCTCTACGTCGTCTCGGAGCCGGGCGTCACGACTTACGAGTTGCACAGAGCCGTCGAAGCGCACAAGCTCTTCTATCCGCCCGACCCCGCTTCTTACAAAGAGTCTTACATAGGCGGCAACATAGCCGAGAACGCTGGCGGCATGCGCTCCGCCAAGTACGGCGTGACTAAACATTACGTGCTCGGTCTTGAAGTCGTAACGCCCACCGGAGAGATTATCAGGACGGGCGGCAAGACGAGCAAGAACGTTGTGGGCTTTGACCTGACGGGTTTGATGTGCGGCTCGGAAGGAATGCTGGGCATCATCACGGAAGCTACGCTCAGGCTTGTGCCTCTGCCCGAAGCGACAGAGACCGTGCGCGCTCTCTTTCATTCCATGAAGGAAGCCTGCGCCTGTGTCGCGCGCTTCTCACGCGCACGCGTCACGCCCGTGGCGATTGAAGTCCTGGATAAGAACTCTATCAAAGCCGTCGAGAGCGAGTTCGCGTTCGGCTTGCCGGAAGAAGCCGAGGCGCTTCTTCTGGTCTCCGTCGATGGCGCTCTCGAAGAAGTCGTCAGGGCTGCAAACGCCGTCGAAGAGATTCTGCTCGAAGGCGGAGGCTTCTCTGTTCTGCGCGCCGCGACACGCGAAGATGAAGATCGTCTGTGGGACGTGCGACGTGCGCTTTCGCCTTCTATGAAGAAGTACGGGACGCTGAAGCTGAACGAGGATGTGGTAGTGCCGCGCTCGCGCGTGCCGGAGCTTGTAGAGCAGGTGGAAGAGATTGGTCGCCGTCACCGAACCTTCGTAGCCAACTTCGGCCACGCTGGCGACGGAAACATTCACGTCAACTTCATGTGCGACCGCGAAGACCCTGAATCAATCGCACGCGCTCGGCTGGCGGTGCGCGATACGTTCCGTGTTGCTGTAGAGCTTGGCGGCACCATAAGCGGCGAACACGGCATAGGCTACGTCAAAGCGCCTTACCTTGACATGGCGCTCGACGCTTCGACCATTGATGCGATGATGAGAATTAAACGTGCGCTAGACCCGAACGGCATCTTGAATCCGGGGAAAATGTTTGTCTGACATTTTAGATTAATGCTTTCGACTCTCTTAGAGATACAGCGTTTGAAGCGGCTTGAGCGCACGGGTTGGACTCTGCGCGGGCAGCCGCCGGGCACGGAATCCGTCGCGGCTCACTCTTACGGTGTGGCCGTGGCGGCGATGCTGCTGGCGGATGAAATCAGTGCGCGCGGTATCGAGATTGATACTGCGATGCTTTTGCGTTTAGCCGTGATGCACGATTGGGCCGAGGCGCGTCTGGGCGATATGCCGCGCACGGGCGGCGAGTATTTCGGGGCCGAGGCGCGCCAGCTTGCCGAGCGCGCGGCCTTTGACGACATAGTGCGCGGGCTTGGCACGCAAATTGAAAAGAGTTACAGCAGCCTTCATGAAGATTATGAGCAACGCGCAAGTCTGGAGGCACGTCTAGTCAAGGCTGCCGACGTTGTTGACCTGCTGGTGCAGGCTTTGGCTTTCGAGCGCGCGGGCGTGCGCGGGCTTGATGAATTCTGGGAAGGCGTCGATGAGCGCTATTTTCAACTTGAAGGCGTGGCCGGAGAAGTCGTAGGCGAAGTGATGCGGCTTCTGCTTGAGGCTCACGTCGAAGTGACAGGGAAGCCTTGAGCAGCACGCCCTTTCAGGTTTTAGAGAAAAGAGTTTGGAGTTGAAGCGAGCATGGGCAACTGGCTGATGCAGTTTGTTCCCGACCTGACGTGGCAAAATATTATCCTCGGCATAATCTTTTTCGTAGTCACTTTCGCTGCCAGCAGCGCGCTGGTCTCCTACGTGCTTGTTAGATTGCCCGCCACGTTCTTTCATCCTTCGCATGACCGAGCCATACTGGTAGACCGTCATCACGTCGTTCGCTGGAGCGGGATTCTGGTCAAAAACATAATCGGGTTCGTGCTGGTCTTACTGGGAATCATCATGGCCGTGCCGGGCGTGCCCGGGCCTGGATTCCTGACGATTCTCTTCGGCATAGCGCTCCTGGATTTCCCAGGCAAGCGCTGGCTCGAATACAAGATAGTGAGCCGCCCCAAAGTCTTTCAAGCCATCAACGCGCTGAGGCGAAAATTCGATAAGCCTCCGCTCGTGCTCTGAAGACTTCATGGCGCGCTCGGAAAATTTTTACGCCTTGTGGTAGATGAATAAGCGACACAATCCATGCTGCGCTCGCGTAGCGAACCGGCCTAATATGCGTCTGCGGGCTGCGTTGACAACCTTTGGGCTGTCTGTTAGCTTCCTTCTTTTATATAATGTCGGTTCCGAAAGAACATCCGCCAGAGTTTCAAGGGGTTAACACGTTTCGCTTGATGGCTGATTCTCTATTTCCACAAACAAAAAGGCTGGGGCGATTGGCGGTTCTCTGCCTGTTGACTATAAGTCTTCTGACGGCACAGGGCTGCAAGACTCTGTTCGGCGACATTGCCAAACGCACAGTCACAGTGCCGCCGCTTCTCAAGCCGCTTCAAACGGCGACCTCTGATCAACTTATCGCGGAGGTTAATCGCGTGGCCGCCGTGCGCTCTCTGCGCGGCAGGGTCGACATAGAATTTCAGGACACGTCGTTTTCGGAATTCGGCATCAACGACAAGTACCGCACGGCTGAAGGCTCCGTCATAGTGCAGCGACCCGGACAGGTTTATCTTGAGGTCAACGGCCCGTTCGGCGTTGAGATAGCGCGCATGACTTCGGACGGCGAGCATTTCCGCGTGGCCGTTCTCAAGGGCGACGACAAGTATCGCCGCTTTGTGAAGGGCACGAACAACGCGCGCTATCAAACCTTCGAGATGGGCGACGGCGAGGCGGCGCGTGATAAAGAGAAGATGAGCGAGCAGCGAGCCGTCAGCGCGCTCTCGAATCTCCGCCCGCAGCATTTGACGGATGCTCTCCTGGTTCGTCCAATAATGTTGGAAAAGAACGTGCTGCCTAAAGTCGTCTACACGCAGAGCGAGTTTTACGAAGAGGAAGCCGCGCCGAATACGGGAGATAAACAGGCGCGCTCGAATAAGACGGGCCGCGTTGTGCGCGGCTACTATTTTCTGGATGAGATAGTTGAAGCCACGGACGGTCGCGCTCATCTAACGCGCCGTTTCTGGTTCGACCGCGTGAACGGCATACGCTTCGCGCGCATGCAGACCTTCGACGAGCAGGGCGACCTCGTCACGGATGTTACTTACAGCAACACGAAACCCTTCGGCGAAGGCGCACGCGTTAATCTGCCTTCGCGCATAGAGCTGTCGCGCCCGCATGACGGATACAAACTGGCCCTCACCTATCAATCGCCGGAAGAGGCCATAGTCGATCGTCAATATCAGCCGGACATCTTTATCCTTGAAAACAAGTGGCAACTGCGCGAAGTCGATTTGGACGAGCGACAAAAGAAGTGAATGGATAATCTGGTCACAGCAAATATCAGGCAGAGACCTTTGCGCTCGCTGGTGAGTGTGGCGGGGGTGGCGTTGGGCGTGGCGCTGGTGATGCTGTTTACCGGACTCTCGCGCGGGATGTCGAATGACCTTAAGCGGCGCTCTCAGAATCTGCGCGCGGAGATAATCTTTACGCGCCCAGGCTCTATGGAGTTGACAAGCTCTACGGCCAACCTGAGCACGAAATACGTGGAGCGCCTGCAAGCCGTGGATGGCGTGCAGTCGGCTGTGCCCGTGATTCGTTACATCTCGCAGGGCAAGAGCGGGTTCGGTCTTGAGCAGATAGAGGGCGTTGACTGGGAGCCTTTCGCCAGGATGAACGAGATTCAACTCATCGCCGGGCGCGCCCCGCAATCGGTTGACCCTGCGAGCGCGGATGACCCGAACACGCCGGGCGAAGTCGTCATTGATGAAAGAAAAGCTTCGAGCAATAACCTCTCGGTCGGGAGCGAAATCAAGCTCTTCGGTGACAAGCCCTTTAAAGTCGTGGGCATCTATGCTCCTGAATCCGGCGCTCGCGTCAAGATGAGCCTGAGCGCCATGCAGAGAGAACTGGAATCTGCGGGCAAGTGTCAGTACATTCTTGTCAAATGCAAAGACGGAGTGGGCGAAATAACGGTCGCTCAGCGCATAGAGGCCGCGCCGGAGACGAAGGGCAACAAGATTCAGTTCACGCGCGATGTCTTCAAGGGCATTGAAAGCAGCATCCCTTACCTGGGAGTCTTCCTGCGCGTGCTAGTGGGCTTGGCCGCGCTGGTGAGCGCGCTCATAGTCATGCTCGCCATGTACACTACGATTACAGAGCGCACGCGCGAGATAGGAATTCTGAAAGCCCTCGGAGCATCGCGCGCCTACATCGTCGGCGTGATAGAGAAAGAGGCCATACTAATCAGCGTGCTTGGACTCGTCACAGGTTTCGTGGCTGCGTTCGTCGCGGGCTTCATGATTCAACGAGCCTACGGTCTTGTTTTCGAATACGGTTGGGGATGGGCTTTGACTTCAGCCGCCATAGGACTTCTGGGCGGAGTCCTGGGCGCTCTTTATCCGGCTGTACGCGCAGCTAATCTTGATCCGGTGAGCGCTATATCTTATGAATAAGCTTTCAGCCGTCAGCCATCAGCATTCAGCCAGCAATGACTGAAGAAAAGCTGATAGCTGAAAGCTGATAGCTGACTGCTCTAAATGAGAACTATCCTTAAAGCTGAGAACCTGGTGAAGACGTATCGCGTCGGGCAGGTGGACGTGCAGGCTTTGCGCGGCGTCTCGCTGGACGTGCAGGAGGGAGAGTTCTTAGCCATCATGGGGCCGTCGGGCTGCGGCAAGTCAACCATGCTGCACCTGCTCGGAGGACTTCTGACGCCCACTAGCGGGCGCATCATTATTGACGATGAAGACCTGACGGCTGCGACTGACGCCCGCCGCACGGACATACGACGGCGCAAGATTGGCTTTGTCTTTCAGCGCTTCAATCTCTTCCCGACGCTCACAGCCGAAGGCAACCTGCGGCTGGCCGAGCGCATACACGGCGGCAACGGTGCTGACGACCCCGAAAGACGCAGAGAGGTTCTGCGACTGCTTCGGCTGGAAGACAAGATGCATCACAAGCCGCTTGAACTGTCGGGCGGCGAACAGCAGAGAGTCGCCCTGGCGCGTGCTGTGGTGACTCGCCCTGCGATTGTGCTGGCGGACGAGCCTACAGGGAATCTGGATTCGGAGAACTCGGCGCTCGTGCTCAACATGTTTCAGGAGTTGAACTACCGCTTCAACCAGACCATCATCATGATTACGCACAACCCGGAGGCCGCAGCCATGTGCCGCCGCATCATACAAATGCGCGACGGGCGGATTGTGGATTCGACGGGCGGCGTTTTGCTGTAGGAGGACTGGAGGCTGAAGGACAGCCTTATCAAGATGCTTTAAGTCAGGATCACGCAGCCATAGGGGATGAAAGAGTGTCGGCTGAGCTGAACTATATTGATGGTGACACTAATGCTCAGAAGATTATCACTTAGGGCATCAGAAACAGGTTGAAGTCGGCTTTTCAGACACCCTCTATAACCTCACAATGAAATCTCCCGCCCGCAAGCAGCGTAGTCTGATATAGAGGCCCGCTTGAGCCATCCGGCAGTCCGGCACAAATTTTCCATTTTTCATCTTTTCATTGACAATAGCTGCTGCCCGTCAAGTAGCGGATGCTCCAGAACCGAGGCTTTCATCTCCAGGTGTTACTCCTACGGCGGGGATTACGACGACTTCAGTTGCACTTGTACGGGTTGCGACTGGTGTGGAGGCTCGCCTGTTCTGATAGATGTTGCGGGCGACGGGTTGGCGCTGACTGGCGTTCAGGGCGGTGTCACTTTTGATCTTAACGGTAACGGCACAAGAGATAAGCTATCATGGACAAACGTCGGTTCGGATGACGCGTGGCTTGCTCTAGACCGTGATGGCAACGGGACAATAGACAGGGGTTCCGAATTATTCGGCGATTTCACGCCTCAGCCCGCTTCATCCACGCCGAACGGTTTTCTAGCTCTCGCAGAGTTTGATAAAACAGAAAATTGGGCGTGAAATCTATCTCGCTCGATTACAGGCTGTCAAAGAAAACTGACGAATTCGGTAATGAGTTTCGCTACCGGGCGAAGGTTAGAGATGCAAAGGGATTGCAAGTAGGACGCTGGGCATGGTGTATGGATTTTCAAATAAAATTATCCATAGAGGTTCCATATCTCTCCGCCCACAGAAAGCTTGTTGCACTTTACAAACTGCTATAACCCTCTGTTATTTCCCTTATTTTTCCCTTATAATTCAGGCCGTGCAGTATCTTTTGCGAACTCTCAAGAAGCTTCTCTTCTGGTCATATGGGCGCAGCACGTGGCAGTACGATGTTTTGTGCGCGCTCATACTGGTCTTCATCTTCCTGACGCCTCAAAGCTGGTTTCGCACAGGCGAACTCAGGCAGGTAGAGGCGCATCCAACACCTTCTGCTCGCACGTATCTGCTTGTGGAGCCTTCTGAAAAGGGTGTGCAAATTGACAGAGCGGAACTGGAACGCCGCGTGCGTAGCGCAACGGGGAGGCCCGAAGTTACGGTCACAGGCTGGCAGCCCAGGCGTGACGAGCAGGGACGCGTGGTCGCCTACGAGGTTGACATACGCTAACCATCCTTTATAATCGCTCGGTTTGCGAGACTTTCGGGCGGGAGTCTTGATTTTAGAGAAGGAGTTTGTATGAAGAAGCTTATTCCCCTTAGCCTCGCAGTTGCAGTGCTTCTGACGATTTTTGCGGGCAGTTCCCCTCGGACGGTGAACGCGCAGGGCGCGGGGGTGGTCAGCTCCATATTGAATCGCATGGAGCGCAATCGCCGCGATATGCGTAGCCTTCGCGCTGCCATCAACATGGAGAAGTGGAATAACCAGCTACGCGAAGCCGAAAGGAGCGAGGGCTGGCTGGCTTATATGCCCGCCACGGGCCGCAACGCTTATGTCCGCGTAGAGTGGCAGAAGCCGCGCAGAGAGATTTTGACCGTCGCCGACGGCCAGTACCAGCTTTATAACCAGCGCCAGAACGTGGTTTACGAGGGACGCGCCAGTGGCGGCAAAAACACGAAGGCCAGCAGCGTTCTGAGCTACCTGAACATGTCCGCCGCGCAGATTCGCGCCAACTTTAACGCCGATTATATCGGCGACGAAACCCTGTGGGGAGGCGTCAACACCTCGCACCTGAAGATTACGCCGAAGGGTTCGGCTTCCTACAAGTACGCTGAAATCTGGGTTGACGGCGCAGGGATGCTGATTCAGGCCAAGGTCGTAGAACGCAATGACGATTCGACCACCGTGCGCCTGTTGAACCTGCAAAAGAACGACAACATACCGGTTGACCACTTCCGCCAGCAGTTGCCAGATGGCGTGAAAAGAGTGAAGAGCTAACGCTCCAACTGTCGGATTTTTCGGACGAAGGGTTCTGGACTTTCTAAGAGACCGGAACCCTTCGGCTTTTATGCAGGTGGCCTAGGGGCAGCACGCGCCTTGCCATACGGCATGCGTCTCGCATATCCTTTCCCGTTACATCTTGTGAGTACAAGCGAACTAGGTAGATGAAGAGAAGCACTTTTCTAAAATGGAAACTGCGCCAGGCAAGCTTTATCACGCGCGCTCTTCTTTCCAAGAATCATCCCGTTCTGGCGCACGTCATTCCCATGCGGCGCTGCAATCTGGCCTGCGGCTACTGCAACGAGTACGACAAGGTCTCACAGCCCGTCCCGCTCGAAGAGATGAAGAAGCGGCTGGACAAGCTGGCAGACCTTGGCACCTCCATCATCACCATCTCTGGCGGCGAGCCTCTGATGCACCCGCAGCTTGACGACATCATTCGTCACATACGCAAGCGCGGCATGATTGCAGGGTTAATCTCGAACGGCTACTACTTCACGCCCGAGCGCATCAGGCGATTGAACGAAGCGGGCCTGGATGCTTTGCAGATAAGCATAGACAACGTTGAGCCGGACGAAGTCTCAAAGAAGAGCCTCAAGAATCTGGATAAGAAGCTTCAACTTCTGGCCGAGCACGCCAACTTTCACATCAACATCAATTCCGTCATAGGCGGCGGCATCAAAACTCCCGAAGACGCGCTCACCATAGCCAAGCGCGCCGTGGAGCTTGGCTTCTCAAGCACGGTCGGCGTCATACACGACCACGACGGCACACTGAAACCTCTGACCGAAAGAGAGAAGGAAATCTTTCAGCAGGTCAAGAAGCTCGGCAACAAGGATCACGCCCGCCTCAACTGGTTTCAGGATTCCATAGCCGAAGGCAAGCCCTACGAGTGGCGCTGCCGCGCGGGCGCGCGTTACCTGTACATCTGCGAGGACGGACTTGTTCACTGGTGCTCGCAGCAGCGCGGCTACCCTGGCACTCCGCTAGCGGATTACACTATGGAAGATTTCCGGCGCGAGTATTATTCCGAGAAATGGTGCGCGCCGACCTGCACGCTTCAGTGCGTGCATCAGGTGGGCATACTGGACAACTGGCGCGACCCGCAGAAGCCTGTCCCGCTCACGAGGAGCGATAAGCCGAAAGCCAAAGAGCCTGTCGGCGAGATGCTCAGCGTCGAATAGGTCTGGAAAATCCAATTCATCTCCCACGCTTCGCCCTTAAAATCATTATGCAAGTAACCGGACGAGCGCCGAGGTGCTCCCTCTTCATCTGCATTCTTCTGTTCATGACGGCATATCCTGCGCCGCAACTCTCGCAGCAACAGATGAAGGCGCAGACACAGACGGCTTCAACGAAATCGGGCGATGAAGAATTGATGCTGACCGTCACAGTGTCGAACAAGCGCCTGGTGCCTTTTAGCGGGCTGAGCAAGGAGGCGTTTACAGTCATGGACGACAAGACGCCGCGCGAGATTACTTCCTTCAGCAATGACGATGCCCCGCACAGCATAGGCGTCATCTTCGACATGTCAGGCTCCATGAGCGAAAAGAAGCTGACCCGACCCGTCGCACTATTCTTCGACAACTTCCTGAACGCCAGCAATAGGGCGAACGAATATTTCATCATGGCGTTCGCAGAGCGCCCTGTCATCGCAATCGACTGGACGACAGATATAAGCGACCTTCTGGCAAAGCTTCTCACGGCAAACACCAGGGGACAGACGGCGCTTTACGACGCATTGTATGCTGCTATTGAAAAAGCAAAGACCGGCAGGTACAGGCCGCCCGCTTTAATAGTCTTCACAGACGGGCAAGATAACAATTCCAAGCACACCTTCAGTCAGGTGAGAGAGTTGCTGAAGGAATCCGATGTCACCTTCTACGGCATACTCATAAACGGCGGCACAGACCCGGGCAGCAGCCAGGGCGAGGCGGGTAAATCCATCCTCTCTGAGCTTGCATCAATCACAGGCGGACGGTCTTTCAATCCCTTGACGAAGAAACAGGAGCAGGAAGCCTTCGAGACCATCGCGGCGGAATTAAAATATCAGTACCGCATAGGCTTCAAGCCCCTGGCCGCTACAGGCAAACCCAAATGGCGCTCCATCAAGGTCAAGGTAACGCAGCCCGAAAACGCCCCGCCCGAATTTCGTAATCTCACAGTCAGAACCCGCGAAGGATATTATCCAAAGCAGTGACAAGTGACGAGTAGCAAACAGCTATCAGCAGTCAGCATTCAGCAAGAAGAAGAAGAGCTTGTTTTTGCTGATGGCTGATGGCTGATAGCTTTTCTTGTTACTGTTGCTGTACTTCTTCGCCTATGCGGTGGAGTTTCATGGAGCTTGAGAGGCCGAGGCCGGAGAGTTGACCGGCCATGACGACTATGACTTCGCCCTGCTGCGCTACGCCTGCTTCCAGGAGCGCGCGGTCGCCCGTGCGTATCATCTCCTCCGTTCGATTGGACGTGGGATGACTCAGCGATTCTATGCCCCAGATGAGCGACAATTCGTTGCGTACGTCTTCCGAGGGCGTGAGCGCAACTATTCGCTGCTCCGGCCTGAGCACCGAGAGACGACGCGCCATCAGCCCTGATTCCGTGAAGACCACAATGGTCTTTGCGCCCATCTCTTCTGCGGCAAAGGTCGCGGCCTCGCAGAGCGCGCGGCTGAAGCGCCCGGATTGTCTTCCCGCCAGCACCTGACGCGCGTGCATAGCGCCCGGCCTTCCAGTCTCAGCCGTCTCTATAATGCGCGCCATCGTCGCCACAGCCGGAACAGGATATTGACCCATAGCCGTTTCGTTAGAGAGCATCACGGCATCCGTTCCATCCCACACGGCGTTCGCCACGTCCGTAGATTCTGCGCGTGTGGGGCGCGGGTTCGTGACCATAGACTGCAACATCTGAGTGGCGGTGATGACGAATTTCTCAGCTATGTTCGCCTGCTCTATGATTCGCTTCTGGTAGACGGGGACAAGCTCCACGCTGGTCTCTACGCCGAGGTCTCCGCGCGCCACCATCACTCCGTCCGAAGCCGCAATCACTTCGTTCAGATTATCAATCGCCTCGGCCTTCTCTATTTTGGAGACGAGGGGCTGTCGGCCTCCCTGTGCCTTGATGAGTTCTTTGGCCTCGCGGCAATCCTCTGCGCGACGCACGAACGAGAGCGCGATGTAATCCGCGCCCTGCCTGACGGCCCACGAAAGGTCTCGCCGGTCTTTATCCGTCAAAGACGGGATCGGAAGCTGGATGCCCGGAAGGTTTATGCCTTTACGCTCGCCAAGGGTGCCGCCGTTGATGACGCGGCAGATGACATCCGTTTCTGTCACACGCTCTACGCGAAGCTCAATCGCGCCGTCGTCCAGCAGAAGCCGCGCACCCGGCTTCACGTCTCGCGCCATCCCCGAGTAGTTGGTAGAGACTTCGTGCGCGTCGCCTGCTACGGAGCGTGTGGTGATGGTAAAGAGCGCGTTCGTCTCAAGCTGAACGGGCTGGCCGTTCTTCAGCACGCCGGTTCTAATCTTCGGCCCCGAAAGGTCTACCAGCACGGAGAGGGGCCGCCGCATAGCGCGGGCTGCGGAGCGGGCACGCTGAATGTTTTCCGCGTGCTCGTCCTGTGTGCCGTGCGACATGTTTATGCGTACGGCGTTGACGCCCGCCGCAATCATCGCCTCAAGTATCGCAGGCTCGCGCGACGCAGGCCCCAGCGTGGCAAGAATCTTTGCTCTTCTCACAACACTCCCCACCTTGGTTCAAGACATAAGCTGATTAAGAGACCGCGCTTATTATCAACCATATTAAGGCAAAAGGGAAAAGACAGAGGCCGGAGGGCAGGAGAAGAGCTTTTATAGTGTAAGAGAATAAAAGGCTCCGTAGGAGCCAGCATGTTTATAGCTTATAGAAGCAATAAGTAATCAAGCTCCGTAGGAGCGACATGTTCTCTGTTGATGACATAAAGCTCCTACGGAGCTTGCATTTTGTTCTACTACTGAAACTATAAACATTCTCGCTCCTACGGAGCTAAGACCGCGCGACCTCCTTCGCTCAAACTCACTCTTTTACTTGCCTCTGACCTTTACTCTTAGCCTTATTCAGTAGAGATGGCGGATTGGATGGCCTGTTCGAGTTCTGCGGGAAGGGTGTTGTCGTAGCCTATGAAGTGCTTGACCAGTCGTCCCTGTCTGTCGAAGACGATGGTCTGCGGGATAGTGTCGTTGTTGCCTAGGTACAGATTGACCAGTTCCGTGTCCGGGTAGCCGAGCGCGTACTGTATGCGATAGCTGCGAACGAACTCCGGCACCAGGGGGCGGTCGTCGGGGCCGCCTACGTTGAGGCCCACTATGTTCAAGCCTTGCGGGCCGAAGCGGCGCTGCAATTCTATAAGCTGCGGAATCTCCTCACGGCACGGCGGGCAATAGGTCGCCCAGAAATCCAGCACCAGAACCTTGCCCTTGTAATCGGCCATCTTCATGCGGCGACCGTCCAGCAGCGTGAAACCGTACTGGCTAGAGTCTGCGGAAGCTGACGACGGCGGCATGGGATACTGCGATTGCGGCACGCGCTGTCCAGAAGGCGTGTTGCCGGATTGCTGCGAGACCAAAGTGGGCGTGTTGCCGCAGGCAGCCGCGACGAGAAGAGAGAGCGACAGTATGATTCCCGTCGCCACGCGCCGCGTCCTGTAAGATTCCTGGAAGCCTTGCATTAAACTCTATTCCTCTTCAAGAGACGGTGGAGCATTTACGGGGCGCTCCTCGTCAGTCTCTATCTCGGTCGCGGGCGACTCAGGGCCGGGCACACGATATTCCTCGTTAGCCCAACGGCCAAAATCTATCAGTTTGCAGCGTTCGGAACAGAAGGGACGATAGGGATTGCCTTGCCATTTAACCGGCTGGTCGCAGATGGGACACTTCATATTAAAACATAGCTAGCGATTCCGGGCGCTTAATCAGAATCTTTCGATTGACGAAATCAATGATACCTTCGCGGCGCATGGCGTTCAAGCGCACGGTCACGCTCTCGCGCGTGGAGCCTACGATTGAGGCTATTTCCCTGTGCGGGAGCGGAATGTCTATCAAGACGCCCTCGGTTTCGTTGACGCCGTAGCGGCGCGAGAAATCCACCAGCAGCTTGTCCAGGCGCGCCGGAATCGCGTCGAGCGCAAAGTCTGCGACCCTTCGCTCCGCACGCGCAAGGCGTTGACCGATGAGACGGAAGGTGTAATCATAAAGTTGCTGGCTTTCGGCCATCCCCCTTTTGAACTCCCCCACAGGAATACGCACGAGGCGCACCTGTTCGTAGGCGACCGCAGAGTTTTCTCTCTGGCCGTCCGCGTAGAGCGCCGAGTCGCCGAAGAGCGAGCCTGCGGGCAGGATGTCTATCACGGCTTCACGCTGCGTTCCCTCTTCAATCCGGCAGAGCTTTATGCGGCCACGCTCTATGACGTAGAGCGCGTCTGCCGAGTCGCCCGAACTGTAGATGAAGCGGCGGCGGCGATAGTCGTAGGCTGCCGAACTGGCGGCGAGCTGCATGAGCAAGTGTTCGCTCAGGGTTGAGCCGAAATCGGACTTCTGGAGGATTACGGCACGCTCGTCTGCGGTAAGATCACAAGCGCGTTTGGCTGGCATAGTGTTAAACTTCCTCTTTGAGGTTTAGGTTTTCGGAATTAAAAGTTCGCACGCAAAGGCTTGATTGCAGGCGACCCGTCCCCGGTACAGTAGATAAAGAGATTAGCGCTCAACGCTAGCGTTGGATAAACTCGGAAATGTAAGGAAACAGGTTGAGCGAGGTCTAACGGTCTTTCAATTGTTGTTTGGAGCAATTCCCAGGATGAGTTCTCAAAAACTTGTACTTTGCGCTTCAAACGCCCTTTGGAAGAAGCGCCACTTTAACACGAAGCGCAAGAGGCGCGCAAGAGGCTTTTCGAGTCCGGTAATTACTGATGTTAATTAAACAGAGCGTCCTGGTGGTGGACGACGACGATGACAAACGACTGCTCTTGAAAGTCGCGCTGGAGATGGCCGGTTACGAAGTCCTGACGGCCAGGGACGGCGCTGAAGGCTTGACGGCTGTCGAATCCTTCCAGCCCGACCTGATTATCACGGACGTGATGATGCCCAGAATGGACGGATACGAGTTTGCCCGCAGGGTTCGCGGCAATCCCATGACGCGCTTTATCCCGATTATCATTCAGACCGCCGCGCGCAACAATCCCAACGACGCGCGGCGCGGCTCCGAGGTAGGAGCCTTAGGCTACATCACAGACCCTACAGACCTTGACCTGCTGCTGGCAAGGGCGCAGACCCTTCTGGACTTCAAAAACTATCTGGACACCTGCGAGGAGGCAGCGTTCACAGACCACCTGACGGGCCTGGCGAATCGCCGCCGCTTCGAGCGACAGCTTGAGCGAGAGATTACGCGCACGCTTCGTTACACGAGACCCTTTTGCCTGCTCCTGCTCGACATAGACCATTTCAAGCAGGTCAACGACACTCACGGTCACGAGGCGGGCGATGAAGCGATTCGGCGGATTGCTAAAATCCTTCAGGCCGGAACACGCGGCATAGACACAGCCGCGCGCATAGGCGGCGAAGAGTTCGCGCTGCTCCTGACCGAGACGGAGCTTTCGGGCGGGCTTGAAGTCGCAGAGCGTCTGCGGCTCGCCATCAAAGCCGACGAGATTTCCGTGGTGGGACAGGTGACGGCAAGCTTCGGCGTGGCAGAGTTCCCGCTCTGCGCGGCCACGGGCAGAGAGCTTCTGGCTGTGGCCGATACGGCCATGTACGAGGCCAAGCGACAGGGGCGCGACCGCGTCCAGTCAGCCGCTACAGACCAACAGCCGGAGAACCCCACCGACACCGTCAACGTACTAGAAAAGTGAAAAGGGGGTGTGACCCCATCTTGAGGTAATAATGAGCGATTACAAAGATAAGCTGGACGAGTGGCAGCGTGCTGCGCGGCGCAAGGCGCGCGAGTTGGACGAGAAGTACGGCATCAAGGACAGGCTCGAAGATGCTGCGGACGTGGCGCAGGGCGCAGCCCGTAAAGGGGCCGAGCGCGCACGCACAGAGGCCGAGCGCCTGAGCGAAGAGTTTGAAGTAAAAGAGCGCGCCAAACGTGCCGCAGAAGAGGCTGCTCGGCGTGCGCGCGAGGCCGGAGAGACCTTCAAGGCTGCTGCCGGAACCGCCGGAGAGAAGGCCGAAGAGGTCTTCGACGCGGCGAAGAAGTATTACGAGCGCGGGGCGCAGGTCTTCGACTTGGGCGCACGTGTCACACGCGCGGGCGCTGCGGCCACAACGGGCGCGCTCCGTGCTGGCGGCTGGGTTAGAGAGAATCCGGGCAAAGCCGCGCTCACGACCTTCTCGCTGGTGCTGGGCGTGCGTATGGGCGCAAGCTTTCCCGGCCTGGACGCTGTGCTGATAGGCTCGCACCCGCACTGGTTCACGCACTCGGCGCTGCCCGTCTACGGGCTGCGAAAGGCGAGCCAGAAGTTTGACGAATACCTGAAGCGGCAGGAGAGCTTGATTGCGAGCGGCGAGCTGAAGGAAGCCGAAAGCTCGCGCGTGGAGTTCGAGCGAAAGGTGGTCAAGTACGTCGGAGCGCCGCTTCTGGGCGCATTCAGTTGCGCGGCGGGCGCTGCGCTCTGGGCGCAGATTTTTCAGCCCGGACGCATCACGGGCGCTCCCATCAGTTGGCTGCTCGGCGGCAATCCCTTCCTCGACGGCATCTGGCTCTTCGCAAACGGCGTCATCTGCTTTCATCAGGGCTACAAGTTCTTTATGATTGCGCTCGCGGACGACAAGCAGGTGCAGAAGCTCGTCAGAGAAATCAAGGGACTGCTGCCTGCGGCCTCAGCCTCCCCAAGTTAAAAGAGCGCGAGCATTGCGCTCGGATTGATGAAAGGAGAGCTATCTTGTGAAGCTTCTCTTACGCGCGGGCATCTTGCTGGCGCTCTTTATCCTCTGGCCTGTGCTGCTACAGGCGCAGAACAATGACCGTCCATTTCAGCCTGCGGCTCCCCCGCCTCTGCCAACTCCTACGCCCAGGCCCGCGCCGACAGACGCTGACGGCTGGAAGATTATCTTCTTAACAGAGCGCAGCTACGGCTCCTTCAAAGTGCCTGGCGAGCCTACGACTCTCTCGAACGAGATAAACACTTCCGCAGGCCGTCTGACCCAGAATATTTATGTGCTCAAAACCGATGACGCCATCTATTACGTGAGCCACGTAAAATTCCCTGTAGCCGTCACGGACGCGAAGACTATTAGAGAGGCATTGGACTCCGGGCTGAAAAGATTGCTCGGCGCGGGGCAGAATATAGAGGTGCTGAGCGAGCGGGAGATTAAGATTGGAAGCTCTCCGGGTAAAGCGTGGATGTTGCGGAACGAATATAACGTCGTGCAGGTCAGAGCCTTTATGGCCGGAAGGGACATCTATTTTATGACGCTCTCCATGCCGCGCCAGATGGTTCTCAAAGCCGATAAACCGGACGTGAGCGAAGACAACTTGACGGAGAGCTATCAGGCCAGGGCGAAAAAGTTTTTCGGCTCTCTGCAACTTTATGGGGGCGGCGTGGGCTACGGCGGCGGCTCGGCAATAAAAGGCACGGCTCCAAAGAGCGAAGGCGGGGCGAAGACGGTTAGCGGCGGCGTGTTGAATAAAAAAGCTCTCAGTCTTCCGAAGCCCAAATATCCTGATAAGGCTCAGGCACAGGGCATCACAGGCTCGGTCGTCGTGCAGGTGACAGTAGATGAAGAGGGCAGAGTAATCGCAGCAAAGGCCATCACGGGAAATACGGAATTGCAGGGAGCGGCAGAAGAGGCTGCGCGTAAGGCGCGCTTTGCTCCTACGAAATCGGAGGGACAGCCCGCAAGGGTAACAGGAGTGCTGGTCTATAATTTTGCTTTCTAACGACCGGCCTTCGGTCAACCAAAGGATGGGCCGAAGCATCTTTCACGAATAGAAAGAAGGACACTCGCATCATGAACCTGAGACGTTACGTACTTTTTCTCGTCGTCGCCATCTTAACTTTCGTCATAGGCGTCACCGCAGCCGTTCTCGTAGGCCACGTCAATCCGTTCCCGCGCCTTCACGTCACGCGCAGCAGAAACTGCACACGGCTGTCCGCCCTGCCCGCCCCTAAAAACAGACTGACCGTCTACACCGTCTACCGCTTAGACGGCACGGTCGTCAGAGAATACGAAGTAGATAACGCATACCCCATGCTTGGACAGGGCACATCCAATAGCACGATAGCGCCTGCAACCCCCGTAGCCGCCTCCCGTTAATACTGTAGGGGCCGGGCGAAAATTTCGGGTTTTAGGGCGATTTGCTAGTCCGTGATGGTGATGGGGAAGGGCCAGAAGCAGAGTACGAAGACCAGTAGGGTGCAAACGGCTACGATGATGCGAGCGCGCCCCAGTCGCTCGCGCCCGTCTCCGGCTTGCGGGTGGCGGATTCGCAGCATGACGGCCAGCAGCACGGCGTAGAGAAAGCCGCTCGGCGCTCTGTGCCACATCCAGCCCAGCACCGCCAGAGTTGCCATAGTGACGAAAGCCACCGTCCCTATCCACTTGTGAGCGCGCTGGCCGAACAAAGAGAAGGTCGCGTGCCCTCCGTCCAGTTGCCCCACCGGCATCAGGTTCAAGCTCGTTACCAGCAGACCAATCCACGCGGCGAAGTAAAACGGATTGCCCGCGCTGGCTGCGTCCAGATGAACGCCAGCCACTTGCGCTATCAGTCTGAACAGTAGCGGGTCGTTGAAAATTATGCTCGCGCCCGTGGGCGCAGCCGCAGCAGGCTCAGACAGCAGGACGCCTATGACGGCCACCGGCACCGCGACTATGAAGCCCGCTAGCGGCCCTGCTACGCCTATGTCGAAGAGCGCGCGGCGCGAAGGGATAGGCGACTTGATTTTGATGAACGCGCCGAACGTGCCTGCCAGAAAGAGCGGCGGAGCGGGGATGAAAAACGGAAGTGTCGCGTCTACACCGTAACGGCGACACGCCACATAATGCCCAGACTCGTGCGCCGTCAGAATAGCCAGAAGCGCGAGTGAAAAGGCCAGCCCCTTCATGAGCAAGTCCGCGTGCGTGACGCCCTGTATGATTAACTGCGCGGTCGCCAGCAGGTAATACGCGGGAATGTAGACGAGGTACTGAAAAAAGCCCGTAGGCTCCGGCACATTCGGCTCAGGGAATTCCGGGATTGCTAGCATGATGCCCGCGAGCGTCGTGGAGAGAATGGTCAGGAAAAGAAGCGCCGCGTGACGACGCCACTCGCGCGCCGTAGGGCGTGCCGCGCGCCTCCTGCCCGTAGACGCCGGAGGCGCGGGCGCATCCAGAAATGGTGGTATTGCCTGTACTGATTCCGACACTGCTCTCTCTAGCTTCGGCCTCTTGTTAGATGAAAATGGCGACCGCGCTTTAGACCTCCTACAGCCTCGTGGTCGCCGTTTCCGTCTTTAGATGTATGAAGTAGGTCGCGCGCGGCCTCTAAAATTCAGAATCCGCCGCCGCCATCGCCCGACGAGCCTTCGTTACCTTCGTGCTCGTGCTCGTCCTCGTCGCCGAAGCCGTGCGCCTGAAGCTCCTTGCCCGGCTTGAAGCGAATGGTCTTGCCCGAAGGGATTGCGACCTCTTCGCCCGTGCGAGGATTACGACCTACGCCGCGCTTTCTGGGTTTGACGACAAAGACCCCGAAGCCGCGCAACTCAATCCGCTCGCCACGGGTGAGCGCCTCTTTCATAGAATTGAAGAGGGCATCTACGGCCTGTTCGGCCTTCATCTTGGGAACGCCCGTGCGGTCTGCCACACGGTTGACTATGTCGAGTTTAATCACTTTTCGTGGGCCTCCAAAATCCCCTCACGGCCAGAGAGCCATTTATCTTTAAGCCAAGCGTCGATTGGTACTGTCCCAGGATGATAGAGACGGCAAGCTAAAGCTGTCAAGGAAAAGGAGAAAACCCGCCTATTGAACGATTAAGCTGCTTCGTTGAATTGAGCGCGGAACTCTTTGAAATCTGCTCTGAGGAACATAACTTCTGAGTGCGCTTTGCTGGTTATCGCGTCTAAACGATCCAAGCGAATATCCATGTTGAAAAGCTGGTTTTCTATTATACGCAACTGCCTTTCAACAGCAGACATTCGTGTCTCCACACCGGTAAAACGCTCGTTCATAGAATCGAACCCTGCGCGCATCTCTTTGAGGATAGTTTCCAGCATAGGTTTTGTTGGGGCCTCATCTGACATGGAATATACCTGCCTTTAAAATGATAGATGAGGCTGACTACATATAGACGCAGTTCTCAGCCAGTGTCAATGTTTCGCGTGCGCGTCGTCCCGCTTCAAAATCAGGGCGCTTGCGGCCTTCGCCTTTCGTTGACAAAGCGCGGCTGCGACCGCTAACCTCAAATGTTTGAATTCAAGCGGTATCCAACGGGATGTTCAGCCGCTTTTATAGTCGAGAATGTGAAAAGGTATGTTCGGATTCAAAAATCGCCGCGCGCCCATGTTCGGCAAACTCAGCGCGGATGACGACAAGGACATAGAGGTTCAGAAGCCGAACCTGAATGGCGGCCACAGCTTTTGGTCTGAGACGCGGCTCTTGGTGCGCGACCTCATCTTTGCGCTGATGTTCGCCACCCTCATGGTGGTCTTTGTAGTCCAGCCTGTTAAGGTCGAAGGCACTTCCATGCTCACACGGCTGCATGACGGCGACCGCATCTTCGTCAACAAGCTCATCTATTACGGCGTGCCGAAATTGCAGCGCGGCGACATAGTTGTCTTCTGGTATCCGAACGACCCGTCGAAGAATTACATCAAGCGCATAGTGGGCCTTCCGGGCGAAACCGTGGAAGTGCGAGAGGGCCGCGTCATCATCAACAACGTGGAGTTGGACGAGCCGTATCTTGACCCGCACCTCAACGTCGCGCACATGACTTTGCAGCCCGTGATTGTCAAAGACCATTACTATTTCGTGATGGGCGACAACCGCGACAACTCAAGCGATTCGCGCTACTGGGGGCTGGTGCCCGAAAAATATATCTACGGCAAGGCGCTCTTTCGCTACTGGCCGCTTGCGGACGCGAGCGTCATCTCGCACGAGGAGAACTATAAGAACATTCCGCCGAGCGCCAGGCGAGACACGAATGAGCTTCCGGAAGGCACGGATGAAGAGGGCGAGCAGCAGTAGCAGCGTTAAAGGTAAGAGCAAGCATGGTTGATTGGCTGCGTTTTCTTTTGATGATGTTCTACGCGCCCGTGCGAGCGGTAAACGAAGTGCGCGACCGTGCGATGATTGCTCCGCCTGCGCTCGTTGCGCTCGTCACTCAGGCAGCCTTCTTCTATTTCATCACGACTCTTTACCTGAGAGGCAAAGCCACCGTTTTAAGCGCGCCTTGGGCATTCGTCAGCCTCTTGCTTCAGTCAGCCGGAATACTGCTTCTCATAGCTATCATCTTCGCCCCCTTCGTCATCTTCATGGCTAATGTCTTCGAGCGGCGCGGAAGTTTCAGGGTCGTTCTGCAACAGGAGTACGTGGCAATCACGTCAACTCTTTTTTATGCCCTGGCCGCCGCAGGCGTTCTGGTCATCCCGCTTATCATAGTGGCACGCGCGCTGGGCCTGCTGACGATGCTGAGCCACGCTCTCATTGTCTATTTCGAGGAGCAGCAGAAGGGCTTGCCGCCGGGGATGCGCGCGCTGGTCAATCCTGAGACGCTCAATCCTCAAACTCTTTCGCTCGGACTGTCATTCGTGCTGATGCTGCTGCTCTTCGGGTTGTGGGCCGTGGCGGGCGTGCGCGCCGTGTTTCGTCTTTCGTGGGCTTATTCCGCAGGCGTGGTGTTGATAGGCGGGGCGGTGATGTTTTTCTCCACGCCGCTTCTTCCAATCTTCGGCGCGCTCTTAGGCTCTCCGTTCCTGTTGCTGATTATCTTCTTCGCGGTACGCAGCTACGTTGGCGAACTGAATCGCACCGCGCAGGCCCGCGCCAACTTCAAAAGAAATCTTGAGGCATCTACGCTCAATCCGGCGGACGCTTCGGCGCATTACAATCTCGGACTCATACACCAGCAGCGCAACGAACTGGGCGAAGCACGCAAGCGTTTTCAGTGCGCCGTAGAGATAGACCCGGATGAAGTGGATGCTCATTATCAACTTGGGCGTATCGCGCGGGCCGAAGGACGGCTCGCGGACGCCATCAAGGATTTTCAGGAAGTGGTTGCGCGCGACGAAACGCACGCGCAGTATGAAATCTGGCGCGAGATAGGAGCGACCTACCTGGCTGCGGGACAATTCGACGACTCGCGCGAAGCGCTCTCTCGCTTTCTGGCTCATCGCCAGAGTGACCCGGAAGGGCTGTACCTGATAGGCCGAGCCTTCGCAGGCATGGGCCGCAAGCGCGAAGCCGCCTACTCCATGCAGGCGTGCATAGAGGCCGTCAAGACCGCGCCCGCGTACAAATATCGAACCGACAAACGCTGGATGGGCGAAGCACAGCAATTCTTAAAACAGCTACAGACGACGAACGACAACTTGCAGGCTACGAATTGAGAAGGAAAAAAATTAACAGGGATGGACAGGATAGAGAGGATAAAGAAATAGCAATTGTTCTATTTTTATCTTGTTCATCCTATCTATCCCTGTTTGAATCTAACTGTTGAAATGAACATTAGCGGATTAAAGCAGGCTCTCCTAGCTCTTGAGGACGGGCGGGTGTTTCGCGGGCGCGCGTGGGGCGCGGAGGGCGAGGCCACGGGCGAGATGGTCTTTAACACTTCTATGTCCGGCTATCAGGAGGTTCTGACAGACCCTTCCTACGCGGGACAGATTGTTTGCATGACCTACCCACTCATAGGCAACTACGGCGTCAACCACACGGATTCCGAATCAAAGCGTCCGTGGGTGGAAGGCTTCGTAGTGCGCGAGGCCAGCCGCATGGCTTCCAACTGGCGAGCCGAAGAGACTCTGGATGCTTACCTGAAGCGCTGGAAGATTCCTGCCATAGAGCACATAGACACTCGCGCTCTTGTGCGTCACATACGCGACAAGGGAGCAATGCGCGCGTGCCTCTCTTCGATTGATACAAACGAAGAGAGCGTCATAGAGAAAGCGCGTGCGAGCACTCCTATGGAGAACAGGGAACTGGCGAGTCAGGTCACATGCGCTGAGCCTTACACGGTCGAGGCCGAAGGCGAGGAGCGCTTTCACGTAGTCTGCTACGATTTCGGCGTGAAGATGAACAGCCTCCGTGAGCTTGCGGCGATGGGCTGTCGTGTGACGGTCGTGCCCGCGAACACTTCCGCAGAAGACGTGATAGGGCTGCGCCCGGATGGAATCTTTCTCTCGAACGGGCCGGGCGACCCTGCCTCCATGACGCGCGTGGTAGAGGAAGTTCGAAGCGTCATCAAGGCGGGCGTGCCCACCTTCGGCATCTGTTTCGGGCATCAACTTCTAGGCCGTGCCTTCGGCGGCACAACCTACAAGCTGCTCTTCGGCCATCGCGGCGGCAATCAACCCGTCAAGGATTTACTCAAAGGAACGGTCGAGATTACGTCGCACAATCATGGCTTTGCCGTCAAAGCGGACAGCCTGCCGCAGGAGGTTGAAGTCACGCACATCAATCTCAACGACAACTGCGTGGAAGGAATGCGGCACAAGACGCTTCCCATCTTCTCCGTTCAATACCACCCGGAAGCCGCCCCAGGCCCGCACGACGCAGAGCATCACTTCCGTCGCTTCATAGAGATGATGGAACGCGCGCACGCCTCTGCATGAATGCTATCGAAGCGCCAAAACTGTCGGGGCAGAGAACTTGTCCTCTGCCCCTACAGGTATTCATCCGGTCGCCTTCTCTGTGAGCATCTCTTCTTCTATCTTTCGCCACTTCAGAAAGGCCAGGCCGAAGCAGCCTAGGGCGAGCAGCCCTTCGACTAAGAGGGCGCGTGTGACGAGGCTTGTGCCACGGTCGCGCCGTGCGTTGTTTGGGAAGTTGTAGAAGTCAACCTTGATCTCGTCGAAGGGGTTATAGCGCATGGAGGTGCGGCCCATGTAATTGTCTTTGCGCGTCAACTCGTGCGCGAAGAAAGCGGGGTTGACTAGAAAAGCGGTGTTATTCTTGTTCTCGAACATGAGGCCCGCTATGCCCATGACGAAGTAAAAGGCTATGACGAGACCGACGCCCGCCCATGCGCGTGCGCGAAAGCGCTGCATAGCGCAGTATTGAACGAAGCAGAGCATGCCCGCGATTGTCAGCACAAAGCCTAAAACTACAGGCAGCAGGTAGTGTAGCGATATGTTCTGCGGAAATTCGCCTACATCCAAGTGATAGCTAATCCAGAGCGCTATGAGTCCCAGGACAGACACGCCCAGCGCAATCAGAAACGTCTTGAAGCTGTTTCTACTCTCCTCGCGCTGAAAGAGTACGAGCGGGTCGCCCTCTGCGCTCCACCACTCGCGCAAGCCCTGACGGCTGACGGCCAGGCTTCCCGCCAGAGCCAGAAGCGCGCCCCAGTTAATCATCATGTAAGTTATAAGTTGCATGACGGGCGGGGTGCCGTAAGCATACAAGTCGGAGCGGCTGGAGGTCTGCCAGCCCCAAAGAATGCCGACCAGCAGGCTCTCCGCCGTGGCGAAGAAGAACCACACGGGCCACGCACCAACCGGCACAAGCTGGCTGGCCTTGATTCTGCGGACTGCGCCCGCGAACGCCCAGAGACCTATGAAAATCAGCAGGCCCAGGATAATGACGTATCCTTCCACGCTCGCGCCGTAAAAGTGCCAGAAGTAATAGCTCTTCCCCGTGTGGTCTGTGAAATAGCGATACCAGAAGAGCGCAGTCACAGCGCCGAAGACGCCTACAGCCGGGCCAATCAAAAGCCCGCCGCGCAGGCTCTTCTCCGAAGGACTCGCTATGGCCGCAGAGATGAAGAGTCCTATGGCCTGAAAGCTTAACCCGCCGACGATTAAAAAGAGGTACAGGTTTAAGACGCTATCGATTCTCTGGTCTGCCAGAAGTCCGGCTACGAGGGCGAAGGGAAGGATAATCAAAGCGGCGAAGTAGCTGGCCGCGCTGCTGCCGAAGAATTTCCCCAAGGCTATGTCCAGGGGCTTCATCAAAATCATCTGCTGAAAGATGGCCGTGCCGCGCATCTTCTCCTGAATGAAGGAGAGCGCCGTCATGGCTGGGGCCAGTACGAAGATAAGACCGAAGAGGATTATCGTCAGAGGCCAGTAGGTGTCGCGCGCAGCATACGTCACCTGCTGCACGGGCGTGTAATAGCTTTTGCCCGCGTAGCTGTTCCATGAAAGCCCCGCTATGACAAGCACTATGCAGAGGGCAAAGCCTCCTATGAAGAGAAGGCGGCGCGCGGGAAGATTGATTCTTAAGATGCGGTCGAGTTCGGGATTGTCCAGTAGATTAAAGCTTGAAGCCATAAAACCTCCAACGGCTCTCCGGGGTTCAGGAAACGGCGTGACTGCCTACGGCCATGAAAACATCTTCTATGGTCAGGCGTCTCTCGTAAAAGGAGACAACTCCATCATGCATGAGAACGACCTCTTTGTGAAGAGTTGCGAGCGCCAGGCGGTCGCCCTGAAAAGCGCAATCGATAATCGCTCCCTCGACCGTCACGTCGCGCAAGTCTTCACGGCTCTCCAGCTTCTCCGCCAGCGCCGTGGCCGCCTCTGCATCCGTCATCTCAATCCGCACGGGCAGACCGTCCGAGAGCTTTCCGACCAACTCTTCAATACGGCCTGAGCGAATCACATGGCCCTGCTCCATGATGACTACGGAGGTGCAGAAATCCGCAAGCTCCGTCAGAATGTGCGAACTGACGACGAGCGTCGTGCCCAGAGCGCCAAGCTCCTTTATCAACTCGCACAAATCAATGCGCGCCACAGGGTCAAGGCCCGAAGCTGGCTCGTCCAACAGCAGCACCTTCGGCGCGTGCAGGAGCGTCTTGGCAATCACAAGGCGCTGGCGCATGCCGCGCGAGAGCGCCCCGACCGGCTCATAATATTTAGAGGCCAGATTCGTCAGTTCAAGCACGCCCGCAATGCGCCGCTCAATCTGTTCTTTCGGGACTCTGTGCGCCTTGGCGAAGTACTGCATGAAGTGGCGCACGGTCAGTTCATCGTAGAGGCCGAAGGTGTCCGGCACGTAGCCGACAATTTCGTGAAGCTGTTTAGGCTCTGTGCCGACCTCTATACCCGCCACTTCTATCTTCCCGCTTGTGGGCCTGAGCAAGCCCGCGAGCATCTTCAGCAGCGTAGTCTTGCCCGCGCCGTTCGGCCCAATCAGCCCGCAAATCTCACCCGCAGGGACATACAAATCAACATCCCGCACAGCAGGCCGTGTGTCGTAATATTTCGTGAGGCCGAGCGTATTAATCATCTTATCAGTAGAAGACTTTCAAAATATTAGACGCGCAGCGCGATGAAAAGTTCCGCAAGTTGAACCGTCGCTTGAGACGAACCGCCAGGCGCTCTTTTGCTCTCTAGATTCCGCTCTCTGATTTTCGCAGCGTCCGCCATCCGGGCTGAAGCCTGACCCAGTATGCCATCAGTAGCCCGACCACTATGTAGATAAAAGTCAGCGCGATGCTCAGGTAAGTGATGCGGCGGTTGGCCGTCAGAGCGTCGACTCCCTGGCCCGGCTCGAAGACATACATGATGGGGATGAAGGCGAAGATGAGCGAAATCAGGCACCAGACCGCGAGCACCACCACGGCCTTGATGACGATTGTGCCGCGCCCGTCGCTCGCACGCGCGAAGTTTATGACGGAGCGTATGATGACGTAGAGGGGAAACAGGACTGCGACCGCCGCGAAGGTGTAGAGCGTAAGCATGCCTATGATGTCTTCAATCTTCATCGAATCACCTTGAGCTTCGTACGAACTTTGCAAGAGCTTTTTAACCCGCGAGGCCCTTCCGGCGGTGGTAGTGTCCTAAAAGTGTGTTGCTCACTTTGCTATGAAAGAAATAACTTGGTCGAAGTTTAAGAGTATTTCTTGACCGTTATTATTAACCCACCACCACATTTTCCATTCGTACTTAATAACTGTAATGTCTAAAATGTTACCATTAGAACAAGTGACTTTATAACTTTTACCATTCTCAAGAAACATAACAAAATCTCCTTTAGGCGTGTAGTAAGTCTTTCAAGCTCCAAACTGTTTTAGTCAATCCTGCTTCCATAGCTGGGGTACAACGGATTGTAGAATGAAGCCTGCAAAAATTATAGAACGCGAAGTGCAGAGCAAGCGCAGCTTTCATGTTTGACCATTTCTTAGAGAAAGCGTTTGTTAATCTAGTCAAGCGGCGCGTGGACATTCTAAGCGTTAAGTTCTGTCTTTCGATGTGCGAAGTGTTGATTCGTTCGGGGTCTGGATTACCGATAACGGGAATCTTCTTTGCTCCGATACATTCAGCCGGAGAATAGCGTCTCTCGCCTTCTGGATTCTGCGCGTACATCTTCACTAATTGAGCATAATCAACGCGAGTGCCTAAGCTATGAGAAACAGCGTCAGGATAGCCACCAAAGCCGTCTGTGGTTAATTGAAAGTGCGTGCCTGTAGCAAGGTATAGCTTTTCGATGAAAGCGTGAGTGTCGCTTGCTGTACGCCTTCCAAGATGCCAAGCAAGAATTAACTTTGTATCACGGTCTATCGCTATGAATGTATAACAGTCTCCGATTGTTTCATCGTTCAGGTCTTGACGCTTCTTTGTCTTTTCCTTCATCTGAATGAAGCCCCAAATCTCATCAGCTTGAACGTCTTTGACAGGCACATTCTTAATCTTCTCTTCAAGCAATCTTTCACACTTCCCGCCAACATGTATCAGTAAGTCCAGTACGGTGTCACGGTGTACGCCAGTGATTCTTTCTATGCTTCTAACTGAGCAGCCTTCAAGTAGGAGCTTGAGGCACATGACGGCTTTTTCTTCTGCAAGGTACATAGAGCCAAGCGGCTTGTCTTTCGGCTCTAGGAATGTCACGCCACAATCCAAGCAACGGTAACGCTGATTGCCTTTGCGGTCTTTGCCGAAGCGTTTGAAGTTTGATGAAGAGCAAGACGTACAGTTCATATTTTCTCCTGTGTTGCTAAGTTGCTATTATGCTTGAGAACTCAAATTAAGTCAAGCATAAAGTACCGTAGCAACACAAATTAACGATTTATCGTTAATCCGTAATTTCCACATTGACACAGAACCTATACGTGTGTAAAGTGCTGATGACTTTCATAATTTACCAACGGAGGAACCAGATATGACAGATATGAAAGTATTTCCCCCAAGCAAGTACATTAAAGAAGCTTTAGAGGGGCGCGGCTGGAATCAAACCGACTTAGCGTTGATTTTAGGGAGAGGCGCTAAATTTGTTAGTGACCTTGTTACAGATAAGAAAAGAGTAGACCCGGAAATTGCTCAGGAATTGGCAGTAGTCTTTAACACAACACCGCAGTATTGGCTTGAACTGGAAAACACATTTAGGTTAGCCCAAACAGATTATGTAGATGAAGCTATCGAAAAGCGAACTAAGCTATTAACGAACTATCCTATTAAAGAGATGCAAAAGCGTGGCTGGATTAGTCAGACCGAAAAGCTAGAAGAACTTGAGCCAGAACTTAAAAAGTTTTTTGAAAAAGACGATTTAGAAAAGGATGTAGAACTAAGAGTATCTTACAAACGAACGGGCAAAGAGGCTAACGCAAATGCGGCTGAAAAGGCCTGGCTTTATCGAGCAAAGCACCTCGCAAGGATGTTACCCGTAGCAGTTTTTGACATCAATACTATAGATAAGTTGATAGCGCATCTACGAAAGCTTGCGGCAAAGTCAGGTGCGGTTGTTCGTGTTGCCGAGGCGCTTGCTAACTATGGCATTCGGTTCGTAGTAGTTGAGCCTCTTCCGAGAGCAAAGATTGATGGGGCGGCATTCTGGCTTGATGAAAATTCGCCAGTTATAGCCATGTCACTTCGCTTTAATAACATAGGTAATTTTTGGTTTACCTTAATGCACGAACTCTCTCACATCAAACACAGAGATGCTTTTTCCTTAGATGACTTAGAGGCTTCACCATCTGATGAAACCGAAATAAGGGCTAATAAAGAGGCGGCAAATGCTCTAGTACCAGAAGAACGGCTGGAAAAATTTATCAAGATGTATTCCCCGTATTATTCGGAAGCGCGAATCAATAATTTGGCGACGCAGTTAAACATTCATCCTGGAATAATTGTAGGCCAGCTACAGTACCGAAAAGAAGTCGCATACAACACACACACGAAAATAATGCCAAAGGTGCGGGAACTGGCTACTACTTCGGCATTTACGGATGGCTGGGGGCATCCAATTCCACAAGTCAGATACTAAGGAGTAGAGAATGGATTACAACACCAGAATGGCAGACATCATGCGGGAATGGCAGATGGAAACTGGCGCAGATGCGATAGATGTTGATGCTGCTTCCGCTTGGGCTATAGAGACGGGTAGGTATCAGCGAAAACCTCCTTCAATGCAGCAATTATGCAAGCAGGATATGAAGAGGGCACTACAGCATTCGCGCTATACAGACCCGCAAGGGAATGTGATACGAACCATGCACGCGGTTAGACTCCCTTATCACGGCGAGCAACTTACGTTTTATATTGATATTAGAGTAGCGAAGCCGGATATTACGCAGATGTCGTTTGACCAGAACTTTCAGCGAATCGGCAATGATGTTAAGCGCCATAGTATTGAAAAACATTCCTATGACATAAACAATCCTTATGGCGCGACGCTTCCGGCCTATGACTACGACTTTAATCAGCACGCCGAAGATGCCCGTATGTCAGGCGAGTATGATGATACGTATGAAGATGATGGGGATGATGAGCTAGATTAGCTTTCGGTGCTACGCGCATTCCATCTTGCCTTCGCTGCTTTCTTAGCGATAGCAGAGCGTTCCTTTGCAGATAGTTTCTGCGCTCTGGCCTTACCACCCTTAGACCCGCCTTTCTGTCCACGCCGGACAGCCTGCGGGTCTTTCTCTTTGACGGGCTGCGGTTCGGCTTCTGTTTCTTCTATAATGAAGTCCAGAATCGCTTTGGCAAACTGATTCTCGTCTGTGATGCGTTTCCGGCTCTTTTTGCTAGACCGCTTTGGCATGAGTGAGATATAGCACAGCCGGATTTAGAAGGCTAGAAATAGTTCAGAGTCAGCAACACAGATTTAGGACACTACCCCGGCGGTTATTGTATATGCATGGCGGATGATAAAATAGGGCTGTAATGAAAGAAAAAGCGCATTTGACGGAACTCACGCAGGCGGAGCTGTCCGATTGGGTCGAAGGGCAGGGCGAGCCTCGTTATCGCGGGCGGCAGATTTTCGCGGCGCTGCACGCGCGGCGTCTACGCTCCTGGGATGAGATGACGGACTTGCCCCTGAGCTTTAGAGAGAAGCTGAAGAAGGAGGCAGCCGTCACAACTCTCACGGTCGAGTCGCGCTACATTTCAGAGGACGGCACGCGTCGTTATCTGATGAAGACGCACGACAATCTTCCCGTCGAGACGGTCTTTATTCCCGAAGAGCGGCGCGACACCATCTGCTTTTCGTCACAGTCGGGCTGCCCGCTTCAATGCGACTTCTGTTTGACGGCGCGCCTCGGACTGCTTCGCACTCTGACCGCAGGCGAGATGGTCGAGCAGATAATAGTTGCGCTCAATGATGCTTACGGCGTCGGAGAGAAGTTGCCGCGCGGGACGAATCTGGTGGCGATGGGAGCGGGCGAGCCTTTTCTGGCCTTCGAGCCACTGATGAAAGCCCTGCGTATCATGGCAGACCCCAAAGGACTTCACATAGTTCCCAGACGCGTGACGGTCTCGACCGCAGGCATCGTGCCGCGCATTAAAGAACTGGCGACGATTCCAGAGCGCCCGCACCTTGCTATCTCTCTGGCCGCGCCTACGGATGAACTACGCAATCAGTTAATGCCTATAAATAAGAAGTGGCCGCTTGAAGAGTTGCTCGCGGCTTGCAAGGAGTTTGAGAAATCTTTGAAGCCGGGCGAGCGTTTTACGTTCGAGTACGTGATGCTCGACGGCGTGAACGACGCGGACGAGCAGGCGCGGCAGTTGGCGAATCTCTTAAACCGTCACGGGTTGGCGAGGGTTAAAGTAAATCTGATTCCGCACAACACTGCGGAGCCTCTGCCCTATCGCCCGTCTTCCTGGGAGAGAATCGAAAGCTTCAAAGAGATTCTGGCGTCAAAGGGCGTGAACGCCTTCGTCAGGCGGCCCAGGGGGCGCGACATCTATGCCGCCTGCGGACAACTCGCAGCCCGCACGCCCACAGCAGGCGAAGGCCGCTCACTCCTGCATAAAATAGCCTGACGGCCAACCGCACGCACTTCTCGGAGCATCACTTGTTTCGGCAGTCAAGCGTTTGTGATTTACAGACGTGAGCATGTACAATCCCGAATCATTAAATTCAGAAAACCAGATGGATTGAAGTTTGAGATGAGAAGAAAGAACTATCTACGGCTCGCTTTACTCTCTTCGCTTACTCTATCGCTTTTGATCTCCCCCGTAAGCTTTTACGCCCGAAAGAACGCAACGCCGTTTGCGACTGAAGCGTCAACATTAGCTCTGCCCGCACAGCCCACGATTTCCGTCAACGGCTTCTTCGCAACGGACAAGGCGCAACGCGGGCGCGCGGTTCAGGCTGCGGTGGTGATGGAGATTCCGCGCGACTTTCACGTCAACAGCAACAAGCCGCTTGGAAAATACGTCAAGGCGACCGCGCTTAAGGTCAGTGCCGTGAGCGGAATCAAGATTGGCCCGGTCAGCTACCCGCGCGGCATCATACGCAAGTTCAGCTTCTCCGAAGAACAACTCTCGGTCTTCGAGGGCCGCGTGGTCATGCGCTTTACCGTCACCATTCCGGCGAACTTCCAGCCGGGCGTCACACAGATAACGGCTCGCCTGTTGTATCAAAGCTGCTCCAACGAAGTCTGCTTTCAGCCGGAGACGCGCAGCATCAGCATGCCCATTGCCGTCGTAAACGCCAACGAGCCTGTAAAGCGCATCAACGGCAACATCTTCGGTCGAAGAGGATGAAAGAGATTTAATCATTGATTCATTTATTCATTTGTTCATTGATTCAATGAAACAATGAACAGATGAATCAATCCCTTTTATCCTTGTCTTCCTATTACTGATATCAGGCGGCCTACGCGGCCCAGGGTGCTCTTTTCGCGGCGGTAGGAGAAGAAAAGGTCTGTGCGACACATGGTGCAGAAGGGCGCTGTGTGTATGCGTTCGGACTTCACGCCCGATTGAATCAGTTGATTTCGGTTTGCTCTTTGAAGGTCTATAAGAGCGTGGCCTTCGCGCGTGGGCTGGAAGAGTGAGTCCGCGTCATCGAAGTTTGAGCGGAATGCTTCGATGACTTCCGCGCCCACTTCGTAGCAGCAGCCACCGGCAGCAGGGCCAATCGCCGCGCGCACGTCTTCGGCCCGCGTGCCGTACTGCGCGCTCATGCGTTCCAATGTGCGCTCGACTATGCGCGCGACCGTTCCGCGCCATCCGGCGTGAACGGCTGCACAAGCGCCCGTGCGTTGGTCGCCCAAGATGACGGGCACGCAGTCCGCGCTCTTGACGGCCAGAAGAATTCCGGCGGCATTCGTTGTGAGCGCATCGCAGCGCACTTGATCCGAGCGCGCGTCTTCTCTATCGCGCACAATGCGTACGTCCGCAGAGTGCATCTGCCACACGGCTGTCAGTTGCCAGTCCCCGTCGAAGAGGCGTAGAAAGCGCCTGCGATTCTCGTGTATATTCTCGGCTGCGTCTTCGTGAAAGCCAGCCAGGTTGAGAGCGTTCTGCGGCATGGGGCTGGTGCCGCCCATGCGTGTTGAAAATCCGTTGATAAAGCCGTCGCGCTCAAGCTCGTGACAGGAGAGCAAGCGAACACCGTCGCGCTCGCGCCACATGAAGCCTGCGCGCTCCAACTCAGTTCTTTCTGTGATTATTTCCATTGGCATAGACATTATAGAAGTTCGTCGCGTGCGCGAAGTCCTGGAACGCACGCCGCGCTTTTGTGAGCGCGTCTTTACCCAGAGAGAGCGTGATTACTGCGACTCGCGCGGGGCCGTCGCCGCACAACATTATGCCGCACGCTTCGCCGCTAAAGAAGCCGCGCTGAAGGCGCTCAAGACGGGTTGGTCAGGCGGCGTAGCCTGGCAGGATGTGGAAGTCTCCTCGCTCGAATCCGGCGCGCCCACGCTGGAATTCCACGGCATAGTGCGCGAGCTTTATGAACAATCGGGGGCAACCGCCGCGCATCTCTCAATCTCGCACACGACCGAACACGCCATCGCACAGGTCGTTCTGGAAAGAGCAGACGATTAAGAGCAAGAAAAGGGACGGCTTTAATTTCAAAGTCAGACTTTGAAATTAAAGCCGTCCTTCTTTCTCGGAAGTTTCTGGTTTTGAACAATCGAACGATTATTATCGAACATCTATTGCGAGGCCGGGTTTGCAGAAGTCGAACTTCTTCGGCGGGGATTCCAGGCCGTCGTCAAAGTAGGCTTTGAAATACTGCACGCAGGCTTGATCGTTTGTCGAATTGTCCCACACGATTTTTTTCGTCTCGCCGGGGTCTATGCCGTCGCCTATGTCAAAATATCCCCAGCGCTTGCCGTCCTCAGAGACCAGCAGCTTGAGAACTCTGTTCTTGCCTATGTTGCGAACCGTAAAGGAATATTCCTGAGATTTGGCGAAGCTTGCGGGGACGCTCAGCAGAAGAAGCGCGAAGACCAAGAGGGTGGCTTTTCTTAAACTGTGTTTCATGGGCGGGTCCTCCTTTGAAGGGGTAACTGGTTGCTGTTAGGGTAAAGCCTGCTCATAATACTCATCTACGGTTGAGATTGGCAATAGAAGAGCCTGCTTGCCCCTTGACGGGAATCAGCGCGCCCCTTTGCCTAAGGCTTTATTAGAGTTTATGGCTTGGCGCGCATTTCGTTGACGAGGGTTGGACGCCCGCGCACATTCTCCACGCGGGTTGCGCTGTATGGCGTGTATTCATCTGCGTTCGTCATAACAGGAGGGCGCGACGGCTGAAATGTTCTTCGACTCGCGCTTTCATCCTTCGCGGCTCGGCTTTGTGCGTTCTCGTCCACATAAATGACGGGCGGCTCGTTGCTCTCCGTCAAATCGGAGGCGAACTCATCAAACAACAGGCTGTGCTTGTAGCATTCTGCTGTGGTGACGAAGTTGCTGGTGACTGCCACGCGCTCTCGTTGCGGGCAAGCGGGCGTGGCAATCATCCCCGTCTCAGGGTCTATCTCAAGCGTCGTGATGCCAGCCGGTCTCTCAAACTTTTCGCCGCCCAACTCCGGGCGCTGCTCAACAGCCGCTTTGACGAAATCCATCCACGCCGGAAGAGCGGCTTCCGCGCCCGTCAGTCCAAGTTGCTTGTTGTCGTCAAAGCCTATCCAGACGGCAACGACCAGGTTGGGCGTGTAGCCTACGAACCAGCCGTCGCGCGACGTTCCGGTCTTCCCAGCAATCACAGTCCCGCGCACAGCCCCTCGCGCCGCACGCGCAGTCCCGTGGTCAATCACGTCCGCCAACATATCCGTAATCATGTAAGCGGTCGTGGGGCGTATGACCTGCGAATGCGCGGGTGTTGTGCTGATGATGTCTGCGCCTTCTGAGTCGGTCGCGCGTGCGATCACGCGGGGCGCTACAAGCTGACCATTTCCGGCGAAAGCAGTGTAAGCCGCAGCCATCTCAAGCGGCGTCGCTTCGGTTGTGCCGAGCGCAAGAGCCGGATAAGGCTCCGGCTTAGGCAGCCCCAAACTTCGCGCAGTCTGTGCCACGCGCTCAAGCCCCGCGCGCATGCTGACATCAACCGTCACGACGTTGAGCGACTTAATCAATCCCGTTCGCATCGTCACGTCCTGCATGGAATACTGGTCGCCGTAGTTGGCCGGGCGATACTTTGCGCGACGGTCATAGATGAACTCGCGCGGCGCGTCCATGTAGAGCGAGAGCGGCGAAAGCCCGCTTTCAAGCGCGGCTGTGTAGACTATGGGTTTGAAGACCGAGCCTGGCTGGCGGCGAGCATCCGTTGCGCGATTCAACTGCGACTCCGCGTAATCGCGCCCGCCCACCATAGCCAGCACGTCTCCCGTCTTCGGGTCGAGCGCCACGAGCGCGGCCTGCGGCGTGGCCTTGCCACTGTAAACTTTATCCAGGCGCTCAAGCTGTTTGCGGATTGATGTCTCTGCCAGTTGCTGCAACTCTGGATCAATCGTCGTGTAGACTCTGAGGCCCCTTTCATCCTCTGAAGAGGCTTGCGAAAGCTCGGATTCAATCATGCGATTGACGTAATCTACGAAGTAGGGCGCAAGCGAGGTGCTGGTGTCCTGAACCGGCGCAAGCTTCAGAGGCTCGCGCGAAGCCGCGCGTGCTTCTTCCAGAGTAATTGCGCCGTCACGCACCATCGTTCCGAGAACGGTATTGCGTCGCGCGAGGGCCGCGTCCGCGTGACGCTCCGGCGAATATCGGCTAGGGCTTTGAATCATTCCCGCGATGGTCGCGCTTTCTGCGAGAGTCAAATCTTTAAGCTCTTTCCCGAAGTAGATGCGCGCAGCCTCCTCAACGCCGCGCACCCCCAGGCTTCCGCGCTGGCCCAGATAAATCTCGTTTGCGTAGAGCGCGAAGATGTCTTCCTTCGACAGACGCCGCTCAAGCGTGAAGGCCAGCATCGCTTCCGCGAATTTGCGTTTGATGGTTCGCTCCGGCGAAAGGTAAGTGTTTTTGACAAGCTGCTGCGTGATGGTGGAGCCGCCCTGCCCGAACTCGTTATCGCCGGCGTTGCGAAGTATCGCGCGGCCTATGCCGAAGAGGTCAAGCCCTTTGTGTTCGAAAAAGCGATGGTCTTCAATCGAGAGAATGGCGCGCACCAGCACGGGCGGAATATCGTTGTAAGAGAGCGCCGCGCGCTTACCAGACTTCATGCCTGCATCTGTCGTCAGGACTTCCGGCTCAAGCGTGTATGACTCTAAGGTCACGCCGTCGCCTCTCAACTCGGCTATGCGCTCTTGCTTGTTAAAGCGCACGCGTACTGTGGAAAAAGGGCTGCCCGCGCTCGCGTGTCGCGGCTGAATCTCGACAGCGTCCCCGGACGCAGTAAAGCTTCCGCTCCAGACATCGCTCGCGTCCGTTTCGACGTAGCCCGCGCGGCGCAGCAACTCCACCAGGCGGTCACGGGAAAGAGACTGGCCGGTGCGTAGCGTGCGCGGCGCGGCATAGATGCCAGCGCGGCTCGTCAGATAACCGCTAGCGAGTCTGTCATCGACTATCTTTGAATAGGAGAGGTAGGAATAGATTAGAAAGCCAAGGCTCAAAGCAGAGAGAACTGCGAGCGCTATCCCGGAGCGAACGAGAATGCGGCGCAGTCTGGAATGGCCCAGGGGAACTTCAGATTTTATGACGCGGATGCGCGGCTTGAACTTGCTGCGACGAGGCTTCTGTATGGATGTAACTTCTATTGCCATAGTGTGCCCCGTCTCAGAAGACAAAGAGCTTCTTCCGGCGTCGAACGAATCAACCGGAATAACTGGGTCTGCTTTCTCTGTGCTTCGTATAAATGCGTAATCGCTAACGAATTCTATTATTGCGCGCTTGGGCTTTAAGATTGTGGCGGCCTCCGGCTCATCCTCGGGCCGCCAAGCGTTTTACGCTTTCCCCTTCGCCTCTCAAAAGCCTGCCATCTGCGAAATGGCGGCTGTAGAGACGGCGAGCGTAATCAGTATCATGATGATGGCTGCCAGTTGCGCGAAGCTGTTAGCTACTTCCTTCATCTCGACTCCCCCCAAAACAGTTCGTTGCACTTCTCTCAAAAAGATGTTGTGCAACGTCCATGCCAGCGCTCGTGAGAGAGGAAGAGAGCCGCGCACATCTTCATCCATTATGCATGTATAAAAGGGTTATGAGGCTGGTAGTAGAACAGAGCGCACGCGTCGAGAGTTGGCGCTCGCGTCAAGGTTTGGCTGATTATCGTACGCGGTTCTGGAATTTCAGGCTTCGAGGCGTGTTCTGAAAGTAGACAATTCTAGCGGAGTGGGGACAGGCGGCGGCGGTCTTCACGCTTTTCTGCCTGGCGGCGGCGCAGTTGATACCACTTGGGCGGCTCGCTCTCAGGCTCAAGCAGGCGCTGGATTCTGGCTATGGTGCGGCGCGCGGCCTCTTCGCCTGCGGCTATAAGCTCGTCTGCGCGCTTCATCTCGTCCCAGCGAATGTGGCCCACGCGCGGGCGTACGACTATGTCCGCGTCCTGAAGTTGCAGAACCGAGACCGTGCGCTGCACCACCATCATGGATTGAAAGATGACGCCGATGGCGGATTGCGGCGGCCCCAGAAATTTAGCGCCTTCTGCGTTAACGTCCACGGCTATGACTATGTCTGCGCCGAGCGAGCGGGCGGCGGCGGCAGGCACGTTGGCTACAAGCCCGCCGTCAACAAGCTGCCGACCGTGATCGTCCGTGACGGGCACGTACCAGCCGGGGATTGTGCAACTGGCGCGTATGGCAAACGGCACGTCGCCTTCGCCCGACAGAACGACGGCCTCGCCCGAATGAAGGTCTGTGGCGACAGCCGCGAACGGAATACGCATCTCTTCAAAGCGTGTGACGGGAAGATATTTTCTAAGAAAATCTTCCATCCGCGCGTTGGATTGAACGCCGAGCCTTGAGAGCGTCATGCGACCCATGTCGCGCCAGCGAAGCGAACGACTGAGTTTCTCAATCTCTCCTAAACTCATGCCTGCGGCGAGCGCCCCGCCTGCAATCGAGCCTGCCGATGTGCCCGCCACGAAATCGACGGGGATGTTATTCTCGGCCAGAACCTTCAGCACCCCTACGTGCGCTATCCCGCGAGCAGCGCCGCCTGAGAGCGCCAGCCCCACCCTCTGCCTTTCCGGTTGTTCCACTCGCCTACGCCACATAAAAGAGTCTAGAGAGTCCTGAGAGTCTTGAGAGTCTAGAGAGAGTCTCTTCTGGAGATATTCAAATGCTTTCCCAGTGCCAGAGTCATGCGCGAAACTTCATCGAGTAAAGTGTAAAGTTCATTAAAGGAATTTTGATCGATATAGTTTAAGTCTAAAGCTATATATAAATGCGATTGAACTTCAGCTACCGAGCCATGAGACATGTTAAGAAAATTTGCGAACTCTTTGTCTGAACGCCTGCCGAGACCTTCTGCAATATTAGCCATTATAGAAACACTCGCGCGTCGAATCTGGTCTCGAAGCCCATAATCTTTAGCAAAATTTCCTTCTTCAGTAATCTTATAAACTCTGCACGTCACCTGCCGCGCCTTTTGGCATGCTTGTATATCTTCAAATCTTTTGAAAGCGGCCATCTTCTCTCCAGACTCTCTGGACTCTCAAGACTCTCTAGACTGTTTTTATTATACAGGATTAAGAATGGTAATTTCTGCGCGTTCGCGTGCGGTGTCCAGGAAGGAGGTGGTTTCGGATTCTATCTTGTCTTCGGTGAGTTGGGCTTCGAGTTGTTTGCTTACCTGCTCGAAGGTGGGGACGATGCGGCCAGGGTACTGGCGTTGAAAGCGGGGCGTGTAAACGTCGCGGTAATAATCCGAGACCTCTTTGGGCGTGATGACCGTGAAGGAGCGGAAGCGAAAGTCCAGGTACTTATCTATGGCCACGCGCTGTCGTATGATTTCGCGCAACTGTTCGCTGGTTAAGCCTACGCGCTGCACGCGCTCCATGAAATCGGCGCGCGATGGGAAGAGCGAAATCAGCGCGGCCAGCGCATCCGAGATTTCTTTGTCCGTAGGGTTAATGGTCGGGAGCTTTTCCGCCTCTTGGTAGATTAGACGCTGGTTGATGATGAGTTGCAGCGCGCGGTTCAAGGCTTCAGAGTTTGGATTGTCGACCGGCGTGTTGGGCTGAAGCGCCATCTGCCAGAGCAGGTCTGAGTAAGTAATCAGGTCTGTTCGCACGCCGCCGTTGACGGTCGCAACCATCTTATCAACGACCTCCTGCGCCTGAGAGCTTGAGGCTGAAAGAAGAAGAAGGAGCGACACCAGTAAGCACCGCGTTAATCTGCCGGATTTAATCTCATTCCTACTCATGCTTCTACTCTTTCGATACTTCGTTCACGTATGGACGAGGGTCAAATAGCGCGCCGCGTTCCTTTAGAATCTTGCAGACAACATCCGCGTATGTATCCTCTGCGGAAGATTCTGAGAGGCGCTGCAACTCTTCATCCGTGATGCTCAGGCGGCTAATCAAGCAGCCCATGAGCATCCACAGCAAGGCTTCGCTTCGGCTCGCAGCCGGATTGAATTCGTAAATCTCAAAGCGGTCGCTGTAAATATCATCACAGATTCTTTTGAATTCATCTTCCGAAATCGTCTCGACATTTGCCGCCTTAACTTTTTCTTCTTCCGCGCGCATAAGCTTCCTCTTTCGTCAGAACGTCTGCGTGAAACGGAAATGAAGCTGGCCGTTCTTGAGCCGTGTCGTCACGGGCGCAAAGCCGGGCGCTTGCGGGACTAGAAACTCCGGCGGGTCGAGCAGGAATCCATAATCTATCGCAAGCGCTCCGCCGATAGGCGTGCGTATGCGAAGGCCCAGGCCGATGGTGTTCGTCCAGTTGGCGCGAAGGTTCGTTCTGCGTATACGCTCCGCGTCCTCTCTCAAGAACTCGTCTTCGATCCGCCTGCGTCCGAAGAGTTCGCTCGCAAAGCGAAAGACGTTGCCGCCGTCGTAGAAGGGAACTATCTGAAAGCTGTTGACGATGGGGATGCGCGCCTCAAGATTGACGACCGCGACGGCGTTGCCGCCCGTAGGCACAAGGAAAGGGTCTACGAAAACAGGATTGCCTTCGCGGTCACGAAACTGTCCTACGGGGACGACCGTTTCGCGCGGGCCTGCCTCTTCGTAACCGAAGCCGCGCAGAGTCGTGGAGCCGCCGGAAAAGAATCTCTCGCTGATGGGAAGCGTCCTATCGGTGTCGTCTATCACGCCGTCGTCGTTACGGTCGGAAGGATTAAAGACGTTCGCAAGCCCCAATGTTACGCTTCCGGCAAGCACAGTCCCGCGCGCTTTCTGCACTCGATAATAGCGTCGGTAGTTACCGAAGAACTTATTGAAGGAGAGACTGCTGCCGAGTTGTCTCAAGGCGAGACTGTAATCGAGCGTGAGAAAATCTCCGTTGGTCGCATCGGTCGCGCTGTATTCGCAGCGCGGGCGGACTGTTCCGGGCTGACGGTTCTGTTGCAGAAGTCGAGAACTGTTCTCAACGCACTTTTCACGCGTGTCGCGCACGAACGCCGCGCCGAAGCGCGAGAGCCTTACCGCGCGGTCGGGTTGCAGCACGGGCTGAAGCAGAAGGCTCTCTATGTTGTAGAGACGCACGTCTTCGTAGTTGTAGCGCACGAAGATTATGCTGCGCGTGTCGCGGTCAAGAAGGCGCTGCGTCTCAAGATTGAAGGTGAAGCGGTTGATGGTTGGCTCGCCCACGCGCTCGCCGAACTGGTTGATGGGATTTCCTTCTTCATCAAGGCGCTGCACAATGCCCTGGTTGCCGCGATCAATCCTTGAGCGGAAAAAGCGTGTGATGGTCGAATCCCTCTGGTACTGCGCGGAGATTGCGAGCGGCATGAACTGGTTATCGCCGTAGCGACGAAAGCGCGGGTCGAAGTATTCGAGGCGCAGAAGCTGCTGGCGGCGGCTGAAGCGCGCACGTGCCGCGCCCTGCTTCAACTCTCCGAAGAGATTGACGTTGCGTATGTCAAAGAAGCCAAGCGGGCCATTGTCCGTCGAATAGCCTCCGCCGTACTCGCGTATGCGCGGCTTCAATTCTTCGACATCAATGATGACATCGTACTTCTTAAATCCCGCCTGGGTCTCGCCCGCAGGCTCCGTGGTGATGATGACCTGACGGAAGGCGTCCGTTTGATAAAGGATGCGCTCGCTTTCCGTGAGCTTATCAAGGCGCAGGACTTCGCCCGGAAAGAGCGGGATGGCGCTCAGGATTGCTTCCTTTTTGGTCAGGACGTTGCCGTTGACGCGTATGTTGGCTATGAAGACCTTGTCGCCCTCTTTCGTAATCGTGTAAACGACCTTGACCTGCTCTTCGTAAGCCTGGTCTGAGATTGGTTTGTGCGGCAACTCTACGGTGGCGAAATCAACCTGGACGTTGATGTAGCCCTCCTGCGCGTAGAGGCTGGCGATGCGGTCTGCGTCGGCGCGCGAGGCCGAGCGAGAGAAGGGGCCGTTCAGCACAGTCCATTGAAGCTGGTCTCTCACCTGCGCGTCCGTGTAGATTTTGTTGCCGCGCACTTCGACGCCCGCGACTCGCGTCAAGGGGCCTTCGCGCACGTCGAAGGTGATGATTAGATTCTCGCCATTGAGTGACGCGCCCTGCCTGACCTCCACGGCTGTGCGCCGGTAGCCAAGGTCGCGCATGCGCGCTTCAATCATTCGTCTATCCTGATCCAGAAGCTCGCGGCTGGTGTAGCCGCGCCCGTAGCCCAAAATCGGAATGATGCCCAGGATTGAAGCCTTCTGCGTTCTCAAATCAGGGCGCACGTCTTCAATCGTGAGCTTGTTCGTGCCCGTCAGGCGAATGTCCGTGAGCTTGAAGCGGCGGCCCAACTCCACGTCATAAACTATCTGAACGGAGCGGCCCGTCAATTCTTCGGGGTTCAAGTTGTTGCAGGTCTCGTTCGTTCCGTTCGGGATCGTGGCGGGCGTTGGTTGTATCACGGTGCAGATGGGCGTCACCTGCGCGAAGAAGTAGCCCTCTTCCTGTATGCGATTACGAAGGCGGCGTGCGCCTTCTTCAATGGCTCCGAGGTCGAGCGTGCCTTCGCGCTTGACGGGCAGAATCTCGCGCGCCTTCTTCTCCTTTAAACCTTCGTAGCCGCGAATCAGAACTTCAACCCTGGGGCCAATGCCGCCCGTGTAAGTGATGTTGAAGCGATTGCCCTGCGGCTCGTAAATCGGTCGGGCTTCAATCGTCGGCGCAAGGTAGCCGCGAGCGATGATGGCCTGTCGAATGCGATTGATGTCGTCTGCGAGAGCCTGACGAGTAAACGGCGCGTTCTGCTGCAACTTGAGCGTGGGCAGGATGGGCGTCGGGTCAAAGTCTTTGATGTTGAAGACGGGGGCGCCGACGCGCGCCTGCTCGCCCAGTCGTATGCGGAAGGTTAAGATGACGCGCGTGCCCGTCTGGTCGCGCGTGTCCGGTTGCGTAGAGGCGTTGACTTCCGCGCCTATGAATCCTCTGTCGCGCAGGTAGGCTTGAATCAGGTCTGCGTTCGTCCTCAGCGTGGCTTCCGAAAGCCGCGCTCCAGGCTCAAGCATGTTGAGACGAGCGCGCATCTCATCTTCCGAGACGGGCGCGCCCGGCGGCACAACGCCGAGGTCTATGACGACTTCGCTGACGCGCGTGGCGCGACGAATGACGAAACGCACGCGTATTGGCCCGCGTTGCGTTGCAGTACTCGATTGCGCTCCTCCAGCGCGTGGCGGGCCAACGGCTTCAAAGATTTCGATGCGCGCGGAGGCGACCATGCCAGAATCGAACAGGGCCTTGAGCGACTCGCGCCCGCGCACGGCCATGTACTCGTCGCCGACTCTGACCGTCAGGATGGATGCGAACTCGGCCTGTGCAGCAGCATCGGGCGGCGAGCCTTCAATCACAACCTCCACAGCCGCAACCGTGCGCCCGTCATAATCGCCAACGTCCACAGAGGCTTCGGCGCGCAGACTCCCGCCTGCGGCTATCAAGAAAGCCGCCGCGACCATCATCATCTGAACGAAGATACGAAGCCTCAACCTTATGCTCTAAAAAAGCTGTCAGCCATCAGCCGTCAGCGTTCAGCTTTTTTCTTTCGCTGATAGCCGATGGCTGACTGCTATTAATCAAAATCGTTTGCGGAAACGAATCTCAAAACTGAAATTATCATTGCGCGAACTGAAGCCGTTGGCGGAGCCTTGTTCGTACTGGGCCACGAAAGAGAGCCTGTCAGAGACGCGATACTCGACGGCCAGTATTTGATTCTGGTCTGAGGTCACGTTGGTCGAATAAGTGACCGACAGTTCCTTGCTAATCGGCTGCGTCACGCGAAGCCTGGCAGTAGGGCTTGCGCCGCCACGGCCCGCAATCAACGGGTCAAGCTCAAGGCTCAGGCCGTAAAGCTTACTGGTGGCGCGCCTCAAAGGCTCGTTGATGATGGTGTTGGCAAGCAGGCTCGCGGCAGTTCCGACTCCTGATTGAGCAAGAACAGACGTGCCCGTGCCTTCCTGCGAAAGCTCGCCCGTCAAAATCAGTGAGACGACATCGACCTGCGGGAGCGCGGGGTCGCTTCTCACTGTGGCCGAAGGCTGCGAGAGCGGGCCGGTCAAATCCGCTATCACGCGATAGCCGCGAATCTCCGACTCGGCCTGAATATTCAAGATGGGGTCTGCGTCGCGTTGGGCCGGAAGGTCTATGAAGCCGCGCGTAACTTCATAGCGCTCGCGGCGGAAGTTGAGCGTGCCGCGCGAAGCAGTGATGCGACCCGCAACTATAGGGTCTTCCACTGGCCCCGTGACGCGCAAAGAGACGGAGCCTACGACATCGGCCAGGTTGTTTCGCACGACCAGCGCGTCTCTTCCTTCAATCCTTAAATCGAGTTGAGTCGTTGCCGCGAGCGCTCCTTCGCCACTGCCTTCCGTGAGCGATGCTTCGCGCCTTTGATTAATTAAATCCGCAAGCTCTATGTCCTGCGTGTACTCTGCGCGGCGCAGCGTGACGGGGCCGGAGATGAAGGTCGTAATCACGCCCGTCGATGGCGAGCGCGAGCCGTTAATCTCAAGGTCTGCGTCGGCTGTGGTGCGGAAGCCTTCCGGGTACGGCACAGTCACCTGGTCGCCGTGGACGCTGAAGCGGAAGTTACGGGGCATGAAGCCCAAAAGCTGCGCGCCGCCCGTGACGTTGACGCGGCCTCCGCCGAGCGTGCCCGTCAGAGAGCTTATCTGTGCGAAGTTGGAATTGAAGATGACGCGGCCTTCTATGTTCGACATCTGCAATCGCTGGTCTGTGATGATAGCCGAAAGCGACGCGCCCGCGACCGACGCGGAGCCGTTCAGGCGAGGCTCTTCGTATGTCCCGCCAACGCTCACGCGCACGTCGGCTGTGCCCGCCAGGAAGAAGTCGGGCGAGAGACCGTTCAGGACGCGAAGGTTCAACTGGCCGTTGACGGTTAAGTTCTGATGTCCTCCGGGGCCTACGGCCAGGGTTCCGCCGAAGAGAACGTTCGTGCCCGTGCCCGTAAACTGCGTCTTTTCGAAAAAGATTTCGTCGCCGGAGAATTGCACCAGAAGAGGCGAGACGGCTGAAAGCTGCACGTCCTCTACCTGCACTGTCAGGTTAGTAAAGTTGGCGGTGCCCCTGAGTCCTCTGAAAGAAAATGCTCCTTCGTCCTCGTTATACAGATTTCCTTCGGCACTCAAGCGGCCAGAGGCGCGGCCCGTCACGGTGACGGCTGTGCCCGGCGGCAAGAGTGCCGCGAACAGTCCGGTCAAATCCGCGTTCGCAAAGTTGGTCTCAATCTTTGCTGGCAGCAGCTTGTTGCCCAAATCCACGCTCGCGGTAATCACCTGCGGCTGGCCCAGGATGCCTGTCGTCAGACTCAGATTGAACTGGCGATCCTGTGTGCGGCCAACGAGCGATAGCTGCCCGGCCTCGCGCCCGTTGATTCTGACATCCCTGCCCGTGCCGTCAATCGTCACCACGTAGGTTGAAAAGTCTGTGAAGATTCCTGTGGCATGCGCGTTGATGTCTGCGGTGCCGCTTATCTGCGGCACGCCGCCCGCGCCTCTGGCAAACGCTGTCAGCCGGTTAAGCTGAATGCCTGTGCCGTTCGCCGTAATGTCGAACTCCTTCGAATGCGTGTCGTAGTTCCCTTGGGCCACAATCGTTCCGGCATCAAAGCGCGCGTCCACTCGATTGAGATTCACTTTCGACCCAGTGAAGGTGGCCTGCGCCGTGATTGAGTCGAAGTGCTCGCCGCTCAAATAGCCAGGGCCGACGCGCAGGTTGGCGTCGCCCGACATGGCGTCCGGGAAGCCAGAGATTTTTATGCGCCCCGAAACGTCAGCCTGAAGGTCGCTGAGTTGCGCTGGCGAAGGCGTCGTCCCTGGGATGCTGGTGTCGCCGGACTGAAAAGCTGCCAGAAGATTTCCGGCATTGGCGCGGTCTAGCGTGGCGTCAACGGAGATGTTATTTGTGCCCGTGCGCGGAGCATTCAAGGTGAACTGAACGCCGCCGCCGTCGCGCTCAGCGAGTTTGCCGTCCGTGACGTTTATCTCTGCGGGCGTTAAGTTGAGCGCGGCTGTCAGCGTGCCCAACTCACGCCCGTTGACAATCAGAGTCTCAAGCGAGGCTCGCCCCTCCACGCTCGGATTCTCCAGCCGCCCGCGCACAGTCCCGTTAAAGGTCAGCCGCCCGTCCAGCGCCACGTTGTAAGTATTAAGCTGCGCTTCCAGGGACGGCAGAAGCCCCGTCGAAGAGATTACGTTTTGAAGCTCCGAAGCGTCCGCCGCATTCAAATCAACGCGCAAGTCCGATTCGTCACGCGCGAATGAAAAGCGGCCCGAAGCCGTTAGCTCCGAAGACTGCGTGCGAAGGTTGGCCCGCTCTATCTCAAACAGTCCTGGCGTCCGAGCATTGAGCGCTACCGTTCCCGTCAGAGGATTCGTGCCCGTGGCGTCCGTGCCGGTCTCGCCCGTAAAGTCTGCGCGCACGGTGCCGGTGGCGGTGTTCTTAAAGTCCGTGCCGCGAAATGAAAGGTCTGCGGTGCCCGTGGCCTTGCCGGAAATGGGGACGTTTCTTTTGGCAGTGAGCGCCACGATTTGATTCACGTCCAGGTCGTTGAAGGCTGCCTGAACGCGCGAAGAGCCGCGAGCAGTGTTGATGACGGCATTGCCGCTCGCGCTTCCATTCAGAATCTGCGCGTTGAAGTTGCGAAGCTCAACCTGATTGTTCGAAGCCGTCAATGCGGCACGCGCCGCTCCGAGTTGCACGCTCGCCAGCACGCCGCCGCCGAGGCTCAAATCCGCGCTCGCCCTGTAACGACCCGAAGGCTCAAGCACGAAGACGGGCCGCGCCAGTCTCACATCTCGAATCGTGCCGCCTTCAAAATCCTTGCTCTTAGCAATCTGAACATTGCCTGCATTGATGTCGCCGCTTGTGCCTTCCACACGTCCTCCGGCGCGAATCGAAAGACGAACGCCCGCAATGTTCAGGCTTCCAATCGTAGCGCCGGAAGCCTGTACGCCGCCCACGCTCAAGCGGTTGACGGCAACGTTCGTCACACCATTTCTATCAACTACGTCAACGCCGTCGGCGGTTACTCCCTTGACCTGCCCTCCTTCGGCCATGACGGTTCCGGCCTGCACAGTTCCCGCCGTAGCGGTCGTCACTCCATTCTCACTACGCACGCGAACGTCCGAGGCTTGCGCCGCGTTGATGCGAGCCTCCGAAGTCGTGATGCCGTTTGCGGCTGCGCGCCGCGCGTTGGCCGTCAAAACTCCTTCACGCATCTCGGCCACAGCGTCGCTCAATATCAGGCCCGTGATTGAAGTTCCCTGGTAACGCGCCGCAGCCGAGCGCAGTTCGCCTACCCAACGAAAGTCCGTGCCCGTGCCTACGACTCCGCCCGTCACCTGCATGGCGGTCAACTGAAAATCGCCAGAAGACAGAAGCTCTGCCACGGCTCGACCCAGCTCGTCATAATCTGTGCCAACCCCGCTTCCTTTTGCCGTCAGTGTCAAAGCCTGCACGCGCACGCCGTCGGCAGCCATAGCGTCCGATTTAATCTCGCCGTCCACATTGTAGCGATGCCCTTCGCCGTTGATTGTGCCCACGAAGTTGCCCACTCCGCGCAGGGCCGTTCCCGGCTGCAAGATGTCGGAGGCTTGCGTCAGGTCAACTGTCGAAGTGACGTTCAGGTTGTAGCGCAAAGCGCGCCAGTCATCCATCACGCCCGTCAGACGAGCCTCGGCCAGAGGCGAGCGCAAGGTAAGCTCCTGAATCTCTGCGCGAGTTTGATTGATGCGCCCGCGCGCCGTCACGTCTATGTTATTGACGGGCCGACCGTCGTAGACGAACGTAGAGTTTGAAGCCGAGAGCGTGACGGTGTTCATCCAGCTTTCAGCCGGGGCGTTAGGGTTATCCGGCTGAATCGTGGCTACAAGATTGCGCGCTTCGCCCGAAATGTCGTGGCGCTCGTCTCCGTAATGAATGACGCCGTTGTTAATCTCGATTCGCGCCGTCGAATAAGAGAAGAGAATGCGGCGGTTGGGGTCGGGCGCTGGAAGTTTTATGTTGCGAAAGTTCGAGTTGCCTTCAGCATCAAATTTGACCCAGACCTCCACGCCGTCAATCTTAAGCTCCTCAAGATTTATGTTGCGGCGCAGGTTGAGCGCGTAGAGGTCTTCTATGCGAACGACCGCCGTGAGCTTATCAATCCGCCCCAGCCGCTCGTTCGTAGCGGCGTCGTACAACTCAACGTCATTCATCTCGACATTACGCGCGCCGCTCGTGTGAAACTCTTTAATCTCGGCGCGTATGCCGTACTGCGCGAAGGTGTCTTTAATCTGCCGTGCGATGTAGCGGTCAACGTAGCCGAGCCTGTAGAAGAGAACAGCGAGCAGGACTAAGCAGACGGCTATGATAGCGAGCGAGATTGTTAAGATAAACGCATTGCGGCGCGTCACCCAACGGCGGCGCTTCCCCTGCGGCGTGACTGGATGAGGGCTAGCTGCATCGCGCTCTGCCATACGCTCGGCTGCGGGCGGCAAAGGCTCGTCCGTCTCCGATTGTAGAGCGTCCTTGATCTCGCTTTTAGAGAGTGCGTCCCCAGGGTCAGGACGCCCGCCTTCGGGCGCATCATTGCGATCATCAACTGGCATAAGAAAGGAAACGCGAGTCCTAAATCAATAGACCGTCTCGCAGGCTCAGAATTAACGGGAGAGAAGAACGGTTTTCAGTTTTTAGTTTTCAGTAAGAAGACAAGTTTGCTTTTACTGAAAACTTTTTGTCACTCGTCACTTGTCACTGCATTTCTTTCCCTCTCGGCGGGCGAGCCGAGCGGAAGATTTCCGACTACCTCCAGATCAAAGCCTTCGAGTGCGGCGACCTTCGGGGGGTGGTTGGTCAGGAGCACTATGCGGCTGAGACCCAGTTCATGAAGAATCTGCGCGCCGACGCCGTAATCGCGGTTCGTGCCGTAGCCCGTCTCAAGACTTGCTTCCTGAAGGCTCAGCCCCTTCTCCTGCATCAACTGGTACGTGCGTAGCTGATGCACAAGGTCTAGGTTGTGCTCGCGTTGCCTGAGGTAAAGCACAACGCCCCGGCCCTCGGCTGCGATTTTTTCCAGCGCCGTGTGAAGCTGAAAGCCCGTGTCGCCAATCAGTGAGCCGAACATGGCGAAGGTCACGTTCTCTGTGTGAACGCGAACCAGCACAGGCTCTTCACCCTTGACATCGCCCATGACCATGGCTACGTGGACTTCGCCGTTGACTACGTTCTCGAAAGCTATGGCGCGAAAGCGTCCGTAAACGGTCGGCATATCGGTCTCGGCCACGCGCTTGACCAGCACTTCCTTTCGTATGCGATAGCGCACGAGTTCCGCGACCGAGATGATTTTCAAATCATGCTCTGCGGCGAAGGCTTCAAGTTCCGGCATGCGGGCCATAGTCCCGTCCGGGTTCATAATCTCGCAGATGACGCCCGCAGGATAAAGCCCCGCTATGCGCGCTAGGTCAACGGAGGCTTCGGTCTGACCGGGACGCACGAGCACTCCGCCCTTCCGCGCGCGAAGCGGGAAGATGTGGCCGGGGCGGGCCAAATCCTGCGGCCTCGTCTTAGGGTCAACAGCCGTCAGGATGGTCGTGGCCCTGTCGGCAGCAGAGATGCCTGTGGTGACGCCCTTTCGCGCCTCAATCGAGACGGTAAAGGCAGTGCCCAGGAAGGAGGTGTTGTCCGCGACCTGCATGGTCAGGTGAAGCTCGTCGCAGCGCTCTTCCGTCAGGGGCATGCAGATAAGCCCGCGCGCGTGCGTCGCCATGAAATTGATTATCTCAGGCGTGATTTTCTCTGCGGCGCAGACCAGATCACCCTCATTCTCGCGGTCTTCGTCATCAACGATGATGACCATTCGGCCTTCACGAATATCACGGGCGGCCTCTTCAATTGAAGCAAAAGGCATACAGGTTTTCACTCGACTGTCGGGAGAGTGGAATTAACACGCTCTATGTTACCCGAAAGCAATCAATTTTGCGACTCGGAATTCTGAGGGGATAAATTAACAGGATGGACAGGATAAAGAAAAAGAAACTCTTTCTCTTTTTATCCTGTCCATCCTGTTAATTTATCTTTTCGGAAGAGGATTGAGGACTTCCACGAGCAGCTTCCACTTGCCGTCGGGCTGTCGCTTCCAGATGTGGACGTAGTAGCCGTTCTCGTCCTGTTTGCCGTCGGCGGATTTCAGGTCATAGGTGCCGTAGCTGTAGCCCAGGTCAATCGAGCGCGCAACGTCCGACTTCTCCGGCTGCCAACTGAGCTTGCCCGTCGTGGCTTCAAGAGCGGAGCGTGCCGACTGCTTTCCTACAAACGGAAACTTGCCTTCGTGCAGCAGGCGCACGTCGTCGGCCATGTAGCTGAGATAAGCTTTCAGCGCTCCCTCCTCCACGGAGGCTTTGGAGAATTCGCGCTCAAGCTTCAGAATATTATTGCGCCCCGTTTCAAGGTCGGCTTCCGAGTTGTTCTTCGCGGCTTTCGATTCGACCGCAGCGAATGAGAGCGTTTGAACGGACGCGGGCTGCGGGTTGCTGATGCCAATGTCCAGCGCAAACAGGAACGCGCCGTCCGGCTGCTTTTTCCAGATGGTCATGAAATTGCCGAAGGCCGCAGGCTTATCTTGAGCGCCTTTCGGGCGAAACTCCCAAGGGCCTGTGTCGTAGCCCATGTCGCCCGCAGCAGAGATGTCGGCGTAGATAGGCTCCCAGGAAAGAAGTCCGGGCCGTGATGGCCTTGCCTCCCAGGTCTTCTTACCGTTCGCGGGGCCTGGAACGAAGACTATGCTGTCGTCCGCCATGAAGGCCAGGAAGGCGTCACGCGTGCCACGCTCGGCGGCTCTGCGGGCAAAGGCGCGCTCGGTCGTGATCATAGAATCAAGGTCTGATGAGCGCGCACTCTTTTGTTGAAGGCCGAGCGCCGAAACAGCAAGCGCCGCAAGAAGCATCAACGCGGAAGCTTTCTTCATTCCTGTATTACCTACTGGAAAATGTAATCGAAGAGCCAAAGGGAATCACACCGGGCGGTAGCAAGTGCCGTTCATTCGGATGATTTCCAATTTAGTAGATGCGCTCCGAACCAATCCCGGCTCGTGTGACGTGAGCCTAAGATTCATCGTGAGTGCGTAACAGTTGTCCGCGCGGGATGCTCTCTAATCAAAAACTGTGAGGGCGGCTATTCCGTGTAACCCAACTCTGCGAGTTTCTCTACTGTAAGATTGGAAGCGCTCGCAGGCTTCGCTGCATCGCCCACGGTCAGTATGCGCTCTACGTACTTGGCTATGATGTCCGCTTCCAGATTTACTTCCGCGCCCGTCTTCAGTTGCGAGAGGTTCGTCACATTCCAGGTCTTCGGAATGACAGCTATCTCGAAGTACTCGTCGGTCAGACCGGCGACCGTGAGGCTTATGCCCTCGACCGCGACGGAGCCTTTGAAGACCAGATAGCGAGCCATCTCGCGCGGGTAAGCTATGCGAACCGTCCAGGAGCCGCCGTGTTCCGTGGCCGAGAGGAAGCGACCGCGCGCGTCTACGTGTCCCTGAACGATGTGTCCGCCCAGACGCGTGGAGGGCGTGACGGCGCGCTCAAGGTTGACCGCAGAGCCTGCGCGCAACTGCCCCAGCGTGGAGCGCTGCAAGGTTTCGCGCGAGCCGTCGGCAGAGAAAGAATCGCCTCTCACATCAATGGCCGTCAGGCACACGCCGTTAACGGCGATTGAGTCTCCCTCTTCGGTTCCTTCCGTCACGCGGCGCGCTTCTATGACAAGGCGAGCGCCTTCCCCGCGCTTCTCAAGGCTACGCACGCGACCGAGTTCTTCGATGATTCCCGTGAACATAATATTTACAAGTGTGGCTTGCTTAAATCGGGCAAGAGCTGCTTCTTTACGGCCCCAGTCTATTGCGTGCTTTTTTCCTGTGCCTTTGCCCTGCGCTCCTTCAAGGTCTGTTCCGTGGCCGTGTCTGTGATATTCGCGTGATTGACCGCGCCGCCCGTGCTGGCGAAGAGCGTCACGTCAACGCCCGCGCACTTGAGAGTCTTCATCTGTGTCTCCATGCCTACGCGCGCCTCCCAGGCTTCGACTGCGGGCAGACCGTTCTCGGAAGAGAATTTCGTGATGAACTCGTCCACGTTCTTCCACTCGACGCCGTTGTATCCGACTATGAAACGGAAAAGCCGCCCGTCTAAAAAGGCGAAAAAGATATTGCTGATGCCTGCGAATTTAGCCTTCGATTCGTACCTTTCAGGCTTGATGGTTATGTTGACCGCGCCGAGGCGCGAGGGCGCGTCCGAGATGGCCGAGACAATTTCCTGCTCCTTGCTGCTGCCTGGAAAGAGGGCCAGCACTTGCTCTATGGTCATGCCCAGGCGTAGTCCGGCTATCCCCGGCAGTTGCGCTACGGTTAAAGTGCATTCGGGTTTTTCCTGTGCTGTGGCGGGCGCGTCCGCCGTCTGGGCCGAGACCATTGATGCCCCGATTATCAATAATAGAGTTGCGAAAAATTGCTTCATTACTGCTCCTCACTCCAAATTTGGGCCGCTCCGTTGAAATAATAGAACATTAATCCAAATACGTGCTACAATGCTCGGCGGTTAGAACCTCCCACCGAGAAGCTAATCCCTAGTCAAAACAGGTAGCAGTCATTAGGCAAAAAGTGGTTTTGTGCTGGTCTGAAGGCTAGTCCAGCCGCTTCGTGCGCCCATCTTTAGCGCGCGTCGGAGCGGAGTCTGAATGACCGGACGGTTGGTGGAATCTCGCCTCGTGTAATTTCAACTAAAATAAGTTTGGAGTACCTATCCCCCATGAGTACATCTCGTCGCCGCTTTCTGAAATCAGGAATCCTGGCAGGCTTGGCCGCAGGTTTTTGTCTCAAAGAAGGCGCACTCGCGCTCGCGCAAAACTCCGGCAAGAAGCCCGATAAGAAACCCGACCGCGCCGGAAAAAAGAGAGACCGCTCCATCATCCCCGAAGGGGCCAAAATGAATGAAGTCTTCTTCTACACAAAGAAGACGTTCGACCCTTATCTGGGCACGGAATTCGCTATTCGGACTGGCATCGTCACCACGACGCTGACGTTGATAGAGGTAATAGACTGCTCGCCGAACAGGAAGGACGACTGCTTCGTGCTGATTTTCAAGGCCGACCGGGAGTTGCCCAAAGGCGTGACAATCTTAAAGCTTCAACACGACGCGCTGGGCAAGTTTGAACTGTCGCTTGAGGGCTGGAAAAATTTCAAAGACCCCGAAGGAATATACTACCAGGCCGTCATCAACCACGCGCTGGAGTAGTCTTAGTAAGATTCAAACAGGATGGAGGGATTGATTCATTTATTCATCGGTTCATTGATTAAATGAATCAATGAATCAATCTCTTTATCCTGTCCATCCTGTTAATTTCTTTCCTTTCAAATGGTGCTTGTTTCTTTGTTTGCCTGTCGCTCGCGTATGACTGTAATCATGCGCTCTGCGACTTCTTCTATGGAAAGGTCTGTTGAATCTATGACGACTGCGTTGTCGGCTATGGCGAGCGGCGAATCCTCTCTGGTCGAATCACGCTCGTCGCGCGCCGTTATGTCCGTGAGCGTTTCCTCAAAGGTCACATCGCGCTCGCGCAGCCGGTCTTCCTTGTAGCGGCGAGAGGCGCGCTCCTGCGGCTGCGCGGTCAGAAAGAATTTAACGTCCGCATTGGGGAAGACCACGGTGCCTATGTCGCGCCCGTCAAGGACTACTCGACCGTGAGCGCCCATCCTGCGCTGGCGCTCCACGAGTGTTCGCCGCACCTGCGGGATGGCGGAGACGACAGATGAAGCGTGTGCGACTTCTTCAGTCCTTATCTCTTCGGAAATGTCTCGCCCGTTAAGACTGACGCGAAGCGAATCGGGATCGCCTTCGAGCTTGATGTCAGCGCTTTCGGCCACGGCAGCAACCGCCTCAGCATCGTTAAGGCTGGTGTTTGATTCCAGCGCCGCCAACGCCACCGCGCGATACATAGAGCCTGTGTCTATGTACAGGTAGCCCATCTCACGCGCAATCATGCGCCCTAGGGTAGATTTGCCCGCGCCCGACGGGCCGTCAATAGCAATTATCATCTTTATTATTTAAGTCTGGACTCCAGCCTCCAGACTTTTCTTTATTGCCTGAAGCGCCGTGTCTATGTCCTGGCTTGAGACATCGTAGTGCGTGACCATGCGAATCGAAGAGCCGAAGCCGGAGGCCAGAACATTACGGGCCTGAAGCCGCGCGCAAATCTCGTCCGCGCTGATTCCCGTCTGCGAAACGTCGAAGATGACTATATTAGTCACGACGCGCTCCGGGTCAATCACTATGCCCGGCATCTCGGCCAGGCCCAGTGCGAGCCGCTTTGCGTTGGCGTGGTCTTCAGGAAGACGCTTGGGCGTCTCTTCGAGCGCGACGAATCCTGCTGCTGCCAGGACTCCGGCCTGACGCATGCCGCCGCCGAGAAGCTTTCGCCAGCGTCGCGCTTCGTCAATAAAGTCGCGCGAGCCTAAAAGCATAGAGCCGACGGGCGCGCCGAGCGCCTTGGACAGGCAGAACATCACGGAGTCCACTGGCCGCGAAAGAGCCGAGACGGGAGTTTGAAGCGCGCAGCTTGCATTAAATATACGCGCGCCGTCCAGGTGAACCGGAAGATTGATGGCATGCGCCCGCTCGCAAATCTCTTCCGTACGCTCTGCGGTCAACAGTGTCCCGCCCGCGAGGTTATGCGAGTTCTCAAGCGCTATCATCCCCGTGGGCGCAACGTAATAGGCACCGCCCACATGAAGAGCGCCCGCTATGTCTTCCCAGGAAAGAATGCCGCTTCCGTCGCTGGATTTGACGGGGCGAGCCAGAGTGCCAGAGACGGCAGACATCGCGGCCATCTCGAAATTGTAGATATGCCCGCGCTCTTCAATGATGACCTCTGTACCGGGCCGTGTGTGCAGCTTGACGGCAATCTGGTTTCCCATAGAACCCGTCGGCACAAAGATGGCCGCCTCTTTCTCAAAGATTTCCGCCGCGCGCTCCTGCAAGCGATTGACGGTAGGGTCTTCTCCGTACACGTCGTCGCCCACTTCGGCCTCTGCCATAGCACGCCGCATGGCGGGCGTAGGCTTCGTCACAGTATCACTGCGTAAGTCAATCATAATAAGAATCAGCCGAGAGCTTTGTTTCGTTAATGAGATAGCTCAAACAAATGTAGCGAATACTTCGTTCGATAACAACGCGCCCGTGCGCGTTAGTTTCAAGAGGTCGTCTGTTATCTCAATCAACCCTGCTTCCTTCAGGCGCGCGAGGTTGTCGGCTTGTTCCGCGCGCAGGTCACGGCCAAAGCGTCTCTGATACTCGTGCAGGCTTATTCCGCGCAAGAGTCGCAGTCCGAGAAAGACTGCTTCGGCTTCCACATCCTGACGGCTCAGTTCCATGCTCTCGACCAGGGGCGAGCGCCCCGCTTCGATTAGCTCCGTATAACGGGCGGCGTCGCGCTCGTTAGACCAGCGTCTGCGTGCGCCGTCGAAGCTGTGCGCGGAGCAGCCGAAGCCGTAAGTCGGATGGCCCAGCCAGTATTTAGAGTTATGGCGCGACTCGAAACCCGCGAGCGAGAGGTTTGAAATCTCGTAATGAGTGTAGCCCGCGCGTGAAGCTTCGTTGAGCATCAGGCGATACATCTCTGCCGCGAGGTCTTCGTCCGTGTGAGGCATGCGCCCGCGCCTGATTTGCTCCGCGAGCGGCGTGCCCTCGTGAACTTCCAGAAGATAGAAGGAGAGATGTTCGGGGCGAAGCTTCAAAGCTTCGTCAAGATTGCGCGCCCACGCTTCCAGGGTTTGACCAGGCAAACCGGCTATGAGGTCAAAGCTGACGTTTCGGAATCCAGCTTCGCGCAGATACTTTATTGTAAGCCGCACGTCTTCAGCCGTGTGCGTGCGTCCAAGCTGGCGCAACTCGTCGTCGTCGAAAGTCTGCGCGCCGAAGCTCGCGCGATTGATGCCCAGATGCCGGAACTCTCTCAGGATTTCGGGCGTCAACGTGCCCGGATTCATCTCCATAGTCACTTCCGCATCCTGGCGTATACGAAAGCGGGAGCGTACGGCTTCGAGAATGGTTTCGACCTGCGCGGGTGAAAGCAGAGAGGGTGTGCCGCCGCCGAAGTAGATGGTGTCGGCTTCACATGCTTCATTCTCAAGCGCGGGGAACGCTCTTATCTCTTGTGCTAAAGCACGCACATAGCGTTCGGCCAGTGGCGCTGCGTAAGTGCCCGTGGCGAAATCGCAGTAGGAGCAACGCGCGCGACAGAAGGGAATGTGTATGTAGATTCCTGCCAGGCTCATCTTGAAAAACTAGATTATAACATGGCGGGGCGAGCAGTCGCTCTTAGATGGCGATGTATCAATCGTTACAGTGTGTATAAATTCTGTCCGACTCTGGGCGGCGCGCAAAAGCAGGTGAGGCGCAGATTTCCCAGGAAAACGAAGCTTCAGCCGGAAAAGCTGGCGCGGCATGCCGGTTGATTATCTAAAGTGGAACGAACAAAGGGAGTGTACGAAGTGGCTACGCGGCTGAGACCGCTCGGGCGTGGCTTCTTATTATCGCTTAACGAACTGAAAGGGAGGAATTTTTCCAGATGGCAGATCAACAGAATCAGAACAAGGGTCAAGATAAGGGTCAAGCACAGGGCGCAACCGCAGGCGCGCAGCCTGGACAGGGCGCTCAAGGCCAGCAACAGGGACAACAGCCCGAGCAGAATCGCCAGGGCAATCAGCCTGCGGGACAGACCGGACAGGGCGCTCAAGGCTCATCCCAACAGAATAATCCGCAGGGAAGCTCACAGCAGGATCGTCCAGAGATAGGCGGCCCGCAAGGCGGATCAGAGCGCGGCCCGCAGGGCGGACAGAATCGTTAAGCGCGATTCCGATTCCGCTCAATTTTTTCACCTGTAAAGTAAAAGCGCATGGCGTAGTTCCTGACGACGCCATGCGCTTTTTTCAAACTCCTGAAAGAGATAATCAACTCGCTTCGCCGCTAAGGCTTTTTTATCTCCAATTTTTTCTGGCTGCCTTCGCCGCTAATGGTGCGGCTCGAACGACGCGCCACCTCTTCGGCACGCGCGAAGGCTCGCAGCAGATTCTCGCCCAAAACCTTTCGTATGTCCTGCTCCGTGTAGCCGCGTTTGAGCAGTTCGTACGTGATGTTCGGCAGTTGCGCTATGTCCTGCATACCTTGCGGAAGACTCGGCACGCCGTCGAAGTCAGAACCCAAGCCAACGTGGTCTATGCCTGCGACTTTGGCTATGTGGTCTATGTGGTCAATGAGGATTGAAAGCGGCGTGACGGGAAGAGGGTTGGCGGCAAACAGCTTGTTGCGCTCCTCCTGAAGCCGCGCGGGATTATCCTTGTACTGTTCGCTCAAGGCATCCAGTTGCGGCTTGAGCCGAGCGTTGCGCTCCGCGCCTGCGTCTATAACCTTCTGGTCTATGAAGCCCGGAAAGAAGTTGACCATGACGACGCCGCCGTTTTTCGCTATGCGGCGCAGCAGTTCGTCAGGGATGTTGCGCCTGTGATTAGCCAGAGCGCGAGCAGAAGAATGAGAGGCTATGATGGGCGCGCTCGATACATCCAGCACGTCCGACATGGTCTTGTCTGAAACGTGCGAGATGTCTATGAGCATCCCTAAGCGATTCATCTCGCGCACGACCTCGCGCCCGAAGTCCGACAGCCCGTTATTGCGCGCAGTATCGCAGCAGGAATCCGCCCAGTCGTTGGTGTTGTTGTGCGTCAGGGTCATGTAGCGTATGCCCAGACGATAAAAGTCCCTGAGCGCGCCCAGAGAGTTTTCTATGGCGTGGCCGCCTTCAATGCCCATCAGCGCAGCAATCTTCTTCTGGCGTTTGGCGCGGCGAATGTCCGCCGTGGAAGTCGCTATGAAGAAGTTGTTCGGGTAACGCTCTGCAAGACGATAGACGCTGTCAATCATGTCCATAGCCCGCCGCGCAGAGCCGCCCTCCTTGGCATACTTTTGATCCACGTAGATTGAGAAGAACTGACCCGTCATGCCGCCCTGCTTCATGCGCGCGATGTCCGTGTGATACTTGCCGACCGAAGGCGTACCCAGGTCGTAGCCTTCGTCAATCATGGGCGAAGTGATGTCGTTGTGCCCGTCAACGACAATAGCCTTGCGATGAATCTCAAGCGCCCTGCGCCACAAACGCTCGTCCCTCTGCGGCTCAACTTGCGCGCCCGCGCGCGGAAGCACCAGGGCAAGCAAAGACAAAAGCAGAAACAGGAGGACGCCCGCGCGTCTGCGGAATATAGTTTTCTCTTTATTCATCGACAAAAGAAATTAACAGGGATAGACAGGATAGACAAGATAAAAGATATTGATTCATTTGTTCATTTCTTCATTGAATCAATGAACCGATGAACCGATGAATCAATATCTTTACCTGGGAATTTACAGGACGAATTCGGAGTAGACTTCGCGCTTGCTCTGTTTGGCGCGCTTGGCCTGCTTGTCGCGGTACATGGCCTTGTCCGCCTGCGCGATTAGTTCTTCAATCGAGGTGTTGATTTCAGGATTGAAATGCACCACGCCTACGCTCAGAGACAGGTCGAAGGGGCGCGTCTCCTGTTGATTGTAGCTCTCAAGGTTCTCCCAGAGGCGGGCTGTGACGACGCGCTCGGCAGCGAGTTCGCTGTCTTCGAGCGCGAGGATGGTGAACTCGTCGCCGCCCAGTCGAGCTATGATGTCTGACTCGCGGAAAGACTTTTTCAGAATCTCCGCCACGGAGCGAAGCGCTTCGTCTCCGGCCTTGTGGCCGTACGTGTCATTCAGCTTTTTCAAGCCGTCGAGGTCTGCGAAGACCAGCGTGAAGCCGTGGCCCGTGCGCTGCGTCAGCCTTACCTGCTGCTCTGCCAGAGCAAGAAAGCCTCTGCGGTTGTACAGGCCCGTGAGGTCGTCTAGCAGCGAGAGACTTCTGAGGGTCTCTTCCGTGCGCTTGCGTTCCATGATGTCGCGCGCTATGCCCTGCACGCCCACAGGCTGGCCGCCCTTGAAGATGACGCGCGTGCTAACTTCGAGCGGAATACGATGGCCGTCCTTGGCGAAGATTTCCAACTCGTAGCGCGTCGGAAGATCATCCGTAGCCTTGCGCTCTATCATCTCGCGCGCGGTCTTCAGGTATTTGGGCACGACCACCTGCGCTATGTTGAGCCGCAGCGCTTCGTCCAGCGTGTATCCGGTGATGCTCTGGCCCGCAAGGTTGAGCGAGGTGAAGTTGCCCTTCAGGTCATGCGTGTAAACGAGGTCGTTGGCGTTCTCGAAAAGCTCTCTGTAGCGCTCTTCGGATTCGCGCAGCGCCTCTTCCGCCTGTTTGCGTTTCGTGATGTCGCGCGCAATGCCCTGCACGCCAATGGGCTTTCCGTCTTCGTAGATGAGTTGCGTGCTAATCTCAAGCGGGACGCGCCGCCCGTCCTTAGTGATTATCTCCAACTGGTAAAAGGTCTGAGGCTGCGCGTCCGCGACCTTGCGCGCAATCATACGGCGCGCAAGTTCTATGTATTCGGGCGCGACGACGCGCGCGACGTTCATCCCCAGGGCCTCTTCGCGCGTGTAGCCCGTGATGCGCTCGCCAACCTTGTTCAGAGAGGTGTAGTTGCCGTCCAAGTCGTGCGTGTAGATGATGTCGCTGGCGTTCTCGAAAAGCTCTCTGAGGCTCTCTTCAGAGCTTCTGAGCGCCTCTTCCGCAGCCTTGCGCGTGGAGAAGAGCCAAACGAAAAGCAGCGAGTTGAAGACGAAGACCAGAAGCCGCAGCAGGTCTCCACGGCTCGCAAAGTTCAAGGAGTAGAGCGGCTGTATGAGAAAGAGTTTGCTGATGACGGCGGACAGTGCCGTGGCGACCAGCCCCGGCCCGTAGCCGCCGCGCCAGGAGCTTAAAAGCACCGCGAAAAAGAGCAGCACGAAAGGGGTCTCGCGCATTCCAGGCCACAGCACCAGCGTTACCGTGATGCTTGCTGTGACTAGAAGAACCGAGAGCAGATAACCGAACAGGGGATAGCGTTTCTGGTCAGGCATGATCTTCTTAAACCGACGCGCGAGGGCCGCGCTTCAAGGTCTTATTTAAGATGTCCCGCGAGCTAAAATCGTTGGCGAGGGTTGCCCCCAGGTTAAACCTGGACGAAGAGCCTGAAAAGCTTTTGCTGCCTGCCGGTCAGACACCGCGCCCGACCGCGCTTCCCCCTTATCATAGCAAATAATCACCGGATTACAGCCAGGAAGTTATTGGAATCCGTGCTGGCGAATCGTTGTCGCATGGTGCCGTTCTGTGGTACATCCTAGAGGCACGAGGGGCAGTGCGATTATTTCATCGGAATAAATACTAAACGTCATAGTAATTTCTCTGTGGAGTTGTTTGCAGATTATGTCGCAGCCTACGCCAAATATCGAATCGGTGTTGCACGAAGAGCGCGTCTTCCCGCCGCCGGAAGATTTCTCAAGCCGCGCGCTCATAGGCTCTATGCAGGAGTACGAGCGACTGTGGCAGGAGGCGCACGACGCGCCCGAAGAGTTCTGGGCGCGCATGGCGGAAGAGCTTCACTGGTTCAAGCGCTGGGACACTGTTCTGAAGTGGGAGCCGCCGCACGCTGAATGGTTCGTAGGCGGGCGATTGAATATCTCCTACAACTGTCTAGACCGGCACCTTGAAACGTGGCGGCGCAACAAGGCTGCGATTATCTGGGAGGGAGAGCCGGGCGAGCAGCGCACGCTCACTTACGGGCAACTGCACGCGCAGGTCTGCCGCTTCGCTAATGTCTTGAAGCGCGAGGGCGTGACAAAAGGCGACCGCGTTGCGCTCTACATGCCGCTCATTCCTGAGCTTGCCATCTCCATGCTGGCCTGCGCTCGCATAGGCGCGACTCATTCCGTCATCTTCGGCGGCTTCTCCACGCAGGCTCTCATAGACCGCATCAACGACGCTGGCTGCAAGCTGGTGGTGACAGCCGACGGCGGCTACCGTAGAGGCTCGGAGATAAAGCTCAAGCCCGCCGTTGACGAGGCGCTGAAAGAGACGCCTTCCGTTAAGGGCTGCATAGTTGTTCGCCGCACGGGCACGCGCATTAACATGCAGGCGGGCCGCGACTACTGGTGGCACGAGTTGATGGAGACGGTGAGCGCCAACTGCCCTGCGGAAGAGCTTGAGAGCGAGCACCCGCTATATATTCTTTACACCTCCGGCACGACCGGAAAACCTAAAGGCATACTGCACACGACCGCAGGCTACCTGCTTCAAACGCATCTGACTACGAAGTGGATATTCGACCTGCGCGACGAAGACCTGTACTGGTGCACGGCTGACATAGGCTGGGTGACGGGACACTCTTACGTGGTCTACGGCCCGCTTTCAAACGGCGCGACTGCGTTGATGTACGAGGGCGCGCCGAATTATCCTGAAGCCGACAGGTTCTGGGACATTATAGAGCGCCACCGCGTCAGCATCTTCTACACAGCGCCGACAGCCATACGCGCCTTCATCAAGTGGGGCGAGCACTGGCCGCTTCGTCACGACCTCTCTTCTCTGCGCTTGCTAGGCACGGTCGGAGAGCCTATCAACCCTGAAGCCTGGATGTGGTACAGGGAGATTATAGGCAAGGCTCGCTGCCCCATCGTAGATACCTGGTGGCAGACGGAGACGGGCGCGATTATGATAAGCCCTCTGCCGGGCGCTACACCCGCCAAGCCCGGCTCTGCTACGCGGCCTCTGCCCGGAATAGAGGTTGACGTGATGACACGAGCGGGCCAGCCCGTCGGCGAAGGCGAAGGCGGCTATCTAGTCATCAAGCGCCCCTGGCCCTCCATGCTTCGCACCATCTGGGGAGACGACGAGCGCTATCGTAAGCAGTACTGGTCTGAAATTCCCGGCGTCTATTTCGCGGGCGACGGAGCGCGCCGAGACCAGGACGGGTATTTCTGGATCATGGGGCGCGTTGATGATGTGATAAATGTGAGCGGGCACCGCCTGGGGACTGCGGAGGTCGAGAGCGCGCTCGTCTCGCATGAAGCGGTGGCGGAAGCGGCTGTCGTGGCAAGGCCGGACGAGATTAAAGGCTCTGCCATCGTGGCCTTCGTCACGCTCGAAGGCTCGCACAAGTCTTCGGACGAATTGAAGGAGACCTTGCGCCGCCACGTCACAAAGGAGATAGGTGCTCTGGCGCGGCCCGACGAGATACGCTTTACGGACGCTCTGCCGAAGACGCGCTCCGGCAAGATTATGCGAAGGCTCCTGCGCGAAATAGCCTCAAGCGGCTCGGTCGCTGGCGACACAACCACACTCGAAGACTTTTCCGTCTTGGAGAAACTGCGTGCGGACGAGGAATAAAAGAAGTACTGAGTGAAGAAGGAATCTTTTACTCAGTATTGTTTCAGGAGGTATGTATGCCCCGGCAGATAACACTTGAGAATAGGACTGGCCCTCGCTATCTGGCCTCGCTTGAGGTGCGGGCAGAGTGGGATGATGAAAACGGCACGCATTACGTGGCGGAGGGGACTACGGAGAACGTAGGCCCCGAAGGCGCGCTCATACATTTGCAGCGAGAGTTGCCCGACGTGGGCAGCCGCGTGCAGCTTAGGGTCTTGAGCGAAGAGGGCGAAAAGCTGAGCGTCGTAACGGAAGTCCTGAGGCTGGAGCGAAACCCTGGGCACCCGCTCGCGGCGCTTCAACTCATCAACGGCTCCGACGAATGGCGCGGCCTCGTCTGGGAGCCAGCCGCCCCGCAGGTCTCTCATCCTGATACGGACGAAGGCGAGGACGGCGACGAAGAAGAGGTTGAAGAGACCACGCACTGAAACACAGTTTTCAGTTTTGAGTTTTCAGTTTTAAGCCGTGACCCTGTTGCTTTTAACTGAAAACTGATTACTGAAAACTGAAAACTGTTTTATGGATAAGAAGACGCAAGAGGTGGCTGAGACGGCTGCGGTGACGGCGACCGAAGTTGGCTGGATGCGTACGCGTTTCATCCTGCGTGTGATTTTCACGGCCATCTTGGTCTGGTTTGCGGCGCGTGCCCTGCTGTGGGCTTTTCAGGCGCTTGAGAGCGTGATACTGCTGGTGGTGCTCTCCATCTTCTTCGCCTATCTGATAGCGCCTCTGGTCGAAGTCGTGCGCCGCCCTTTTCGTTTACGCGGGCGCGAGCACATCATGCCGCGCCCCTTGGCAATCGCCGCCGTTTACGTCGGCATCTTCGGCTCCATAGCATTGGCCCTCTATTTCCTGCTGCCGGGCCTTGGCAATCAGTTGACGCAGTTCGCCAAGAACGCGCCCGGATATTTCACTTCGGCCCGCGCCCGCGCGCAGAGCATGAACGATTTTTACGAGCGCTACAGGATTCCTCAGTCGGCGCGCGAAGCCATTAACCGCAACGTCACGCACGTCATAGAAACAGCCGGAGCTTATACGACCGAGGGCTTGGGAAATATTCTTCTCAGCTCTTTGACCTACCTGCCGTGGCTGATACTGATTCCCATATTGGCCTTCTTTCTGCTCAAAGACGCGGACAGCTTTCGGCGCTCGGCCTTGCAGATGTTGCCGCGCGGGCGCTGGCGATGGCGCGGCGACGAGTTCTTTCAAGATGTTAATTCAACCTTGGCCGCTTACATACGCGCGCAACTCACTGCCTGCTTGCTGATTGGTCTTATCTGCTCGATAGGGTTTTACCTGATAGGCATGCCGTACTGGCTGGCCCTTGGCATAGTCGCGGGGCTTCTGGAATTCATCCCGCTCGTAGGGCCGCTCACCATCGCCATCGTCTCCGCGCTCATAGCCAGCTTCTACTCCTTTAACCAGTCGCTCCTGGTGCTGCTCTTTCTGGGCGTGCTGCGTATAGTGCATGATTACGTCGTCTACCCGCGCATCATAGGGCAGGGCATTCACCTGCATCCGTTGGCCGTCATCCTCTCCATCCTCGCGGGGGCGGAACTCGCTGGCATTGCCGGAATCTTTCTGGCTATCCCGGTCGTAGCCATAGGCACTGTCAGCTATCGCCACTGGCTTGAGCATCGAGGCAGCGAGGGACTCGTGGCAGACCTGCTCAAGCCCAAAGAGGGAGAGGCGGGCGCGATGTTGGGAGAAGATGGGCAGCCTGCGGAGGAAGTGAAACTGCCTGAGCTTGAAGAGCTGCGCCCAAGCCAAACGACTACGCCGGAAGAGATGGCGCGCGTGCGCCCAGACCTCACCACGGGAGAACTGAAATTGCCGAAGCAGATTGATTAACTGTCTGGAAAGTAATGAGCGCGCTGACTACGAAAACGAAAGAGCTTTCGGGGGACGAAAGCGCGACTCTTAACAAGAGCGGCAGAAAGATTCTTGACGTAGGATGCGGGCGCAACAAGACGCCCGGCGCAATCGGGCTTGATTCGAACGAGCGCACAGACGCCGACGTGATTCATGACTTGGGCGACCTGCCATACCCGTTCCCCGATGACGAGTTCGACGAAGTGATAGGCAATCACGTCATAGAGCATGTGCCGGACGTGATGGCCTTCGTCTCCGAGCTTTATCGTGTGACGAAGCCGGGCGGGCGCATCAAAATCCTGACGCCGCATTATTCCAATCCCGACTGGCCCAACGACCCGACGCACAGGAATCATTTGAACAGCTACTCCTTCAACTATTTTCTCGAAGACCCAAGGCACCGCAACTTTCCCTTTTACACGGACGTTCAATTAAGGACGCGCCGCATGCACGTCTCGCTTCTGAATTTGTGGCGCGCACTCGGGCTGCAATTCCTGGTCAACCTAGACCAGCGCTGGGCCGCGCTTCGCTTCACACGAAAGTTCTGGGAGCAATACCTGAGCTTCATCTTTCGCGGCAAGGAGTTGTATTTCGAGTTCGAGGTCGTCAAAGATAGAAAGGCCGAACCTGACAGCTTTCAGGAGCCGTAGATGATTCGCTGGACTCACATCACCATCACGGTCGCGGAGTTCGAGCGCTCGCTGGAGTTTTATCAACGCGTGTGCGGTCTCCGTGTTGTGCGCGACCGCAGGCGCGAAGGCGGCGGCACAATCTGGCTCGGTTATGAACCTCGGGCGGGCGAAGACCCTTCCTTCGTGCTCGTCCTGATGGAAGGCGAGGTGACGAATCGTCTAGACCACTTCGGCTTTCAGTGCGATTCGAGGGAGGAGGTTGACCGCATAGCCGTAGAGGCTGCGTCGCGCGGGATTCTGGTTCACGCGCCGCAGGATTCCGGCGGCAGCGTCGGCTACTGGACTATCATTCGTGACCCGGACGGCCACATGGTAGAGTTCACCTTCGGCCAACCCTTAAAAGGTCTGAGCTAATTCTGATATACTCCGTCTCTGTTTTTCGGGTTCTCTTCCTGTTTTCTGCGCCTCCAATATCTTAAGCCTCTGGAGCTATCGCCGTGAATAAATTGCTTACCCGCTCACTCGCAGCCATCATGCTGTTCTCGACTATCTCTACAACCCTGGCCCAGCAGCAGCCCCAAAGAACTAACCCGCCGCAACAGAAACAGGACGCCACCTCTGATGACGACGTGGTGCGTATCAGCACGAACCTTGTGCAGGTCGATGCCGTCGTCACGGACAAGAAGGGAAGGCTTATCACAGACCTTCGGCCCGAAGAGATGGAAATTTACGAAGACAACCGCGAGCAGAAGATAACAAACTTTTCATTCATCTCTACGGAAAGCGCCACGGGAGAATCCGGCGCTTTGAAGCCCCTCCCGCCCATCAATAAAAACTCGCCGCCCGTCCCGCCCGTGCGCTTGAAGCCGGAGCAGGTGCGACGCACCATAGCCCTCATCATAGATGATTTGAGCCTCTCATTTGAAAGCACACATTTTGTCAGGCGAGCGCTCAAGAAATTCGTGGACGAGCAGATGCAGCCGGGCGACCTCGTAGCCATCATTCGCACTGCGGGCGGCATGGGAGCCTTGCAGCAGTTTACTTCCGACAGGCGGCAACTCTACGCGGCCATTGACCGCGTGAGGTTCAGCTTTCGAGGCAACGGCTTGATAGGCGCTTTCGCACCCCTACAGGGACGCGCGCCTTCCGCCACGGACGGCACTCCGTTCGGAGGCCCCGGCGGCGCAGGCATTATCAACGGCACGGACGTAGACGACTTGCGCGAAGAGATGTACACGGTCGGCACGCTCGGCGCTGTCAATTACGTGGTGCGCGGGATGCGAGAGCTTCCGGGCCGCAAATCCGTCCTCTTGATAGCAGACGGCATCCCCGTGCAGTCCTCGGTCAACGAAGCGCGCACAGACCGCATTGGAAATGCCATGCGTCGTTTGATTGACATGGCGAACCGCGCTTCGGTCGTCATCTACACTATGGACGCGCGCGGGCTTCCTACCTTCGGCCTGAACGCTGCGGACGACACCTCAGGCATAAGGCCGGATGAGTTGGAAGGATTGTTGAGGGGACGCCGCAACGCATTCTTTGACTCGCTGGTGGGTATGAGCCTGCTGGCTAAACAGACCGGCGGCTTTTCCATAGCCCTGAACAATGACCTGACGGACGGCATCAAGCAGGTGCTCAACGACCAGAAGGGTTATTACCTGATAGGCTACAGGCCCGACGAATCGACTTTCGATCCGGTCACGGGGCGCAGGAAGTTTCATGACATTAAGATTAAGGTCAAACGGCCAGGGCTTCAGGTTCGCTCGCGCTCCGGTTTTTATGGCATCTCGAATGAAAAGGCTGCGCCGCAACCCAAAACTCGACCGGAGCAACTGCTGAGCGCTATCACTTCGCCCTTCGCCTCCGGCGGAGTCCAATTGCGTCTCACCTCTCTTTTCGGCAACGACCCGAAGGCAGGCTCCTACATGCGCTCGCTGCTTCACGTAGCGGCTAAGGACATCACTTTCACTGAAGAGGCCGACGGCTGGCACAAAGCCGTCTTCGACGTGGCTGCCATTACGTTCGGAGATAACGGGACTGTAGTTGACCAGGTTGACCGTATTCAGACCATTCGCGTGCGCGGCGACGCCTACAAGCGCGCTCTTGAGAATGGCTTCGTCTTCATCATCACTGTGCCGGTTAAAAAGCCAGGGGCTTACCAGCTACGCACTGCCCTGCGCGACACGGCTTCGGAGCGCGTAGGCTCAGCCAGCCAGTTCATAGAAGTCCCCGACATCAAAAAGAATCGCCTTGCGATTTCAGGCATCGCCGTCAGAGGCGTTGACCCTCGCGCCAAAGCGAACGCCACGGACAAAGGCTCCACCGGCATCACGCTCGCGCCCGGCGTTCAATCCGAAAGAGGCGAAGAAGAGATAACGGACACGAACCCGCAAGCCGGGCCAGCCGTCAGAAAGTTCCGGCGCGGAATGATTCTGGAGTACGGCTACGTTATCTACAACGCGCAGGTTAACAAGGCCGGACAGACGTTACTGCAAACCCAGATGAAGCTCTTCCGCGACGGGAAGGAAATCTTCACGGGGCAGATGCAGCCGCTCACAACCAGCAACCAGCCTGACATGAAACGGCTCCCTATGGCGGGCGGCCTGCAACTCAGTTCCGACATGGAGCCGGGCGAATACGTCCTGCAAATCATAGTCATAGACTCCCTTGGCAAGACCAAGTATCAACTGGCGACACAGTGGATTGATTTTGAGATAGTGAAGTAAGCCGCGCGCCCCATCAGGGCGATATATCTGTACATAAAAAGGGGCGCTGCTTCTTCTTGACAAAGAAGCAGCGCCCTTAAGTATGGGATTCAGTTCGAGCTTAATCGCTAAAACTCTACGCGACCGGCGAACTGAATGATACGAGGATCGAAGGTCGAGGTAATCTTCCCGAAGCTTGCGCTGTTAATGCTGGACGTATTACCCAGGAAGAAGTTCGAACGGTTCAAGACGTTGAAAGCCTCTGCGCGCAACTGGAACCGTACGCGCTCCGTGATGCGTATGTTCTTGATGAGCGACGCATCCCAGTTCAGGTACATAGGCCCGTTAATAAAGGCGCGCTCCAGATTACCTGTCTGTCCCGGCCCTGCATTGAAGAAGACCTGGTTGTTGAAGGGAGTCGTGCCGAACCCTTCGCTTCCGCGTCCGGTGCCGAAGGCTGCGCCGGAGCAGATGCCCGCGTTCAGAGAGTTCTGGTTGATGTTGAGCACCACCGGGTTGATGAAGTAAACGCCGCAGGGCGTACGGTAGATGCCGAACAGGTCTTTCACCTGACCCTTAGTCAAGTTAGTCACGGGCGTCTGACGGCCCGCGCGACCGTTGCGATTGAGCGAGCCGCGCACGTCCGTCAGCGTGAGCGGAGCGCCGGTGGTGATTTGAACGATGGAGGTCACTTGCCAGCCGCCTATGATGCGATCCAGCAGTGAGCCTGCATCGGAGAAGAAGCGCTTGCCGCGACCGAACGGCAGTTCATAAATTCCATTGAAGTTGAAGACGTGCGTTTGGTCGTAGTCGGCCCGCGCGTATTCAAGGTCTGGGAATCTATTGCTCAGGTTCGGCTCGAACTTCGTCTGTCCGACGCCGGAAGCGTTCGTCAGCGTCTTCTGGAAAGTGTAGTTGGCCTGGAAATACAGCCCTTGCGAGAAGCGTCGGCGCAACTCTACCTGAAGGCCGTTGTAACGATATTTACCGGAGTTCCCTATGAGGTCTATGGCACCCGCATTCTCATTAGGACGGAAGCGGAAAGTACCACGCGCGCCGTTCTGAATGATTGAAAGAGCGAGGTCGGCCGGTGTGCCTGCGTTCAGGTTGTTGGTCAGGGTCGTCAGGCTGATGGCTCCGGTAGGAGTTGAAGCGGAAGTGCCAACCCTGATGGTAGAGCCAGCCGCCTGTCCGAAGATAGTCAACGCCTGGCATCCTGCTGTTCCGGCAGTGCAGAAAATATTGCCCGTGTTGATTAGGTTAGAACGGGCGCGCAGGAACTCTGCGAGGAAGCCGTTGTCGAAGATGTTTAGCTCGTTGATGTCCAATCCACGAACCAAGTTGTTGCTCCAGCCGCTCACGTAGCGAACCTCAAGCGCTGTCTGAAAGCCCAACTCGCGCTGAATGCCGAAATTGAACTCGTTGGTGCGTCCGGCTTGCAGGTTCGGGTTGATACCGAAGACTGTACCGAAGTTGCTCGCCTGTGCGTTGCCCGTAGCAAAGTTGCGCGGTATCTGGAAGGTGGGCGCGGTAATCGTCGGCGGGGCATTGATGCGCCCGTTCAAGCTGGAGTTGATGACCTCGGACTGTAGACCGGCGTTGCCTGAGTTGGCGTTCTCTGCGACGCGCACGAACTCATCGTTGATATAGCTCATGCGGAAGCCGCCGCGAATCACCGTGCGACCCTCGCCCGGAAAGACAGAGTTCAAAAGTTTATTCTTGAACTGCGGCGACCAGGCGAAGCTCACCACGGGCGCGAAGTTATTCTTGTCGCTCTTGAAGAACTGCTTGCTGCCGCCGTTGTTGCCTATGAAATTGACCGTGCCGTTCGGGTCAAGCAGGGCTGTGGCCGGGTCTGTGCCGGCGGGAATTACAGGCTCCAGGGCGAAGCCGTTAGGCTCTCTGACCGCCGTGTACAACTCGTAACGCACGCCCAGATTAAGACTCAGGCGCGGCGTAAAGCGCCACTGGTCTGAAAAGTAGAAGCTGTAGTTCTCAAAATTGAAGCCCTGCACGAACTGCTGATTCGGCAGGAAGCCAGAGGTCGTGCTGGCGGCGTTGAAAGTCTGACGGTCGCTGCCTACGATGCCCGCGAGTAAGGCGAACAGCGAGTTGGCGTTGTTAAGCTGCGTCGAGCTAATGCCGCCGGGAAAATTCGCCGCCGTCAACTGCGGTGAAGTGCTGCTCGTCCCTATGGCGTAAGTCGGGATGGTCGAGTTTGCGTACGAGGGTGGGCCGAAGGAGACGATGCGGAAGAACTGCCCCTGCCCGCCAAAGCGGAAAGAGTGGTTGCCCCAGACGTACTCGGCGTTATCCTGAATGTTGTAGGTGTTCGAGCTACGCCCCTGAGTCTGGAAGTTAGTCTCAGGGTTGGTGACGAACGTGCCGACGTTGATGAAGAAAGCCGGCTCAGGGATGTTACGGTTAAAGGGAACATCGCTCCTGAGGAAGCCGCCGCGCAACTCGTTCGTCAAACTGGCCGTGGGCGTAAAGCGCCAGGAGGTCGCCATGAACCTGTTGTCGGAAATCTGCGTGATGCCGGGGACGGTGGCGTAACCGCCGCTTCCGTTGGCGGCTGCCGTCGTGCTGCCCTCCGTGTCGGCGCGCAGGTTCGTGTCCTTCTTATGCGACCACGCGAAGTTGAAGGTGTTGCGCGTGCTCATGTCATAGTCGAAGCGCATCGTGTAGCCGTTGCGGTCGCGGTTATTGACCTGGTTGAAAAGATAGCCGGTCGTGTTGAGCTGGTCGCCTACGGTCGTGATGTTTCCGGCTGTAGGGATGTTCGCCAGGATGCGGCTCTGGATAGTCGGGTTGATGCCCGTGATGCCGTTGGTGACGGCGGGCGGGAGCGTAAAGAGATTAATGGTGCGCGTCGTGCCTGAGTTGTCAACGTAAGTAAAGATTCCCTGACGTGCGTTCGGCAGCAGGATTGTGTTCGTCTTCGCCCTGGCCTGGCGCGTACGCAGGAATTCCACGTAGCCGAAGAAGAAGACCTTGTTCTTCCAAACAGGGCCGCTCGCTTTGGCACCATACTGATTACGGTTCAGGAATGTGCGCGGGTTCTTTTCCGCCCCGGCCCTCTGCGCCCCGCTCAAGACCTGCGGGTCATTGGGGGCGAAGTTGCCGGATGCGTTGTTGAAGAAGGTGTTGGCGGAGAATTTCGAGTTGCGGTTGTACTCCCAGATCGCGCCGTGGAAATCGTTCTGGCCGCGCGGCGTCACCACCTCAATCTGCGACGCGCCGTAGCCTTTTTCGGCACCCGCGTTCTGCGTCGTGATGGTGAACTGCTCTGTGTCGTCAACTGAAGGACGCTCGGGCGCGAAGTCCGAAGCGTTGGCGCGAATGTAGTTGTCATTAATGTTGATGCCATCGCGCGAGATGCTCGTCCCGGCAGACCTTTGTCCGTTTACAGAGCTGCTGGTCGCGCCGTTAGATGCGACGCCCGGTTGCAAAACGAGCAGGCCGAGCGGGTTGCGACCGTTGAGTGGCAACTCAAGAATCTGACGCTGGCCGACGGTGTTGCTCAATTGACCGTCGGTCGAGTTGATAACGTCGGCTCCGCCAACGACCGTCACGTTCTCGGCGATGTTCCCGACTTCCAGCGTCGCGTTGAGCGAATAGTCTTTGCCGACATCAATCTTAACGTCGGTCACGGTAAAGGTCTTATGACCCGGCACCGTGATGGTGACGGTGTAACTGCCGACTTCTAGCTGCGGGACGGTAAAGGTTCCGTCGTCTGTGGCGACGAACGTCCTCTCTTTACCCGTTTTGTTATCTTTGACTACAACGGTGGCTCCGGGAATTATTCCCGAAGGATCGGAGACGGTGCCGACCAGGCGGCCCGTGTTGGATTGGGCGAAGACAGGCAAGACAAGCGCACAAAGCGCCAGCATCGCCCATAGGATTCTTTTCATGGTGGACTCCTTTATACAAGAAACTTCATCCTACGAACTTTGAATTGAAGAAAACTATGTGAGAACTCCCTTCAAGCAAACGAAACGTGTAAAAAAATTAGGCTGTGCTAGGAAAACCAGGCTTGAGGAGAAAAACAAAATTGCAATATTCGTACCATTGTCCGGGAAAAGAGTTAAATCTTTATATCTTTGAGCTTAACTGAACTACCGGTCGGTAGGTATAAGAACGGGGCTTCAGCTTTTCCGATAATTATCCGAAAACCTAAAGCGTGCCTGCACAAAAAACCGTAGCCTTAGGCCGCCTCAATCCTCTTAGGAAAAAAATGTAACCATTTATCCACTGCGAAACGTCTATACAGGTGAAGACCTTTACTTTGGGTGGACTCCGAGTATAGGGTACTTCAGGAGCGATGAGTGTCTGCACTCGTCGCTCTTTTACTTTTTGGCAACTGGAAATTATCGCCTTCGCAGCTTTCCGTCAAATTAGTTAATCAGTTAGGATTGTTAATGATATGCAGAAAGAACCGGGTGATAAAAGAGCGAAGTTAAACTGGAAGAAAAAACTGCTGCTTATCTTTATAGGGCTTTTCTTTGGACTCCTCATCATGGAGATAGCCCTGCGAATCATAGGCTACACCTATCCAATCTGGTACATGCCCGACCAGTACACGGGCTATTCGCTTCGACCGGGCGTTCAGGGCTGGTACACGCGTGAAGGTCAATCTTACGTTCGCATCAACTCAGATGGCTTGCGCGACCGCGAGCACACGAAACAGAAGCCGCCCAACACCGTTCGCATAGCCGTTCTAGGAGATTCATTCTCCGAAGCCATGCACGTACCGCAGGAAGACACCTTCTGGTGGTTGATGGAGCGCAAGCTGAAAGCCTGTCCGCAGTTCGCAGGAAAGAATATCGAGGTGATTAACTTCGGCGTCTCAGGTTACGGGACTGCTCAGGAGTTGATAACGCTGCGTCATAAGGTCTGGGATTACCAGCCGGACATAGTGCTTCTGGCGTTCCTCACCTTCAACGACATCATGGACAACTCTCGCGCGCTCAAAGACACGGAGGAGATGCCCTACTTCGTTTACAAGAACGACCAGCTTGTGCTGGACGATTCATTCCTCACTTCGCGCACCTACTTGAAGCTCGATTCGAAGTGGAACCGTCTGGGGCGCTGGATACGTGACCGCGTGCGCGTCTTTCAGGCCATACATCACGCGGCCTTCGTCTACAAGACTTACATGGAAGCCCGCAGGGCGCGGCAGGTAATGGAGGAGCGAAACCGAGAGGCGCGAGATGAACAGTCGAAGCCGTCCGAGTCGAACGCGCCTAAGAGGCCGACGCTTATCAATCACTGGGTTTACTACGAGCCGCAGGCCCCCGTTTGGCAGGACGCCTGGCGCGTGACCGAAGGGTTGATAGCGCAGATGAGCCGTGAAGTTAAAGAGCACGGCGCGCAATTTGTGGTCATCGTCCTTGATAACGACGTGCAATCTCTGCCCATAGCAGAGTCGCGCCAGAATTTCATGCGCTCGATAGGCGTCACAGACCTCTCTTATCCGAACCGCCGCGTGGAGGATTTCTGCAAGTCCCAGGGCATTGAAGTTTTAGATATTGCGCCGATGATGCGCGAATACGCGGAGCGCAACAAAGTCTTCCTGCACGGCTTCGGCAAAGACATAGGCAACGGCCACTGGAACTCCGCAGGCCACGCCCAGGCCGCAGAACTCATGACCGAGAAGGTCTGCGAGATGCAGGCTGGCCGCTAAGGATTTCGAGCCGTTTATCGTATAATCTCTGGCTTATGTCTGGATTCATGACTTTACTGCGCGAGCTATTCGCGTTCCTGAAGCAGGAAAAGAAGTGGTGGCTGATTCCGCTCTGCGTGACGCTGGTCTTGCTGACGACTCTCATCATTGTGGCTGAAAGCTCGGCCATAGCCCCGTTCGTTTATAGTCTGTTCTGACCGGCAAGACACTTTCCCTGATTTAAGATGACGACCATTCTCGGCCTCTCAGCTTTTTATCACGACTCTGCCGCGTGCCTTGTGCGCGACGGCGAGATAGTCGCGGCTGCTCAGGAAGAGCGCTTCACGCGCCGCAAGCACGACCACCGCTTCCCGCACGAATCTGTCGCTTACTGTCTGAAAGAGGCTGGAATAGGGATTGACGATGTTGACTGCGTGGCCTTTTACGATAAGCCCTTGGTCAAGTTCGAGCGGTTGATGGAAACGTATCTGGCTTACGCGCCAATAGGGTTCGCTTCCTATCTGAAGGGAATGCCTACGTGGTTGAAAGAGAAGCTCAACATACAGGGACTCATTCGCAAGGAGCTTGGCTACAAGGGCAAGCTTCTCTTCGGAGACCACCACGAATCGCACGCGGCGAGCGCCTTTTATCCTTCGCCCTTCGAGGAAGCAGCCATCTTAACCGTGGACGGCGTGGGCGAGTGGGCGACCGCGAGCTACGGCGTGGGCCGTGGCCGCGAGCTTGAAATCTTAAAGCAGATGAAGTTCCCGCACTCTCTAGGACTTCTCTATTCAGCCTTCACGGCGTTCACCGGCTTCAAGGTCAATTCGGGCGAGTACAAGCTGATGGGACTCGCGCCTTACGGCGAGCCTAAGTACGTTGACACTATCTTGAAAGAGCTTGTGGACGTGCACGATGACGGCTCGCTACATCTGAACCTACGTTATTTCATCTTCCCGCATCACGCCGCGCGCATGACGGGCAATCGCTTCGAGAAGCTGTTCGGCCCCACGCGCAAACCCGAAAGCCCCGTCACACAGCGCGAGATGGATTTGGCGCGCAGCATTCAGGTCGTGGTCGAAGACGTTGTGCTCAAGATGGCGCGGCACGTACAGCGTGAGACGGGCATGGAAAACTTGTGCATGGCCGGAGGCGTTGCTCTGAACTGCGTGGCTAACGGAAGGCTTCTGCGCGAAGGGCCGTTCAAGCGTTTGTGGATTCAGCCTGCGGCTGGCGATGCGGGCGGCGCTCTGGGCGTGGCCTTCGCCGTCTATCACCGCTACTTCGAAGGCGAGCGCAACGGCCATCTCGTAAATGATGACGGAGGCGGCGAGCATTACTGGGATAGGATGAAGGGAACGCTTTTGGGGCCGCGTTTCAGTGAAGCCGAGATAGAGGCTTTTCTACGTGAGCGAAACATCCCGCACGAGCGCGTCGAACGAGAGAAGTTGCCCGCGCGCGTAGCAAACTTGATAGCCGAAGAAAGAGTCGTAGGTCTCATGCAGGGGCGCATGGAGTTTGGCCCGCGCGCCCTGGGTTCGCGTAGCATCATAGGTGATGCCAGAAGCCCGCGCATGCAGTCCGTGATGAACCTCAAGATAAAGTACCGCGAATCCTTTCGTCCTTTCGCTCCTTCAGTCCTGCGCGAGCGCGTCTCGGATTATTTCGAGCTTGAGACGGACAGCCCTTACATGCTGCTGGTCGCAAAAGTCCGCGACGAGCATCGCGTGCCTGAGCCTGCGGGCGCGGAGAACCTGCACGGGATAGAGAAGCTGAAAGTCCCTCGCTCCACGATTCCAGCCGTCACGCACGTTGATTACTCCGCGCGCATACAGACCGTCAGGCGCGAGATGAACCCGCTCTACTACGACATCATCAACGCCTTTTACGAGCAGACGGGTTGTCCCGTCATCGTCAACACTTCATTCAACGTGAGGGGCGAGCCGATTGTCTGCACGCCCGAAGACGCCTATCGCTGCTTCATGCGAACCGAGATGGACTACTTGGTGCTGGAAAACTTTATCCTCGACAAGCGCGAGCAAAAGGCGCTGGAAGAGAAGGGCGACTGGCGGCGGGAGTTCGAACTGGATTAAAGAGATATGTCAGGCTACAAACAGAATGGCAGAAAATTCGGCTTCACGATGGCCGTGGCCTTCACCATCTTCGCGCTCGTCTTTCTTTACAAGCAGCGCATGACGGTCGTTATGGTTACGGGCGGCCTGGCAGCGTTCTTTTTAGTGTTCGCGCTGGTTGCGCCCAAGCTGCTTGAGCCGATTGAGAGAGTGTGGATGGCGTTTGCGCGCGTGCTCGGAGCAATCAACACGCGCATTATCATGGGCCTCTTCTATTTTCTAATCTTCGTCCCGCTCTCGCTCTTCTTTAAAGTCATAGGCCGCGACGAGATGCGGCGGCGTCGCTGGAACTCAGGCGCACAGACGAACTGGGACGACTACCGCCCGCGCCAGCGCGACGCACGCCACTACGAGAACATGTTCTAAATTTTTACTAAAAATTAACAGGATGGACAGGATAAAGAAGCAATCTTTCTCTTTTTATCCTGTCCATCCTGTTAATTTCTTATCTGTTTCCTCCTCCACCGCCGCTTTGTGCCTCTCCGCTCGTCGAGGTCGTGCGGCCTTCGGCGTCCAGAAGCGTGATGGTCTGTGCAACGTCCGTGAGCGAGCGCAGGCCAGGCTCTATGACGCGGCGGTCTCCGACCACAAGGATTGCCATGCGTGACGGGTCAAGATACTTCGTGGCCGCACGGTTCACGTCTTGGAGCGTGACTGCGCGAACGCGCGCGATGTAGTTGTTGAAGTAGTCGTCCGGCAAGCCGTAAAGCACAACATCGGTGAGTCGGCTGGAAATCTGCTCCGGCGTCTCGAAGCCTCGCGGGAAGCCTCGAATGATGGCCTGCTTGGCGAACTCCAACTCTTTGGCGTCTACGGGACGCCCGCCGCGCACGCCGTTCAGTTCCTTCATGAACTCTACCACGGACTCTTTCGTCACAGCCGTCTGCACGCCCGCCGTAGCCATGAACGGCCCAGCGCCGCGACGATAATCAAAGGCCGTGCGCGCCCCGTAGGTGTAGCCCTTGTCTTCACGCAGGTTCATGTTGACGCGGGAAGTGAACTGCCCGCCGAGCAGCGTGTTCAAAACCAGAAGCGGGAAGAAGTCGGGCGTCGTCCTGGGCTGGCCCACCTGTCCTATGGTGATGACGCTCTGCGCCGCGCCGGGTTTGTCCACGAGATAGATGCCAGCGCGTTCGCGGCCCGGCGGCGACTGGATGTTGACCGCAGGCACTTCGCCCGGCTTCCAGCTAGCGAAAGCCTTTTCAAGCTGCGGCACTATCTCGTTCATGGTCACGTCGCCCGTGACGATGATGGCCGCGTTGTTCGGGCGATAGTAAGTCTCGTAAAAGCGCTTCACGTCATCGTTGGTGATGGCTTTGACGGAAGCCTCGTCGCCTATGGACGGATGGCCGTACGGATGGTTGCGACCGTAAATGAGCGATGCGTAGACGACACTGGCTATCGCGTTGGCGTCGTCTCTGCGCTGCAAGAGTTGCGCGAGGCGTGATGCGCGTTGTAGCTGAAGCTCCTTTTCAGGGAAAGATGCGTTGGTGATAACGTCGGCGTAGATGCTCAGCGCTTTCGACAGGTGCCGCTTGAGCGAAAGGAGACTGACGCCGGTCAAATCCCAGTCGGCTCCGGTTCCCAGACGAGCACCTATGGCCGCAAGCTCGTTGGAAATCTGAAGCGCGTCTCGCGTCTTCGTGCCTTCGTCCAGAAGCGCTGCCGTCAAACTCGCTAATCCGGCTTTGTCCTGCGGGTCTGCCGCCGCGCCTGTCTTCATGACCATGTTCATGCTGACCACGGGCAACTCGTGCTGCTCCACCAGCACGACTTCCAGGCCGTTGGAGAGCTTGCGCCGTTGTATGGCGGGAAGCTTGAACACGGGGTCAGGCTTGGGCTTGGGCTGAACGTAAAGCCCGCCGAGCGCGGATTGATCTTTGGGCTTAGGCTTGCCCTTGCCGCCCTGCGCCTGCGTTGCCGGAGGCGTAGCGCCTGCGGGTTGCGTGGCCGAAGCCTCTGAGCGCGTCTGAGCCTGCGCGCCCGCCGGTTTGTCTCCGCCTTGCTGCGGTGTGGTCGTGGAAGTAGAAGGCTGCACGGGACGCGCTCCAGCGCCGCTCTGCTGAGCCGTCGTGGCAGTTGCGCCCGTTTGCGCGCCCGCCGTCTGCTGCGCGGGCGAAGCTATGGCCGCTCCCGGCCCTTCAGGCACGGGCTGTCCCGTGGTGGCTCCACGCGGGCGCGGCATCACCGTCAGCACAAGTTTACGGTCGTTCAGATAAGTCTTTGCCACACGGGTAACGTCCGCCGCAGTCACCTGACGATAGCGGTCAAGGTCTTTCTGAAAGTAGCCGGGGTCTTTCAGGAAGGTCGCGTACATGTTCAACTGGTCGGACTTTCCGCCGAAGCCGCCCACGGTTTGCAGGCCGTAGATAAAAGAAGCCTCTCGCGCATTGTAGGCGCGCTCCATCTCTTCAGCAGTCGGCGGCTCCGTTTTCAGCTTCTCAAGCTCGGCGTTGATGGCGTCTTCCAACTCTTTAAGCTTCGCCGCGCGCTCTTCCGCAGTCCTGCCCGGCTGCTTCAAGGTCGCAGTAATCTGAAACTGTCCTGCAAGCTCGCGCGAGTTGTTGAAGGCCGAAACGTCCTGCGCTATCTGTCGCTCGTAGACTAGCGAGCGATAGAGGCGAGAGCCTTTGCCGCCCGTCAGGATTGTGCCGAGCGTATCCAGAGCCGCGTCGTCCTTTGCCCACTGCGGGACGCTGAACCAGGTCGTGTAAATGCGCGGCAGAGAAACGCGGTCGTCCATCGTCATGCGAATCTCTTTTTCAATCACGGGCTGTTGAACGTTCAAAGCTTTGACTTCAGGGCCGCGCTTGATGGGGCCGAAATATTTTTCAACGAGCGCCCGTGCCTCTTTCGGATTGATGTCTCCGGCGACGACGAGGCTCGCGTTGTTGGGCGTGTAGAAGCGACGGAAGAAGTCCGACACGTCTTCGCGCGAGGCTGCCGTCAAATCATCCAGCGAGCCTATGGTCAGCCAGTGGTACGGGTGATTCTTCGGATAGATGGTCTCGGCAATCTTCGCGCCGACAAGACCGTACGGGCGATTGTCATAGTTCTGGCGCTTCTCGTTCTTCACCACGTCGCGCTGGTTCGCCAGCTTCTCTTCCGTCAAGGCATCTAGCAGGTAGCCCATGCGGTCTGACTCAAGCCACAGCGCAAGCTCAAGAAAGTTAGACGGGACTACTTCCCAGTAGTTCGTGCGATCCGTGTTCGTAGAGCCGTTCAGGTTTCCGCCCGCTTCGTGAAGCGGCACGAAGTAATCGTCGTCGTGATGAAGCGACCCCTGAAACATCATGTGCTCGAAGAGGTGCGCGAAGCCCGTGCGGCCCGGCACTTCGTTCTTGGAGCCTACGTGATACCAGACGTTGACGGCGACAATCGGCGTCGAGTGGTCTTCGTGAAAGATGACGCGCAGGCCGTTCGCTAAAGTGAATTCAGTGTAATTGATTGGCGGAAGCACCGTAGTATCTCTCTGCGTTGTCTGTCCTGTGTTCTCAGGCGCGTTCTTCTGCGCGAGGATCAGGGTTGGAGAAAACATAGAAATGGCAAGCACCAGTGCCGCCAGATTTTTAATTCTCATGACGCTCTTTCCTCCATAAAGCCAAAGCGCGCTGAACGAGGGGAAGAGATAGGCGCACAAGGCTAGATGATGAAGAATGGAGCGCGTGCATCCCTAGAATTTGAAGGCGCGCTCTTTCTCTTCTTGGTTTTTAACTTAATTCTGTCAGGGGAAAACTGATGGCTAATTCTAGCGCGAGAGGACAGCAAAAGCAAAAGCAGTAGTTTTACTTTTACCTTTTGCCTTCTTCCTCAGCACGTTGTTAAAATCTCTCAAAACAAATGGCGCTTGAAACAGATTTCATAGTCGTGGGGAGCGGCATAGCGGGCTTGCGCGCAGCCATCGAGTTGGCGCGCGTAGGCGCTCGCGTCACTGTCCTGACCAAAGACCGCACCAGCGAGTCCAACACGGAGTACGCGCAGGGCGGCATTGCCGTGGCGCTCTCCGAAGAGGATGAGGTCGCGCTTCATGAAGAGGACACGCTCCAGGCTGGCGCTGGACTCTGCGATCGTGATGCCGTGCGCGTGATGGTCGAAGACGGCCCGCGCCTGATTCAGGAGTTGATTGACTGGGGCACAGAGTTCGACCGCGAAGCCGGACGCCTTGTCTTCACGCAGGAGGCGGCGCACTCGCGCCGACGCATCCTTCACGCTCACGGCGATTCTACGGGCCACGAGATTGTGCGCTCCCTTATTGCGCGTGCGCGAAGAGAGAGAGAGATTGCTTTTGTCGCGCACGCGGGCGTAGAGAGCCTGATTGCCGTGGACGGAAAATGTTCGGGCGTGCGCTATCTTGACCCGTTGGTGCGTGCGCCCAGAGAGTTGTGGGCGCGTGCGGTCGTGCTGGCTTCGGGCGGAGCGGGACAGGTCTTTCTGCACACGACCAACCCGGAAGTTGCGACGGGCGACGGGATGGCTATGGCTTACAGTGCGGGCGCGGAGTTGGCCGACATGGAGTTCGTTCAGTTTCATCCGACCGCGCTTAATCTTAAAGACGCGCCGCGCTTTCTTCTCTCCGAAGCGATGCGCGGCGAAGGCGGGGTGTTGAGAAACGCGCGGGGCGAGCGATTCATGCCGCGTTATCATGAGCGCGCAGAATTAGCGCCCCGCGACGTGGTCAGCCGCTCAATTGTGGCGGAGATGGAGCGCACAAGCACACGCACGGTTTATCTGGACATGACCGCGCTTGCACCCTCGTTTGTCAGGCACCGCTTCCCGAAGATTTACGACACCTGCATGTATTACGGCCTGGACTTAACAAGAGACCTGCTGCCGGTTTCGCCCGCCGCGCACTATTCTATGGGCGGCGTTCGCACAGACCTCGAAGGCCGCACCACGCTCGCGGGTCTTTACGCTGCGGGCGAAGTCTCCTGCACGGGCGTTCACGGCGCTAATCGGCTGGCTTCGAACTCTCTTCTGGAAGGCTTGGTCTTCGGCGCACGCGCGGGCCGCCGAGCCGCGCTTGATTGCGCGAACGAGCGTGCGCGCGTTTTGAAGAATGATACCGTGGAAGATGAGAGAGACGTAGAGCCGCATGGTCGAGGTCTGGGAGAGATTGCGCTGGCCGTACGCAAGCGCGTCAAGCGTCTCATGTGGGAGCGCGTAGGCATCCTTCGCAGCCGTCAATCCATAGCTCGCGCCCTCTGGGAGTTTGAACAGATTGCACGCGCGCCGCTTCGTCCCTCTTCCAGAAACTTCCTGACGGTCGCAACGCTGATTGCACGCGCCGCCCTTTGGCGCACAGAGTCTCGCGGCGCACACTACCGCACGGACTTTCCGCGCAGAGACGACGAGCGCTGGCGCGTACACTCCATCATTCGTCAAGGCGCAGAAATCGGCGCAAGCGAAAGAATAGATTTCACAGAAGAGACGGTTGGAACTCAAAAAGATGGCACAGTTCAAACAACTGCATGATTGGGAGCAGACGCCGCGCGAGGCCGTGGAACTCCAGAAGCGCTTGCGCGAGCAGGTGAGGATTACACCGCTTGCCCGCGAGATTAAGACAATCGCGGGCGCGGACATCTCTTTCAATAAGTTCGAGCCGACCGTGTACGCGGGCATAGTCGTGCTGAGCTTTCCTGAGTTGGAAGTGATAGAAGAGTCGGGCGTCATAAGCGAAACGCGCTTCCCTTACGTTCCAGGTTTGCTCTCGTTCCGCGAGACGCCTTCGGTGCTGGAAGCCTGGGCGCAGTTGAAGACGGAGCCGGACGCGCTGATGCTCGACGGACAGGGACTCGCTCATCCGCGCAGAGTCGGCATTGCGTGCCACGTTGGTCTATTGATAGAACGCCCGACGCTTGGCTGCGCCAAGTCCGTGCTGGTCGGAAAATATGAAGAGCCTGCTGCTGAGCGCGGCGCGTGGTCTGAGATGGTTGATAAAGGTGAAGTGGTGGGCGCAGCCGTGAGGACTAAGCGGAACGTGCAGCCGGTTTTCGTTTCGCCGGGACACCTGATTGACTTCAAAGGCGCGATTGATTTGACGCTCCGCTCGGACGGCGGCTATCGCCAGCCTGAGCCGACACGCCGCGCGCATCTCCTGGTCAACGCGCTGCGTCGAGGTGAGCGCGAGCCGGGCACTACTAGTATCAAGAGCACGGGCAGGCTCTTTTAATCAGAGAGAAAGAAGCAGGGCCAGCTAATCTCGCTGGCCCTGCTTCTTTCTCTTCTCTTATTTTCTAACCGTCCTGTTCTTACTCCGTGAGCGTGAACTTGGCCGTGGGCGAGAGGGTTTGGCCGGAGACGCGGTCGCGCACGCGAACCATTACCTCGTACTCTCCGAGCGCGAGGCCGCCCGTGGGAATCAGGCGCGCAAGCGTCAGGCGCTGGCCTGCGTCGGAGAGACCGCTCCAGTCCTCTGCCTGCTTGCCGACTTCCTTGCCGTCCTTCATCAGCACGTACTCTACGTCCACGGACGGGCGCAGGGTCGTCTGGTCAATTCCGGCGTTGTAAATCTGCATGTAGATGCCCACGTCCTGCCCGCGCCTGTAGGTGCCGGAGACGTTCGGTATGACCTTGACGTTGCCTATGACGAACTGGCCGACGGCGGGCTGGTTGTTGAGGCTTTGCAGACGAGCCGCCAGCACGAGCGTCGAGGTCGAAAGCTTCGCAGGGTCATATTTAGGAACGCTGAAGCCTACGTGGCGTATGCCGGTTGCGCCCGATGTTACGTCGCGCACAATGACATCTACCTTGTAGGTTCCGGGCGCAAGCGCGATTGCTTTCTGGTAAGCGCTCTTGCGGTCTTTGGCGTCCGTTAGCTCAGAGGTCGTGGCCTGCGTGATGACTGGGTCTTCAAAGATGCCGACGCGGCGACCCGAAACGGCTGTTATCTTGCCGAAGATATTGATGCGCGCTTCCTGAAGACCGCCCTTGTCAACGAAGGACAAGTCCTTGTTCTCCGTCTGTATGGTGACGGCTGTGATGACGCGCTCGTCCGACTGGCGGAAGAAATCTATACGCACGTCGAAGTTGAGCGGGTTCTCTTCGACCACGCCGCGATTGACCGCTTCGGCCAAATCCGAGAACTTAACCTGCGGCGGGCGGTTGAGGTCTGCAAGGAGAACCAGCCTTGAGAAAGGATTGTCCTGCGCGCGTGCGTAGTTGCTGGTGTTGAAGCCGCCTATGCGGTCTGCGCGGGTTTCAAGTCCGAGTTGCTCCGCGAGCGTCTGTCCCGCGCCCGGAACATAAAGCAGCGCGTCCTTGTCGTTCGGGTTAGTCGTCAGGCGGTACTCGCCCGTGCCCGTGGGGTCAACGAACTCAAGCTCAATGCCCGAGCCTACGCCCGGAAGGTAGCGATAGAACCAGCGCTCGAACGGGTAAGTCGTCGTCTGCCCGCCGCCTTCCCAGGGCATGCGCTCATAGCCTCCGCCCATGGGGTGCGTCTCGCGCTCGTTCGGCGGGCCGTACATGATGTAGATGCGTCCACGGTCGGACTTCCAGCCGGGGATGCCTGCGGCAAAGTGCTCGTTGGCGTAGGCTATGCGCTCGTAATACTCTTCGCGGTACTCGTTCTCTTCCGTGTCCGGGTCTGGGTCGCGCCTGCGCCAGAACTCTTCTATGAATGCCTCGCGCTCTTCGTCGGTCTGCAACTTCTTAAAGGCTTTGCGCTCGTCATCCGTGATGATGTAGGTGACATCTTTGTCGAGCCAGTCCTTGTAGACTTTCTTCAATTCAGGCTTGACGTTGCGCTCGCGCTGCGTAGGATCCTGGCTTTGCCCTTTGTTCTTGTCCTTTTGGGCCAGAGCGACGGGGCTTAGGATTGCCAGCGCCAGAATAGAGAGGGTCAGACGGCACATCAACTTGTGGTGTGACATAAACTTTAATAACTCCTGTGTAATTCAACGGGGAAATTTCCGAACCCCGCACACGCACTTTCAGACAGGCGCAATCCGGGAGCAGGATTTCTTTTCAGCTTTTGACCGAAATTTTAGGAAACAACTCAAGGGCTTCACTTACAAAGGGCCGGGGAGCACCGGCTCTTGTCGGACTTCCAGTGAACTGGAATTTTAAGGTTCGCCCGCAACAGAGTCAAGATGCCGCGAAGGGCTTCAAAGTTGCCCGAAAACAGGACAAAAGCGGGTGCCGGGGGGAAAGAAGGCGAGCCTGATTTTCTTTCTCCGGCAACCCCTTTTATTTTGCTTCCTTCGTCCGCGCTTTGCCGAATATCCAGGCGACCAGAATTGAGACTACGTAGAGGACTATCATGGGGGCTGCGAAAAGCAGCATGTTGGGGATGTCGTTGGTGGGCGATAAGATGGCCGCCGCAATCAGTATGACAATCAGCGCCGTCTTCCAGACGCGCAGCAGAAAGCGCGCAGAGACGATTCCTATGCGTGCCAGAACGTAGGTGATGGCTGGCATCTGAAAGACCACGCCCATCGCCAGCATAACCAGAATAATGAAGTCGAAATAGTCGTCCGCCTTCAGGAGCAGCCGAAAGTCTTGTCCGAGGCCGAGCAGGTACTTGGCAGCCGGGGGAAAGATGACGTAATAGGCGAAGGCTGCGCCGATGATGAAAGAGATGGACGAAAGGATGATGAACGGGTAGACGTAGACTCTTTCATGCGGGTAGAGGCCGGGGCTTACGAAGGCCCAGATTTGCCAGAGCAGGAAGGGCACGGACAGACAGAGCGCCGCGTACAGAGAGACCTTGACGTAGAGCGAAAAAGGCTCCATAGCGGTCGTCACAATCAGCTTGTCGTCAATGCCCGCCATCGCGTCCGGCTTGGCAGAGAAATCGAGCGGAAGCCTTACTCCCTTCGGGATGATGGTGTTCCCTGCGTAAAGCGGCTCGTCCGTAAAGACGCCCATGCGCCCCTGCGAGTCAATCGCCACGCGCGCCTGAACGGATGTGCCCACGGGGATGACGCTCGCGCCTATCTTGGTCGTCTCGGCAAAGACGTAGCGGCCCGTATCGCCTTCCTTCAGCGAGTTGAGCGGGAGAATCATCTCTTTGCCAGTGAGTCCGCCTATGGGAAGCTCGCGGCGTTGCGCTTCGGCCAGGGCGCGTTGAACCGGGATTGCCAGAAAATTGTAGACGCGGTCGGAGAAGAACCAGCAGACTAGGAAAGCCACGAAGACGAAGAGGAAGGAGCGAATCAAGCGGCTTCTGAGTTCGTCCAGATGCTCAAGGAAAGACATCTGCCCGCCAAGCTCATCATCCTTGCGCTTCTTCGATCTTGCGTCTAAAAGTGTAGCCATCCTGACAGTCTAAAAAAAAGTGTTCGTGAGTCCGATCGGTCAAAGCCGCTTTGAAGTTTCAGAGCCAGTCGCGCTTGCCGGAAGCTTCCGGTGCCGCCTGAGTTTCGGGCGCGAGCGCCGCAGCCTGTTGCTCCTCCGCATCGCTGGAAGATGAACGCGCGACGGTCGGCTGAAGCGGCGCTAGTTGAACCGGGTCGTCTTCAATCGCCACGCCGTTTTCAGTGGCAGCATCCAAAGCGCCCCTTCTTTCGTTCGCGTCGCCCAGGATGGAGTGGTCGTCTTGCAGCATGGCACGGGCCAGGCGTCCCTCTTCTTCAAGCTTCTCCATCTCGACCTCTTTCTCCCACGTACGCTTGAAGTCTTCGGAGGCGCGCTTGAACTCGCCCAGGCTCTTGCCCAGTTGGCGGCTGAGTTGCGGCAGCCTCCGTGGGCCGAAGAGGATGAGCGCCACTACAAGTATAATCAGTAGCTCGCTCGTTCCTAAAAACTCGAAAATCGCCAGAAACATCTTTTTGACCTGCTAACTGTAAGTGTGCGACCCGGCCTCTCAGCGCCCGCGCTTCCGGTTCTTCTGTCCGAGGAGGGAAACGAGATGTGCAACGAAATTCTACGCACCGCTCATCGGATGCGTCAAGCAGATGAGGCCGCTCAACCATTCTCGTTCATGCACACCAGGGTTTGTTATAATTCGTTCATGCGACTCAAGAAGAAAATTTTCTGCGTCATTATAGCTTCTCTCTTATTCTCGCATCTCCTGGCGGGCGTTGCCTTAGCTCAAACGCCTGCGCCCGCTCAGGATTATCTGGTCTATGTGGTTTCGGAATCGGCGGACGAGATTGCGCTGGTGCGCTTCGGGCCGAAGGGAGCGCGCGTTGACCACAAGCTTGGGACGGGCGTCATGCCTTCGGATTTGGACGGGCCGCATGGGATGGCTATTTCCAGGGACAAGGAGTTCTATTTCGTCTCGCTGGCGCACGGCGCGCCGTTCGGCTCCGTCTGGAAGTATTCCGCAAAGGATGACGCGTTGTTAGGCAAAGTCACTCTGGGCATGTTTCCGGCGACGATGGATGTCTCGCCCGACGGGCAGTTCCTATACGTAGTCAACTTCAACCTGCACGGCGACATGGTTCCTTCATCCGTCTCGGTAGTCTCCACGGAATTGATGACGGAATTAGCGCGCATCACCACCTGCACCATGCCGCACGGCTCGCGCTTCAACCCGCAGGGCACAAAGCATTATTCGGTCTGCATGATGGACGACATGCTGGTCGAGATAGACACTTCGACTCTGAAAGTCTCTAGATACTTCGTGCTGACCAAGGGCAAAGAGATGGGCATGACGGGCGCGCCGAAGGCTCCCGCGAAGATGGACATGCCGGGCATGAACATGGGCGGGACGCGCGACACAGGCGGGCACGGTCTTGAAGCTCCTAAGCCCGGCGATGTCTCATGCTCGCCCACCTGGGCGCAGCCCTCCACAGACGGCTCCAAGATTTACGTGGCCTGCAACAAGTCGAGCGAGATTGTAGAGATTGACGCGGCCTCGTGGAAGATGACGCGGCGCATCCCTACGGGGCCGGGCGTCTACAATCTGGCCGTGACGAAAGACGGGCGGTTGATAGGGACTAACAAGCGCGGCCCTTCGGTCTCCGTCATTGATTTGAAGAGCGGCAAGGAACTGGCGCGCATTCCCACTAAGCGGCGAGTGGTTCACGGCGCAGTCGTCTCGCCCGACGACCGCTACGCCTTCATCTCCGAAGAAGGCATAGGCTCAGACCCCGGCACGGTCGAAGTCATAGACTTGCAGAGCTTGGAATCGGTCGCCACAGTTGACGTGGGCGCGCAGGCCGGAGGAATTGATTTTCTCAGGATGGAGCCTGCGAAGTAAGAATTAACAGGATAGACAGGATAAAGAAATAGAAATAGTTCTTCTTTTATCCTGTCTATCCTGTCTACATACTATTCTCCGGGCGTGGACGTTGAGCCTTGGAATCTGGGCTTGCCGAGTTTGACTATCCAGAGGCCGGTGTTTATGTCTACGAAGAAGACCATGCCGTTGTGCGGCTGCGCTCCCCAGGTAAAGGGCATGTTGGTGCGGAAGCCGTCCTGCGTTCCAGTCCAGAGCTTTCCTATCTCTCTGCCCTGCCGGTAAAGGTCTCCGCGCAACTCGCCCGAAACGTCAAGCACGCGAGCGCCTCCGTTGTAGTAGCCCATGTAAAGAATGTCGTCCTCGACCCAGATGTTGTGCGAGCCTGCTTCGGGCACGCCGTATTCCGCGACCTTCTTTGGATGCTCTATGTCCGAGACATCTATGACGTGGACTATGCCGCGCACGGGGATGCGGTTGCGGCTTGAGATGTCGAAGATTTCAGGAAAGACCTCGTCGCCCACGAAGACGTAGTTCTTATAGCGGAAGACGGCGTGCGCGCCCGCCAGCCACCCGTTGCCATAGAGGTCGTAGTAGTTGAAGCGGAAGTTACTGACGAACTGCGGCTTTTCGGGGCTGCCTCCCTTGATGCCGTTGCCCACGTCAAGAATGATTAGACCGTCGCGCCAGTAAGCGAGATAAGCGAGGCCGTCTTTGACTTGAATGTCGTGCAGGTAGCGCCCGCCGACCTGCTCGCCGCCTTCTTCGGTCTTCGTCGTTGTAGCCACCTGATTCTCAATCTGCCAGCGCGCGACCTCCTTGGGCGCTTTCACGTCCGCGAAATCTATGACGCGCATGGAACCCGTGGCATCGTCCGTTAGAAAGACGTAGTGCTGGTAGATGTAGGCGGAGTGTACGCCGCCCGTCACGGTCGTCGTGTACTCGGAGAGAACCTTCGGGTGCGCCAGGTCTGAGGTATCAAGGAAGATGATGCCGTTCTTTCTGCTGGATGCGCCCTCGCGCGTGATGACGCCGATTTTACCGTCCGCAGTGAGGCTCACGTCGTTGACTATGTGCGCGTCAACCTTCAGCGTGTCCGTCAGCTTTGGATTCTTAGGGTCGGAGATGTCGTAAACCAGAACCTTGTCGGAGATGGTGGAGACGTAAGCGTAGTTGCCGAAAATCCACTGCTCTGCGGCCTGCACGTCTTTGAGCGGAGCGCGCCCTATGACTTCCAACTCGCGCTCTACGTTGCGGGGCGTGACGACGACCGAGGCAACGGAACTGTTGCCGCCGCCCGTTGCAGTGACAACATAAGTGCCCGGACGCTCGGCCACGAAAGCTCCGTCCGGCTCAATCGTAGCTCCTTCGCCCGACACTTCCCAGCGAACAAAGCCGGGCGCGCCCGCTTTGAAGCGCACGACATCGCCCGTGCGCGCCGTGGTGGTCTTAGGCTCTACGTTTAAATTGACGGCAGCGCCCTTGACCACGTTGACGCTCACCGTGCCATTGGCCGCGCCGGAGGTTGCGCGCAAGATGGCCGTGCCGGGCGCGAGGCCGACGACCACACCTGCGGGATCAACCGATGCTATGTTCGGGTTATCCGATTTCCATGAAAGGCTGGCAAGCGGGAGCGGGTTGCCGTTGAAGGCCCGCGCAGTAGCCGCGAGCTTCATAGTCCCGCCGACGTTGAGCGGCGTCTTAACAGGCTCAATCTCTATGCGAGCGGCGGGCGTGGGCTTGACGTTGATGGTCATAATGCCCAGCTTGCCGCCGACGATTGCTCCGACCTTCACCTGTCCGGGGTTGTAGAAATTGACTGTGCCGTCTTCACCCGCCGCCGCCAAATCGAACGGCATGGCGAACCACGCGGTCGGCTTGGCCGCGACAGCATTTCCCGCAGCGTCAAGCGCGGTGGCCGTAAATTGCAAAGGCTTTCCAACCTCTGCCTCCGCGACGGGCGCGTTAATCTGCACCTTTGCGATGGCGGCGCTGCCGGTGGCCGATTGCTGCTGCTGCTGCGCGCCGAGGCGAGCCGTCATCATAAGCAGAAGCGAAGCCGCCAGAGTCCATGACGTGAGCTTGCGAACCGTAGACATCTCGTGCACTACCTCCGAAAAGTTATTATTCTGTTCCCTTGAGATTAAATGAGCCGGGCCAAGAGAGCCTGACGCGGCGAGCAAATTTTGAAAAGTTGCAGGCATCTTGCTACCGCGCGAGGAAGTGTGTCTAGCTCGATGATAGAAATAAATGGTCAGTAGCGCCTGCGGTAGCGGGCGGGTTCTCAAGCGATGATCGAACCCGCCCGCTACCGCCGGCGCGACTGACCTTGTATTTCTTGCATCGAGCTTTACACTCTTCCTCGCGCGG
>JACVRN010000187.1 GCA_014534425.1 Pyrinomonadaceae bacterium
ACCTCATCCATATAGTAGTGAGGCGGGAGCGAGGCTTTATCGGACAGGAGACGTGGCGCGATATTTACCGGATGGGAAGATAGAGTATGTGGGGAGGATGGATGAGCAGGTTAAGGTTAGAGGTTATCGTGTTGAGTTGGGCGAGATTAATTCCGCGCTGAAGGAACACCCACATGTTCTGGATGCGTGTGTGATAGCGCGCGAGGGCGAAGCGGCCAACGAGAGACGGCTTGTTGCTTATGTGGTCACAGGCGCGGCATTGACAACGGGCGAATTGAGAGAATTTTTGAGCCGGAAACTTCCGTCGTATATGTTGCCGTCGGCCTTCGTCATGCTGGACAAGCTGCCGCTCACAGCGCACGGCAAAGTAGACCACCAGAACTTGCCCGCGCCAGATACCGCACGACCCGAGTTATTGAAGGCTTATGCTGCGCCGCGCACCAAAGAGGAGGAGTGGCTGGCGAGTCTCTGGTCACAGCTTCTAGGCGTGCAGGAAGTAGGAGTGAATGACGATTTCTTTGAGCTTGGCGGACATTCGCTTTTAGCCGCGCAAGTCATTTCACGCATTCGCAGCGCTTTTAATATTGAGTTGCCTTTGCGCGCGATGCTTGAGTCGCCGACCGTAGCGTCCCTGGCACGCGCTCTGGAAGAGGCGCGAGGTAGTAGTAGTGATGTCGAGCCTCAACAAATGAAAATCAAGCGCGTTTCGAGAGAAGCGCGCCGCGTGCCACGCCCCCGTGTGGATTGAGCGCGCTCTGGCTGATTAAGGTGGAGGGATGATGGAGCCTGGCCGAACGAATCGGGCTGATGAACTGGAAGAGACCGGCGCAATGATGGCGCGCACGGGGTACTGTAAGTCTCCCAGCTTCTCGCCTGACGGCAAGCGCATAGCGTTCATCTCCAATCTGAGCGGTACGCCGCAGGTGTGGACGGTCGCGGTTGAAGGAGGATGGCCTGAGCTTGTTACGGCTCTGGATGACACGGTTGAGAATGTTCTGTGGTCGCCCGAAGGCTCTTGGCTTGCGCTCGCGGTTGCGCCTGGCGGCGGTATGAACAGGCAGATTTATCTTGTACGCCCCGACGGAACAGGTCTCAGACGCCTCACAAAGGGAAGCATGGAAAATAATTTCATGGGCGTTTGGTCGCCGGATGGCCGCAGGCTTTCGCTCTCTTCAAACCAGCGAACCTTCATGGTGATTGATGCTTATCTGGCCGACGCAGAGAGCGGGGAACTGCAACTCGTAGCCGAGGGCCGTGGTGTCTGCGGACTCATGGACGTGAGCCGCGACGGTCGCTTAGGCTTGCTCTATCGCATGGTAGACCGCACCAGCGACAGTCTTTCTCTGGTCAACCTGTCAAACGGTAAAGAGGTTTTGCTCACGCCGCATGAAGGCCCCGCTCAGTTCAACGGGAAATTCTCTCACGACGGCAAATTCGTTTACATGCAGTCCAACAAAGACCGCGACCGTATAGTCTTTGCCAGAGTCGAGCTTAACAGTGAAGATGAGCATGGGGAGATAGAGATAATCTGTGAGCGTGACGATGCAGTGCTGGACGGTTTCGCGCTGGACGAGCAGGGGACAAAGGCCGCGCTCAGTTGGAACGTAGCGGGCAGGAATGAGTTGACGCTCTTTGACCTTACGACCGGCGAGAGCAGCCGCGTGCAGGGGCTTCCTGCGGAGATTATAAGCGGCCTGAGATTCTCAAAGGACGGAGAGCGGCTGGTGATGTCCGCGCAGGGGGCTGCGGCTTTGCCTGACATATGGACGCTCAATCTTGAAAGCTTCAGCTTTCAACAGGTGACGCGCAGCCCTCATGCGGGGGTCAGGCTTGAGGAGATGGTTCGCCCTGAGCTTGTGCGCTTCGCGGCGCATGACGGGCTTGCTTTGAGCGGCTGGCTTTATCGCCCGCATGGAACAACCTCTGCGCCGCCGCTCGTCCTGAGCTTTCATGGCGGCCCCGAAGCGCAGGAGCGACCGGAATTCAATTTCACTTATCAAGCCTTGCTGCGGCACGGCATAGGCGTCTTTGCGCCGAACATTCGCGGCTCTGCGGGCTTCGGCAAGACTTTCGTCAACCTGGACAACGGCCCCTTGCGTTTCGATGCCATCAGGGATGTTAAGACCTGCGCTGAAAGAGTCGTCGCAAGCGGCTTCGCAGACCCGAAGCGTTTGGGCATCATGGGAGCTTCTTACGGCGGCTATCTTGTGCTCGCGGGTTTGACGGAGTTCCCTGAGTTGTTCGCCGCAGGCGCAGACATTTCCGGCATCGTTAACTTTGAAACTTTCCTGGCTCACACAGAGCCTTGGATGGCTATGATTTCCAGAATCAAATATGGAGACCCGGAAACCGATTTGGAGATGCTGCGTCGGCTCTCGCCGATTCACAAGATAGATAATCTTGTTGCGCCGACTATCATCTTTCACGGCGCTAACGACACCAACGTCCCTCCGAGCGAAGCCGAACAGGTGCTCGAAAGTCTCAAGAGACGTGGCGTGCCCTTCGAGTACATAGTCTTCCCGGATGAAGGGCACGGGCTGTCGAAAACGTCAAACCGTGTTCGGGCGACCGCCGCGATTGTTCGCTGGTTCGACAAGCACTTGAAGGCCGAGTGAACAATTGCTAACGTTGTCTGTCCCGAACCTGAACTCTCTCAACCGCCAGGCTCAAAAAGCGGTGCCAGAAGTTTTTCCGCCCAGCAGGAGCGCTATTAATGTCAGAAGATTTTTTCCTCTTTCCGGTCTCGTTTGCTCAACAGCAATTATGGTTTCTGGATCAGCTTGCGCCCGGCAGGCCCGTTTACAATCTGCCCGGTGCCGTACGTTTCAAGGGCCGCCTAGGCGTTCGCGCGCTTGAAGAGAGCCTCAACGAAATCGTCAGGCGTCACGAGATACTTCGCACGAACTTTCAGGTCATAGACGGGCAGCCCGCACAGGTTGTCGCTGCCGAAGCGTCTCACCGGACGCTCCCGCTCATAGACCTTAGAGACCTGCCGCCGGAAAAACGTGAAGCCGAAGCCCAGCGTTTGTCTGTTAAAGAAGGCCGTCGTCCCTTCAATCTTGCTCATGATGCTTTGCTGCGGTCTAAGCTCCTGCGACTGGCTGAAGATGAACACCTGCTCCTGCTGAACAGTCATCATATAGTTTCCGACGGATGGTCGCTCGGAGTCTTTCTGCGCGAACTGGTGGCGTTGTATGAAGCTTTCAGCAACGGAAGACCTTCGCCTTTACCTGAGCTATCAATTCAATATGGAGACTTCGCCGTGTGGCAGCGCGAGTCGCTGTCGGATGACTTGCTGAAACACGACCTTGATTACTGGAAGCAGCAGTTGGGCGGCGAGCTACCTTTGCTTGAGCTTCCCTTCGACCATCCCAGGCCGCCCGTACAGACCGCTCACGGAGCAAGACAGGAAATTTTTCTGGACAAGTCCGTAACGTCGGCCCTCAAAGCTCTGGGCCAGAGGACGGAAGCTACGCTCTTCACCGTGCTGCTCGCGGCGCTGAAGGTTCTGCTTTATCGCTACGCGGGGCAAACGGATATCATCATCGGCACGCCCGTCGCCGGACGCAATCAGACCGAGACAGAGAATTTAATAGGACTCTTCGTGAACACTCTGGTGCTTCGCACTGAGTTGAGCAGCAATCCAGATTTCATAGAGGTGCTGCGCCGCGTCAGGGAAGTAACGCTTGCGGCTTACGAGCATCAGGACGTGCCGTTTGAAAAGCTGGTTGAAGAATTACAGCCCGAACGTGACCTGAGCCGCATGCCACTGTTCCAAGTGATGTTTGCTTTTCAAAACGCTCCCCTGCCTTCCCTGGAATTGTCTGACGTTTCATTGGAACTGCTCGAAGTAGATTTAGGCACGGCCAAGTTTGACCTGACCCTCAACCTTAGCGAGACTTCGGATTCACTCAACGGCTATTTTGAATACAACACGGACTTATTCGAGGCGGAAACAATCTCTCGCCTCTCCGAGCACTTCCAGACCCTCCTGCAATCAATCATCGCTGACCCACGCACGGCAATTGACTCGCTCTCTCTGCTGACAGAGCGAGAACGCGAGCAACAACTCTTTGAGTGGAACGACACGAGCCGCCATTATCCCGCACAAACTCTGCATCACCTGTTTGAATCGCAGGTCGAGCGCACGCCTGATGCTACTGCGCTGATTTTTGATGACGAGCAGGTGAGCTACAAGGAGTTGAACGAGCGGGCCAACCAACTGGCTCATTACCTGCACCGCCTGGGAATAGGGCCGGATTCTCTGGTCGGCATCATGATGGAGCGCTCCATAGAGATGGTCGTCAGTCTCTTAGGAGTGCTGAAAGCTGGTGGAGCGTACGTGCCGCTTGACCCTGAGTATCCGCAAGAGAGGCTGCTCCATATGATAGGAGACAGTGGGTGCAGGGTGTTGTTGACGCAGCAGAAACTCATAGGCGCTGTGGCGGCAGAGGGCTTGCGGGTGGTGAGCGTAGATGAAGAGGCATTTAGAGAAGAGAGCTTGGAGAATCCAGAGAGCGCAACATCTGCGGAGAACCTTGCTTATATCATCTACACTTCCGGCTCAACAGGTCTACCGAAGGGAACCATGCTGGCGCACGAGGGCGTCGTCAATTGCCTGTGGTGGATGCAGGAGACGTTCAATCTATCAGGCGATGACCGTGTGATGCTCAAAGCGTCGCTCAGCTTCGATGCTTCGGTGTGGGAGTTGTTCTGGCCGTTGGTGGTCGGCGCTTGCGTGGTCGTTGCCCAGCCGGGCGGACAGCAGGACGGCGCTTATCTGGTAGACACTGTTATCAAGCACAACATCACCACCATTCATTTTGTCCCTTCAATGCTGCCCATCCTCCTTGACAGGAAAGAACTGAGCGATGCGCGCTCATTAAAGCAGGTGATTGTCGGCGGCGAAGCGCTTCCGGTCGAATCGTTGAAGCGATTCTTCACGCGCTCGAAGGCGGCGCTGCACAACTTCTACGGCCCGACGGAAACGTCGATAGGCTCTATAGACTGGCCCTGTGACCCAAACCTCGCGCGGCCAACTGTCCCCATAGGCCGACCGATTTCTAATACGGATGTCTACATCCTGAATCGAGACCTGCAACCCGTTCCCGTAGGAGTGGCAGGGGAACTTTACATAGGAGGAGCGGGAGTAGCTCGCGGTTATTTGAACAGGCCGGAGTTAACAGCAGAGAGATTCATCCCGCATCCGTTCAGCAGTGAGCCTGGAGCAAGGCTCTATCGCACCGGAGACGTGGCTCGTTATCTGCCCGACGGCAACATAGAATTTCTTGGGAGGGCGGACGAGCAGGTCAAGATTAGAGGTTATCGCATTGAGTTGGGCGAGATTAATTCCGCGCTCGCGCAACATCCTGACGTACGCGAATGTGCGGTTGTGGCGCGCGAGAGCGTGACGGGCGATAAAAGCCTCGTCGCCTACATAGTGGCTGAAGAAGGAGCCTCGCTGACCGTGAGCGGGCTGCGCCAATACCTGCGAGAGAAGCTGCCGGAGCAGATGATACCGAGCCACTTCATCCTTCTTCAAGCACTGCCATTAACACCGAGCGGTAAACTAGATAAAAGAAGCCTTGTGCAGGCAGAAGGCACCAGAGCATCTCTAGCCGTGCAATACGTAGC
>JACVRN010000054.1 GCA_014534425.1 Pyrinomonadaceae bacterium
CGCGGTAAATCTAGTGCCCGCGCCCGACAATCAGCGAAACAAAGTTCAGCGCCTCAAGCGCTTTCTCAAAGCGGCGAGCCTGCCGAAAGTGGAGCGCTACCTGCGATGGGTCAGCGTCTTCAACTCAGCCGCGCAAGACGAGCTTTACTCCGAAGATTTTCGCCAGGAGACTTTCAATCTGCGCTCGGCAGATTTTCTTGAGCCTTGGTTCGTTCGCGCCAACGGTGCCGGAGTAGTTGACGCCTCGCTTCTGGCCGACACCATGACTTATTTGCCGAACGACCTGCTCGTCAAAGTCGACATAGCGAGCATGGCCGTGTCCTTGGAAGCCCGCTCGCCTTTCCTGGATCATCACGTCATAGAGTTTGCCGCGAGCCTGCCCGAGAATCTGAAGCTGCGCGGGCTGACTACGAAGTACCTCTTGAAGCGCGTGCTCAAGCAGCTTCTTCCGGCTGAAAACCTGAAGCGCGGCAAGATGGGTTTCGGCGTGCCCATAGGCTACTGGCTGCGCGCGGAGATGCAGCCCTTCCTGCGCGAGACTTTGCTTTCTGAAAAGGCGCAGCGACGCGGCCTCTTCAAACCGGAAGTTGTCAGGCGGCTGGTTGACGAGCACACGCGGGGCGAGCGTGATTACGCGCATCAACTCTGGACGCTCCTCATGCTGGAATTGTGGTTCGCAAGATTTATTGATTAAAGTAACACCGGAGATTGAGCGAAGTGAAAGGTGTTGTGCTGGCGGGCGGGCTTGGCTCCAGACTGTATCCGTTGACGGCTGTGACGAACAAGCACCTGCTGCCTGTTTACAATCGCCCTATGATTCACTTCCCCATCCAGATGTTGGTCAACGCCGGAATCACCGACATCATGATTGTGACGGGAGGAAATTCTGCGGGCGACTTTTTGAAGCTCCTCGGCAACGGCCACGCGTTCGGCCTCAAGCATCTGAACTACACTTACCAGGAAGGCGAAGGCGGCATAGCCGAAGCGCTCTCGCTCGCGGAGCATTTCGCGGCGGGCGAGCCTGTCTGCTGCGTCCTCGGCGACAACATCATAGAGGGCAACATACTGCGCGCCGTAAGAGACTACAGAGAGAAGGGCGCGGGCGCGAAAATCTTCTTAAAGAAAGTGCCCGACCCGCAGAGGTTCGGCGTGCCTGTCTTCGACCGTCAAAAGCTCCTGCGTATTGAAGAGAAGCCTGCTGTGCCGAAGAGCGAATACGCCGTGACGGGCATTTACATCTATGACCCGGACGTGTTCGATATAATTCGCGGGCTTGAGCCGTCAGAGCGCAGCGAGCTTGAGATTTCCGATGTCACCAACGCTTACATCGCGCGCGACGCCATAAGCTGGGAAGAGCTTGAGGGCTGGTGGTCTGACGCAGGAACCTTTAAGAGCTTGCTGCGCGCGTCTCGGCTGGTGGCGGAGACGGGCGCGAATAAGCTGGAGTTGAGTGATGACCTACAAGTCGGCGCGAGCGTCTGAAAGATTTACGCCGGGCGCGATTCGCGGCGTGGTGGTGCGCGACCTGCGAAGGAGCGCGGACGAGCGCGGCTGGCTCATGGAACTCTTCCGCCGCGACGAATTGCCGGAAGAATTTTTTCCAGCGATGTCTTATATCTCTTTGACGGAGCCTGGAGTGACGCGCGGGCCGCACGAGCACCACGCGCAGGCGGACTTCTTCTGCTTCACAGGGCCTTCGAATTTTAAGCTGCGGCTCTGGGATAACCGTAAAGACTCTGAAACCTACATGCACACGATGACGATTCTGGCGGGCGAAGACAACCCGCAGGCGGTGCTCGTGCCCGCAGGCGTCGTCCACGCTTACAGTAATGTAGGAACAGAGCCAGGCGTCGTCATCAACTGCCCCGACCGGCTCTACAGGGGCGAGGGTCGCCGCGAGAGTCCTGACGAGGTGAGGTACGAAGACGACCCCGGCACCATCTTCAACATGGGTGACTGAAAGCCGCAGAGTTGCTCACGACCGCTTCGCCGCAGGCCAGGATAAGTTGTCGAGGAATAAGATTTCGGGGTTGAGATTCGCCATATTGTCCGATAAAATCATAGACTCTGAAGCCGGTCTGATGTCGCCTCAGTGGCACTGCTGTTTCCTCTCAGGCGGTAGACTTCGGTGTCACACCTCTGTTCATAAAGAGGGCTCGCTGCTTCCTTAACACGAAAGTCGCTCCAAACTGAATTGGACTTGAATTAATGTACTTACGATTGCTTGACTTGCTCCGATGTTCGGAGTGTGGCGGAGCATTAGATTTGACGCCACTGGCTGCGGCGGCGACCGCCTACGTAGATGAAATCTCGGAGGGGATGCTTTACTGCGCGCAGGGGCACTGGTTTCCGGTCGTGCGGGGAATACCGCGTATGCTGCCGGACTCTCTGGAAGAGCACTGGCATACGATTAAGGATTGCATACGGGAGCCGGTTGAGGAACCACTGCGCCATCTGATGGAGACGCGCGCAGAGAGCCAGCGACAGATTGTTTACGACCGCAGCACGCGCCAGAACTTCAGCTTTGAGTGGGACAATCACGAGCTAGGCGGGCGCACTTGGAGAATGATGCTCAATGATAGAGTCGAAGCCTTTTTTAAGCAGCCCATTCGCATTCCGCCCGAAGAGATGCCCAGCAAGATTTTGCTCGACGCAGGATGCGGCAACGGCAGTCAATCAGTGGTCTATACCGCCCTCGGTCTGGAAGTCATCGCCATAGACCTTAGCTCAGGGCTGGAGCACGGCGACAAGTTTCGCCTTCTCTACGAGGGAGCAAAGCCCGATAAAGTCCATTTCGTTCAGGCAGACTTACAGCACCCGCCGCTTGCGCCCGCGAGCGTTGACATCATTCACTCGGCGGGAGTCTTGCACCACACCCCGGACACCCTGAAGACGTTTCGCACGCTCTGTCCTCTGTTGCGCGCGGACGGCACTTTTTATGTCTGGTTATATAAATATGAGCAGTATTCCTCCATGAGCAACCGTGAAGCGGCGCTGGCTTTGATGGATATTTTCGGAGCACCATACGCGCATTATCACTCTTACGACGAGGTCGCAGGGTGATTCGAGGAGGCGGGATTTAAGGAATGCTGGCCCTGTAATAACGGTCGCAGAGGTTCGGGGTCTGCGGGTGCTTGGCGGCATCCCCTCGCCAGAGATAGATGAGAGATTGACCATACCAGTAAGGGCCAGCAAAGTAGCAGGGAGGTTTATGTATATTCTGGGGTTGACTACACTCGGAGACTCGGCTGCCACGCTCATTTGCGATGGCGAGATAGTGGCAGCCGTTGAAGAAGAGCGTTTCACGCGCATCAAGCATTATAGCGGATTCCCGTACAATGCCGTGCAGTACTGCCTGGACGAGGCGCGTATCAAGATTAGTGACGTGGCGCACGTCGCCCTTTACTGGAAGCCCTGGGTGCTCAGGCACAAGGCTTTGCAGACGCTAAAGTCGGCTGTCATTTCGCGCGACATGTTCAAGGCGCGCGTAGACCGTGGCGTCACACAGGTGGGAGAGAGCTATCTGGGAATGCTCGCCCACCCCAAGCGCATACGCCAGCACTTCGGCCCCAGCAAGTTTCGCTTCCATTTTTTGGAGCATCACCAGTGTCATGCCGCGAGCGCATTTTTCGTCTCGCCCTTTGAGAAAGCGGCGATTATGACCTGGGATGGGACTGGCGAGGACACTACGACCCTCTTCTCGCAGGGCAATGATAATGAGTTGCGCGTGCTCAGGCGTATCAAGCTGCCGCATTCGCTCGGACAATTCTATTCGGCGGTGACGAACTTCCTGGGCTTTGACATGTTCGCTGGCGACGAGTGGAAGGTGATGGGGCTTGTGGCCTACGGCAAGCCGGAGTATTACGACTTCTTTCGTGAGCGCGTGCTTTCGCTCGACGGGCATCATGATTTCCGCGTCAACATACGCGTCCTGGATCACCATCTTGCCAAGCGCTACAAGTTCGCGGAAGAGATAGTCAAAGCGCTCGGCCCGCCTCGCCGCCCCGACGAAGAGCTGACCGAGCGCCACTGGAACATAGCCGCCAGCGCTCAGCGCGTGCTGGAAGATACGGCGCTCCATCTAGTACGAGAAATGCACGAGCAGACCGGCGAGGAAAATCTTTGCATGGCTGGCGGGGTGGCTTTTAACTCCGTGATGAACGGGCGCATCATGAGCGAGTCGCCCTTCAAAAGATTCTTCATCCAGCCAGCAGCCGGTGACGCTGGCTGCTCGCTAGGGGCGGCGCTGCTGGTTCACCATCGCTTGCTTAAACAGCCACGCAAGTTCCGTATGGAGCACGCCTACTATGGGCCGTCCTTCAGTGCGGAAGCGTGCGCGGCGGCGTTGCGTGCCGCAGGTCTCCCGTTCGAAACGCTGCCGGACGAAGAGTTGCTCCCGCGCTTGGCGCGCCTGATTGCCGACGGCAGCATCATCGGATGGTTCCAGGGGCGCATGGAGTTTGGCCCGCGCGCTCTTGGCAACCGCAGTTTTCTGGCCGACCCGCGCCGCGCAGACATGCGCGACCTGCTGAACAAGAAGGTTAAGCTGCGAGAGTGGTTTCGCCCGCTCGCCCCTTCCATGCGGGAAGAGGTGAGCCAGGAGTTCTTCGCCAAGCCGCATTACGATCCCTTCATGATAACCGTGGTTAGCGTCGTGGAGGAGAAACGCGCGCTCATCCCGGCGGTCGTTCATGTTGACGGCACGGCGCGGCCTCAGACCGTGAGCCGGAAAACAAATCCGCGCTACTGGCAGTTGATTTCTGAATTTGAGAAGCTTACGGGGATTCCGATGCTCCTCAACACTTCGTTCAATATACAGGAGCCTATCGTGTGCCAGCCTGAGGACGCCATCAAGACATTCAACAACGCCAGCTTTGACGCCCTGGTTTTAGAGAACCATCTGGTGCTACGCTCGGAAAAACAGTGATCCTGCTTTACGCTGGAGGCACCGTCAATCATGCATGCTAAAGATGGTATCCAGCCTTCAGCGCGGACACTAGAGCCGTAGAGTAACTGATGAAAATCGTACGCATCATCGCGCGTCTGAACGTGGGCGGCCCCGCGCGCCACGTCATCTGGCTCACAGCCGCGCTACAGGATACAGAGTACGAAAGCCTGCTTGTCACAGGAGTCGTGCCACCGAATGAGGATGACATGAGCTACTTCGCGGAAGAGCTTAGGGTCAAGCCGCTCGTCATACCGGAAATGAGCCGCGAGATTTCGCCGAAGGATGCGCTCACCGTCTGGAAGCTTTACCGACTTCTTCTACGCGAGCGGCCCGACCTCGTTCACACGCACACGGCCAAGGCCGGAACGGTCGGACGCCTCGCAGGATTCATGTACAGGTGGCTCACGCCCGCAACGCTCCTGGGGCGACCCAGACGGTGCCGCTTCGTCCACACCTACCACGGCCACATCTTCCACAGCTACTACGGCCCGCTCAAGACGCGCCTTTTCATCTTCATCGAAAAGATGCTCGCGCGCCTCTCAACAGACCGCATAGTCGTCATCAGCCAGCAGCAGTTCCGGGAGATTCACGAGCGGTTCGGCGTCGGAAGAAGAGAGCAGTTCAGCGTCATACGATTGGGATTCGACCTCACGGAGTTTGACGGTTGGGAATCGCGCAGGGACATTCTTCGCAGAGAGCTTGGGACGGAGAGCCGGGACGTGCTCGTGGGCATCGTAGGCCGCCTGACGGGAATCAAGAATCACTCGCTCTTTCTGGAAGCCGTAGCGCGATTCAAAGAGCAGCACGGCGTCTTGCCCAAGGGCGGCGGGCGCGTGCGCTTCCTAATCATTGGCGACGGCCAGTTGCGTCAAACTCTGGAGGATAAAACCCGCTCTCTCGGCCTTGAAGGCGACGTGCTCTTTTTAGGGACGCGCAACGACCCCGAAAATTTCTATCCGGCGCTGGACGTGGTCGCGCTCACCTCTCACAACGAAGGCACGCCTTTGACTTTGATTGAGGCTATGGGATGCGCTCGGCCCTTCGTGGCGACCGTAGTGGGCGGCGTGGTTGATTTGCTCGGCGAGAAAGATTTGGATGAATCTGACGGAGTCGGTTTTCAGGTCTGCGAGCATGGCGTTTCGGTCAGGCCCGATGACGCCGAGAGTTTTTCCGGCGCGCTTGAGTATATAATCAGGGACGAGCAGAAGAGGCTTGAGATGGGCAGGCGTGGCCGCCGTTTTGTAGAAGAGAACTACTCCATAGAGCGTTTGCTCTCCGACATCAGAAACCTGTATCGTGGACTGGAAAAGGAACAGTCTGGAGAGTCTTGGGAGTCTGGAGAGTCTAGAGAGTCAACTCGTTCTTCTCTCTAGACTCTCAGGACTCTCCAGACTCTCCAGACTCGACTTATTGAAAGGGGCTGTATAAAAGCTTGAGAGTATTGATAACAGGCGGGGCCGGGTTCATAGGCTCGCATCTGTCGGACGCCTATCTGGAGCGCGGCGACGAGGTCTACGTGATTGACGACCTCTCGACCGGCTCAATCGAGAACATTCAACACCTGAAGAACAACCCGCGTTTTCATTACACGATTGACTCGGTTCATAACCAGCCGATCGCAGCCGAGCTTGTAGACCGTTGCGACGTAATCTTTCACCTGGCCGCAGCCGTCGGCGTCAAGCTGATAGTCGAAAGCCCCGTACGCACCATAGAGACGAACGTTCGCGGCACGGAAGTCATGCTCAATCTGGCGAACAAGAAGAAGAAGAAGATGCTGATTGCTTCGACTTCGGAAGTCTACGGCCTCTCTACGGAAGTGCCTTTCCGAGAGGACGGCCACCTGGTCATGGGAGCCACGACCAAGGGGCGCTGGTCTTATGCCTGCTCAAAAGCTATAGACGAGTTTCTTGCCTTGGCCTACTGGAGAGAGAAGAAACTGCCGACCATCGTCGTTCGCCTCTTCAACACTGTAGGGCCAAGACAGACGGGGCAGTACGGGATGGTGATTCCGACTTTCGTGAAGCAGGCGCTCGCGGGTCGTCCCATCACGGTTTACGGCGACGGCACACAGTCGCGCTGCTTCGGCTACGTGGGCGATGTCGTGGGCGCGCTCATACGCTTGATGGAGCACCCGCAAGCGGTCGGGCAGGTCTTCAACATAGGCTCGAACGAAGAGGTGACTATCAGGGAATTGGCCGAGCAGGTCAAGGCGCTGACGAATTCAAATTCGGAGATAATCTTTGTCCCTTACGACGAGGCTTACGAAGAGGGCTTTGAAGACATGCCGCGCAGAGTGCCGGACATCACGAAAGTACAGGCGCTCGTCGGCTTTCGCCCACAGATGTCTTTGGACGGAATCCTCAAGAGCGTCATTGAATACTATAGCGGAAGCGAACAAATCAGAGGTCAGAGATTAGAGGTCGGTAAGTGAGAAAGAATTTAATCATTGATTCATCGGTTCATTGTTTCATTGAATAAATGAACCGATGAATCAATTTCTTCTTATCCTGTTTGAATCTGCCTCGGGGCTTTGCGTACTTGATTTGTCCCGCGTAATCAACTAGGGTTTCAGATTCGCCGGAAACCTTTCGAGCCATGCCCTTCGATACCCTGCAAATCTCTGCGGTCGGCGTTGCATTAGCGCTGACGCTCGTTCTAGCGCCGTTGGTGCGCGCCGTGGCCCGTCGCGTAGGCATGGTCGCCAAGCCAAAGCTTGATCGCTGGCATAAGAAGCCGACGGCCATGCTCGGCGGCGTCTCCATCTGGCTCTCCGTCATCACGACTTATCTTATCTTCATACCGCACACGCCCTACGGTTGGGTCGTCATAGGCTCAAGCACCTTTCTCTTCCTGGTGGGACTGGCCGACGACATCTTCAATGCGAAGCCTTATCAGAAGTTGATTGGGCAGGTGATGGGCGCGGCCTTCGTTATCTATTACGGCCTGAGTCTGCCTTGGACGAGTTCGCACACCGTCAACATGGCAATCACCATCTTCTGGCTGATAGGCATCACGAACGCCATCAACCTGCTGGACAACATGGACGGGCTGGCCTCAGGCATAGCCGCCATCGCTTCCATCTTTCTTGCCCTGAGCTTCATAGCCAACGGGCAATTCATGGAAGCCTCCATGCTGGCCGTCTTCGCTGCGGCTCTCCTGGGGTTTCTGGTCTACAACACCAACCCCGCATCCATCTTCATGGGCGACTGCGGCTCCATGTTCATAGGCTTTTTCCTGGCGAGCACTGCATTGATGAGCGTGGCGGGCGGGCGCTCGCGCTCATTCCTGCCCGTGCTGGTCGTGCCGATTCTGATTCTCTTCATCCCCATCTTCGACACGACGCTGGTCACTGTTTTAAGAAAGCTTGCAGGAAGGGCTGTGAGACAAGGCGGGCGCGACCACACTTCGCACAGGCTGGTAGCTTTAGGAATGTCGGAGCGCAACGCCGTCATAATGCTCTACGGATTTGCCGCGCTGTCGGGGCTTCTGGCGCTGCTTGTGCGTGAGGTTCAGTTTGACTTGAGCCTCGCGGCCATCTCGGCTTTTACAGTTCTTCTTACGCTGCTCGGCGTGTACCTTGCGGGCGTGAAGGTTTACGACGAACGGGATGTTCAGGCTGCGCGCGAGAAACCCATCTTCGCTTTTCTGGTTGACCTCTCGTACAAGCGGCGCATCTTCGAAGTGCTGCTGGACGTTGTACTCATCATACTCTCTTACTACCTTGCATACGTGCTGCGCTTCGGGCCTATCTCGGACAGCGAAGTGTGGAGGATTTTCTTCCGCACGCTGCCCGTGCTGGTCTTCGTCAAGATGGCTACGTTCCTGGTGATGGGAGTTTACAGAGGCATCTGGCGTTACACGAGCGTCGATGACCTTGTAGTCTTCGCCAAGGCCGTGGTGATAAGTTCGGTGACGAGCCTGCTGGCGATTCTCTTTGCCTTCCGTTTCGAGGGAGTGTCGCGCACGGTCTTCATAGTTGACGCCATGATTCTGTTGATGATGGTCGCGGGAAGCCGCATGGCGTTTCGTCTCTTCCGGCAGGTGATACCCACAACTCAATCAAGGGAAGGCTGCCGCATATTGATTTACGGCGCGGGCGATGCCGGAGAGCTTCTGCTCAGAGAGCTATTGAACAACCGAGAGTTGCAGTACTCTCCGATAGGCTTTCTTGACGACGACCCGAATAAGAAGGGCAAGGTCATACACGGGCTGCGAGTCTACGGCGGCAACGGCTCATTGCAGGGCCTCTGCCGCGAGCAGCGCATTGACGAGATACTCATCTCAAGCCCTAAATTTACCGAAGAGAGAATACGCCAGATTAAGCACGACTGCCGCGAATCGAACGTCGTGCTCAAGCGTATGACGATTAAGATAGAGCGTCTGGACGAAGACTTTTAGATTTTCCTATTGTGGCTTCTGAGCAAATAAAGCTTATAGACGCGAGCGGGTGGGCTGTGCGCGGGGCGTTGATTGTGTTGCTGCTCCTGGCGCTCTTCGGCTCGTGGCGTGCGCTGCGCTGGTACGCAGGCGGCGAGATTGCGCTGGCCGCGCCTAACTTGCCCGAAGGCGCGTTAGACGCGGCTCAGACCTCCGCGCGTCTTTCGCCTGACGACGCTCTGGCCCACTGGGCCTTGGCGAACCTCTTGCAAAGGGGCGTAGGGGCAAACGACCTGCAAGCCGCAATCGCGGAGTATAAAATGGCCGTCAGTCTTTCGCCGCAGGATTTCCGGCTGTGGACGGATTTGGGAAGGGCGCTTGAGAAGGCGGGCGACGAAGCGGCGAGCGAAAAGGCTCTGCGCCGCGCGGTGGAGCTTGCGCCTTATTATTCCTGGCCGCGCTGGCACCTGGGCAATTTTCTGCTCAGGCGCGGGCGCTATACGGAAGCCGTCGCAGAGTTGCGGCGCGTTGCCGAGATTGATCCAGACAAACGCGGCGCTGTCATAGACCTGACCTGGGCCGTATATGGCGGGGATGTAAAAGCAATCAGGGAAGCGCTCGGTGATTCCACTGCCGTTCAGGCGGACTTCATAGTTTATCTGCTGGGACGCAAGCGATTGGACGAAGCGGTACAGGTCTGGTCTGGATTTTCCGCCGAGCAGAAGCGTGAGGCGGACGCGACGGGTCGCGTCGTCATTGATGGACTCATCGCTGCCAAAAATTTTCGCGCGGCCCTGAGCTTCTCGCGCGAGCTTTCCGGCGCGCCGGAGGGCGGGTATGAGGTCGGAAGAATCTCTAACGGAAGTTTCGAGAAGGCGGTGGCGCAGGAAGGCGCAGGGCTTTTCGACTGGCATGTGCAGAGTGTGCCGAAGGCGCGCGTGGCGCTTGAGCCTGACAACGCGCACGAAGGCCGCTTGAGCCTTCGCATCAACTTCAATGCGCCCGACGCCGTTGACCTGAACCTCACGCAACTGATTGCAGTGGAGCCTGCGTCCGGTTATAGGCTAACGTTCTACGTGCGCGCGAGCGACCTCAAAAGCGCTGCCACGACTCTGGTAAGGGTTGTGAGCGCGTCGGACGGAAAAGTGCTGGCCGAATCCGCGCAGGTTCCCACGGGCAAGAGCGACTGGCAGAAAGTGACTCTGGATTTTAAGACGCCGCCGGACGTGGACGGAATAACCCTGAGCATCAGCCGCGCGCAGTGTGCGGCGGAAGGCGGGGTGTGTCCCATCTTCGGCACTGTTTGGTATGACGACTTCAATCTCCAATTCGCTGGCAGAGACGCAGGCGCAAGAACGACCGGCAAAGGTAAGTGAAAGGGAAGCCCTCGCGCCGCGCACGCCTACACGTACGTTAGTTCATACGGTGGCGAGCCGTTTCGTGATTCTGATGCTCTGCCTCGCGCTGCTGCTTTCTACGCTGGCCTACGGCACTGTGCATTACTGGGCGCTTGGCCTGTTTCAGTTGAGCGCCGCGCTCGTAGTCTTCTTCTGGGCCGTGGACGCATGGCGCACTGGCGTCCTGCGCGTTAGCCGAAGCTCTCTACAGTTGCCGCTCCTGGGACTTTGCCTTCTGGCTCTCGTGCAACTTCTGCCGCTAGGCTCCGTCCCGCTCGCAGCCTTGCCCGGAATGCAGGCTGCAAGGACGCTTTCGCTCGACCCGTATTCGACGCGACTCATACTCGTTCAACTGCTTGCGCTGCTGGTTTACTTCTCCGCCTCGCTCGTCTTCATAGACAGCCCGCGACGCCTGCGACTGGTCACGCACACCATCATCATCTTCAGCTTCGCGCTTGCCATCTTCGGACTGATACAGTCGTTCGTGTCGCCAGCGAAAATTTACGGGATAAAAGAGTTGGGGCAGAGCACTTCGTTCGGGCCTTTCGTCAACCGCCATCACTTCGCGGCGTACATGGAGATGGCCGCAGGGCTGACGGCAGGGCTTTTGATGGCGGGCGCAATCCAGAGCGAAAAGCGGCTGCTCTATATCTTCGCCGCAATCATCATGGCGGTCGCGCTCGTGATGACGAACTCTCGCGGAGGCATCATAAGCCTCGTCGCAGAGACCATCTTTATCTTCATCATCACGGGCGCTAGGAGAGAGCGGCACAGGAAGTCGGGCGAGAAGAGGGCTGGCGCGGGACGTGTGTTGATGCTGAGGGCCGGGCTGGCCTTCGCGCTGCTGTTTTCAGTCTTCACTGCGGTAGTCTTCTTCGGTGGCGAAGATGTCCTGAGCCGCTTTGTTGGAACGGTCAACTCCGCAGACCCGACTACGGGGCGCGTGCATTTCTGGCGCGGCACGCTGGATATTATACGAGACCATCCGGTCGCAGGCTCCGGCCTAGGCTCGTTCGCCGTGGCCTACACGCTTTATGATACGCGCAACGGTATCTTTCGACTTGAGCAGGCGCACAATGATTACTTGCAGGTGCTTTCCGATGCGGGAATCATAGGAGCAATCCTTGGCCTCTGCTTTGTGGTGCTGCTGTTTCGCAAAGGATTTGCGCGCAGGGAGACGGATGACGCGTTTCGCAGGGGCGTAGCCACTGGAGCCTTGGTCGGGTGCTTCGCCGTGCTCGTTCACAGCTTCTTTGATTTCACGCTCCACACGGCGGCCAACTCGCTTCTCTTTCTGACGCTCGCGGCGCTTGCGACCGTCAACGGCAATGTGGAAGAGAACGGACACACGAAGCGGCGGCGTCGCCGTCGGCACAGAAGCTCTGCGGGCGAGGCCGTTAGTTAAGTAAAGAGCCAGGGAAACCAAGACGTAGAGATGAGGAAGAACCTATTAGAGCTTATCGTCTGTCCTTTGTGCGGCAAGCGGCTCACGCTTGCCAGCTTTGACGAGCGGCTCTCGGAAGAGACTACAAGTGGGCTGCTCTCGTGCGAGTGCGGCACGCATTATCCGATCATAGGCGGGATTGCGCGACTGCTTCCGCCTGAGCTACAGACTATGCTCTGGGACATGCACCCGGAGTTTTATAAAGAGTACGCAGGTCGGCTGCCCGCAGAATTGCTCAGGGACGGCGCGGCAGAAAGCCTGGAAGAAACAAACGAGGCTCTTTCAAAGCAGCGAGAGACCGCGCGCAGCTTCGGCTACGAGTGGCAGGCTTTCTCCGAAATACTGCCGGATTACGAGACCAACTTTCGCTGGTACTTCGAGCGCTTCAGCGCGGACGCTTTCAAGGACAAGCTTGTCCTGGACGCAGGCTGCGGGACGGGCCGACACACCTATTACGTCTCTCGGACTGCGCGCGAAGTCGTAGCTATGGATTTGAGCCAGGCCATAGAGGTCGCCGCGCGCAATAATCAGGATAAGCCGAACGCACATTTCATACAGGCGGACATTTATCACCCGCCGTTTCCGCCCGGCTCCTTCGATTTCATCTACAGCCTGGGCGTGCTTCATCACCTGCCCGACCCCGAAAAAGGTTTCCGCTCGCTCCTGAAGCTTCTGCGCGCGGGCGGCTTCATGAATATCTACCTTTACTGGAATCTTGAAGGCGAAGCGGCGTGGCGTCGTGCGCTGCTAAAGGCTGTGACGAGCGCAAGACAAGTCACAACGCGCATGCCGCACACGCTGCTCAAGAAAGTCTCCTGGGTCGTCGCGGCTATGTTTGAAGTGGCCTTCGTCACGCCCGCGCGCGTGCTTGAGCGTTTTCCCGCCACGCGTGGATTGGCCGACCGCGTTCCGCTCGGACATTATCGCAAGTACTCTTTCCGTGTTCTTTACACAGACCAGTTCGACCGCTTCTCCGCGCCGATTGAGAACCGCTACGGTCGCGCAGAGGTCGTGGGCTGGTTCGAGCGCGCCGGATTAAAGGACGTGGTGATACTCGGAGGCCAGGGTTGGCGCGCGTCCGGCATCAACGCCGCGCAAGGAGAGAGACGAGTGGAAGCGAAAGAAGAAGAGGAGAACGTGCGCGCTCCGCTTGAGGGAGCCGTGCGTACCTGAACCCTTATGAACGTGCTCGAAGCTTTACGAAGTAGACGCGGCCAAACAGTTCTTGAGACGCTAGACATCACGGTCGAAGCGGCGGAGAAAGAACTGGTGGTGCTTTCGATGCCCGTGACCGAGCGGGTTCATCAATACACGGGCCTGCTGCACGGCGGCGTCTCGGTCGTGCTGGCGGAGACGGCGGCCTCAATCGGCGCGGCGCTCAACACAGACCTTTCACGCTACACGCCCGTAGGCGTCGAGATAAATGCCAATCACTTGCGCTCTGTCACTGGCGGAAGGGTTGTGGCCGAAGCCCGCCCCGTCTACATTGGAAGACAGATGACCGTCTGGGCCATAGAGATAAAGGACGAGCGCGGGCGTCTGGTCTGTGTCTCGCGCTGCACGCTTGCCTTAAAGCCCGGCGGCGCGCTCCCCGGTTGATTCTCCCGGCGCGAATCTTTTAATCTCCCTTTGAGAAGAGGAACAATCATTTAATGAGAATTGTCGTCACAGGCGGAGCGGGATTCTTAGGCTCGCATCTTTGCGAGCGACTACTTGATGCGGGCCACGACGTTATCTGTCTGGACAACTTCTTCACAGGACGCCGCGAGAACATCATTCACCTCCTGGACAACCGCCGCTTCGAACTCCTGCGCCACGATGTCATAGAGCCTGTGCTCCTTGAAGTAGACCAAATCTACAATCTGGCCTGTCCCGCTTCGCCCATTCATTACCAGTACAACCCGGTAAAGACGGTCAAGACCAACGTCATGGGCACCATCAACATGCTTGGCCTTGCCAAGCGCGTGCGCGCACGCATCCTACAGGCTTCGACTTCGGAAGTCTACGGCGACCCTGAAATCCATCCTCAGACGGAAGATTACTGGGGCCACGTTAATTGTATCGGGATTAGATCATGTTATGACGAAGGGAAGCGTCTTGCTGAAACTTTGATGATGGATTATCACAGGCAGAATGGGGTTGATATTCGCATCGCGCGCATCTTCAATACCTACGGGCCAAGGATGCTTGAGAACGATGGGCGTGTGGTCTCTAATTTTATAGTGCAGGCTTTGAAGGGGCAGGAGTTGACCATCTACGGCAAGGGTGAGCAGACGCGCTCCTTCTGCTACGTGGATGATTTGATAGAGGGGCTGATTCGGTTGATGAATACGGACGCAGTCTTTGAGCCTGTGAATCTAGGCAATCCGGGCGAGTTTACGATTCGTGAGTTGGCAGAAGAGGTGGCGAAGGCTACCAATCGTGAAGTGAAGATTAGATACGAGCCTCTGCCGCAGGACGACCCGCAGCAGCGAAAGCCTGACATTACTCGCGCCCGAAACTTGCTGGGCTGGGAGCCTGCCATTCAGCTTCAAGAGGGATTGAAGAAGACGGTCGCATATTTCGAGGCGCACGCAGCCCGGGTGGCAGAGCCTGTGAGGTCTGAGAAGTGATGAGTCAAAAGGCAGAACCTTCCAGCTATCATTCGCTCCCTGCGCTCTGCCTGTCGGGCATCAAGGAGCACCGCAAGCCGGATGCGCTCAACCGCAAACGCGATGGGCGCTGGGAGCCTATCGCTGCCGAAGAGTTCGTGGAGCGCGTCCGGCGCGTTGCGTTGGGACTCGTAGAGCTTGGCATACGGCCCGGCGACCGCGTCGCGCTCATCTCCGAGAATCGTCCCGAATGGTCAATCGTAGACCTCGCAATCCTCAGCCTCGGCGCAGTCAACGTTCCCATCTACACCACGCAGGCCGTGGAGCAGGTGCGATTCATCCTGGAAGATTCCGGCGCGCGGCTGCTCTTCGTCTCAGGCAAGCGCGTCTTCAAGCACGCTCGGCCCGGCATAGAAGGCGTCGCCACGCTTGAGCGCATCGTCTTCTTTGATGAAGAAGCGGCGGAAGGCTTGGAGCGCGCGGGCACGCTCGGCGAATTGGAAGAGCGTGGAAGCGTGGCTTCGGAAAGAGAGCCTGAAGCGTTCGACCGTTTGCTCGCCGCCGTCCACATGGATAATCTGGCGACCATCATCTACACTTCGGGAACCACGGGCGAGCCTAAGGGCGTGATGCTCACGCACGAGAGCTTCGTCTCCAACGTGCTTTCAATCTCAGGCTCGCTCCCCATCTACCCGTCGGACATTGCGCTCTCCGTCCTGCCACTGTCGCACATCTTCGAGCGAGCGGTCTTCTACGTCTTCTGCTGGAACGGCGTCTCCGTGCATTACTCCGCCTCGTTCGACCAGGTGGGCGAGCACCTGCGCGAAGTGCGCCCCACGATTATGACAGCCGTGCCACGTCTCTTCGAGAAGGTCTACCACAAGATAGTCAAGCGAGGTATGACCGCTAAGGGGTGGAAGCGAAAAGTCTTTGAGGACGCGATGAGGATAGGCCAGCGCTATGCGGAGTTGAGGGACAAGCGAAAGCGCGTTCCCCTTTCGCTCAAGTTCAAGCAGACGGTCGCAGACCGCCTTGTCTTTTCCAAGTGGCGCGAAGGCGTCGGTGGCCGCCTGCGCTTTTTCGTCTCGGGCGGCGCGCCGCTTTCGCCCACGCTCTCTTACTCATTTCTCGCGGCGGGCATCCCCATCCTACAGGGCTACGGGATGACCGAGACCTGCATCGTCTCCGCCAATCGCCCCGAAGATAACGTGGTCGGCTCCGTCGGCCTTGTCTTTCCGGGCATGGAGGTACGGATTGCTGAGGACGGCGAAATCGTGGTGCGCGGGCCGAACGTCATGCGCGGCTATTACGGCAAACCGGAAGAGACGGCTGAGGTCTTGAAGGACGGATGGTTCGCAACCGGCGACGTGGGACGCATGGACGAGCACGGCCATCTGTACATCACGGATAGAAAGAAAGACCTCTTCAAATTGTCCAACGGCAAGTACGTCGCGCCGCAACTGGTCGAAAGCCTCATCAAGCAGAGCGAGCTTGTCAACCAGGTCGTGGTCATAGGCGCGGGCCGCAAACAACCCGCAGCCCTCATCGTTCCAGACTGGGAAGCCTTGACCGAAGCGTTGCAGAAGAACGGAACCGAACTGCCGAAAACGCGCGCCGAACTGAGCCTCTTTTCAGACGCCATCAAGATAGTCCAGCGAGAGATAATTCAACTGACAACCGAACTGGCCGACCATGAGCGCGTGCGCCGCGTCGCGCTCCTTTCCCAGGAGTTCACCATTGACGGCGGGGAACTCACACCCACTCTGAAGGTCAAACGGCGCGTCGTAGACGAAAAATACCGTGCGCTGATTGACGAACTCTACGGAACTTCGGAATAACTCTGGCCCAGAGCGCTTACCTGCTCTCCTACCTTTAACAGAACTGTCAGACTATAAATCTTGACAGTAGCGTGGCGGTGAATTCATACTCTCACACGCGCGCAATTGGGCCAAGAGGCCGTTGCCCGGCCTGTCTTACTCGCCTCGTCGCACACGAGCATTAGCTTTAAGCTGTGCGTCTTCTGTATGCCGAAAGTCGAACAGTACATTCCCTCCACGACCGAGGACTTTATTCAAGAGCGCAAGCCTCTGTTCCCATCTCTTCAGCAAATGTTCGAGGAGCAGGCAGAGCGCACGCCCTATGAGACCGCCATCCTCTTCAAAGGAAGGGAGCTTAGCTACGGAGAGTTGAACGAGCGCGCCAACCGCCTGGCGCATCGCCTGCTGGCCCTGGATGTTAAGCCTGAGACGCTGTGCGCCGTCCACATGGAGCGCTCTACGGATATGCTCGTAGGCATCCTAGGCATCATCAAAGCAGGCGGCGCGTACCTCCCGCTCGACCCTTCCTACCCGCAGAAACGCCTCTCTTTCATGCTCGCGGACGCGCGCCCCGCGCTTCTTCTGACCGAGAAGCGCCTCGCGGGCAGCCTGCCTGAGCATGACGCCCGCGTAGTCGTCGTGGACGATGAGGCTGACCCTTTCGCGCGTGAGAGCGCGGACAATCCGCCGTGCGTGTTGACGGGCGATAATCTGCTCTATGTCACTTACACTTCAGGCTCAACGGGCAAGCCAAAAGGGGTTCTGGGCCTGCACAAGGGGGCCATCAATCGTTTTCGCTGGATGTGGCGCGCCTTTCCTTTCGAGTCGGGCGAGGTCTCTTGCCAGAAGACCGCGCTTAGCTTCGTTGATTCCGTGTGGGAGATTTTCGGGCCGCTCCTCGTGGGCGTGCCTTCGGTCATCATCCCCGACGAAGAGGTTAAAGACGCGCGCCGGTTGATAGAGACTCTGGCCGACAGAAGGGTGACGAGAATCGTGCTCGTGCCCTCTCTCCTGCGGGCCATGCTGGACGCTTCGCCGGAGCTTGGCCGCAGTCTCCCGCTACTGAAAGTCTGTGTCAGTAGCGGCGAAGCGCTTCCCGTTGAACTGGCCGAGCGCTTCCGACAGAGCGCGCCTCAAACCGCGCTGCTCAACCTCTACGGCTCATCCGAAGTAGCTGCCGACGCCACCTGTTATGACACTCGCGCGCTTCCGTCTGCGGCCTCTTCGGTTCCAATAGGCGCGCCGATTGAGGGCGCACGGGTCTACATCCTGGACGATGCTATGGAGCCTGTCGGCGCGTGCGAGACAGGCGAGATTTACGTGGGCGGCATCTGTCTTGCGCGCGGCTACCTTCATCGACCGGAGATGACCGCAGAAAAGTTCGTCCCTGATCCTTTGGACGCGAGCGGGGGCGCAAGGCTCTACAGGACGGGAGACCTTGGGCGATTGCTTCCAGACGGGAGCCTTGAGTTTCAAGGCAGGGCCGACAACCAGGTCAAGATACGCGGCTTTCGCATAGAGTTAGGAGAGATAGAGGCCACGCTCTGCCTTCATGAAGCCGTGGCGCAGAGCGTCGTCATTGCGAGCGAAGACGCACACGGCAATAAGCGGCTCTTTGCGTACTGGGTCTCCGTGGGAGCGGAAAAAACCGCCACGGCCAAGGAACTGCGCGAATTTCTTGCGGGAAAGCTTCCCGACTACATGCTCCCTTCGGGCTTCGTTCACCTGGAGTCCCTGCCTTTGACGCCGAGCGGGAAAGTTGACCGGCTGGCCCTTAAAGCTCACAGCCCCTACAGCGTCGAGCGACACGCCCCCGGCACAGCCTTCGAGTCCCCGCGCACGCGGCTCGAAGGAGAACTGAAGGAGATCTGGGAAGGGGTGCTTGGCGTCTCTCCCATAGGCGTACGCGACAATTTCTTCGAGCTTGGCGGCGACTCGCTCCTGGCCGTAGGCATGCTGCTGGATGTGCAGGAAGCCTTCGGGAAAAACATCCCGCTCTCGGCCCTCATACACGAAGGGACTATAGAGCACCTGGCGCGCGTGATAGAGACAGACGCGCCCGCCAACAGATGGTCTTCGCTCGTCGAGATTCAGCGCGAAGGCTCCCGCACTCCTATCTTCTTCATGCACCCGATTGGCGGCGAGGTCTTCGGCTACGGAACCCTCGCGCGTTATCTTGGCACCGAGCATCCCTTCTACGGCATACAGGCGCGGGGCCTCGATGGCCTCGAAGAGCCTTTCAGGGACATGCGCGCCATGGCCTCGCATTACGTGGAGATTGTCAGAAGCGTTCAGCCCGAAGGCCCATACATCCTGGGCGGCTATTCCCTTGGGGCCGTGATAGCCTTCGAGATGGCACAGCAGCTAATCGAGAGCGGGGAAGAGATAGCGCTGCTGGCAGTGCTGGACGAAGAAGCGCCAGGGTCGCCAAGCGGTGGAATCAATCCCGCTCGCCTCGTTCATACTGCGCTCAACTTTCCCTACTGGCTCTCTGACCACGTTATCAAGCGGCCCGCGCGCGAGGTCACTGCGGATGTCAGACGACACTTGAAGCGCGTGGCGCGCAATCTCTTCAGCCGCATAGGCCCACTGCACGTAGAGGCGCACAGGGAGAATCTGGAAGATATGCTGGACGTGGCGCTCCTGCCCGATAATCATCGTCGCGTCAGCGAAGCGCTCTTCGAGGCTCTCTCGGACTACGAGGCACGCGCCTACAACGGGCGTGTGACGCTCTTTCGCACACGCGCGCAACCCATCTTTCGCGCGCTAGGAAAAGATAAGGGCTGGAAGGAACTGGCCGCAGGGGGCGTGGACGTGCGCCTAGTGCCCGGCAATCACCTGAACATGTACGATGAGCCGCACGTACAGGTGCTCGCGCGCGAAGTCAAAGCCTGCCTGGAAGAGCTTAGTATTTAACCACGAAGACACACACGCCAACGGCACGAAGGAAAGCAGGGAAAGTCGCCTGAGTTTCTTCGTGCCGTTCGCGTGTGTGATTTCGGGGTTCTGATTCTTCTCTTTTAAGCGTCTGTGAGCGTCAGGCGCTCGCGCTCGCAGGAGATTTCAGAGAGGGACATTAGTGGCGAAAGCTCGGCTGTGCCCATCAGGGCTTCGGCCAGTCGGCGCAGGTGCGCGGGGATTTCCGCCTCCCTGTACTCCTCTTCGACGGGTACATGCTCGGAGAGCAGTTTGAGTTCCGCGCCGCAGAATTCGCAGGACGAGAGATGCTCCGAAACGTGCGCCGCCGCGCCGTACGCGAGATTCAACGTGTGATATGAAACGAGCGTTTCGGCGGAGGGACAGGTAGCTTGCTTAGAAAATATCGTGATGCTGGAAGTCCTCATATTCTCACCCTCATTCTAGCGCTTACCTCTTTTGCTCGTAGTCTGAAAGTATCTTCGGCCAGTCCGAACGAAAAGCGCCTCCCGCAAAATTGGCAGCTAAACCGTGTGGGCAAGAAGAGACGAGGAGCCGCCATGACATCCTCCCGAACCTACGGGCGCTTAAGCCTGGTCATCAAAAGGAAAGGGCTAATCCCCCGCCGCTTCCAAAACTTAACCCTCGGAGCAGCCCTTTTTTTCAAGTCTTATCAATATTTTGGCTCACTTGTAAAAAGATGTTGCTCAAAAAGCTTTTTGCTGATAACATCTTATCCGTCAGTCAGGGAGGCCAAATGGCTCCTTGATTCCCCTTTCCAAGTTGGCCGCGCCGATTCCCCTTTTGCGGTCAGCCAAGCGCGGTTCTCCGGCAAGGTCTCAAACCCAGGTTAGCTGCTCCGTCCGACGGGGGCAGCCGCAGGTTGACAACCCGTGGGAGAGATAACGAATAGTCGCCGCCCAAGTATCGTGCGCCACCTCAGAAAATGGTAAGCCACGACCCGCCGTTATGTTCAAACCCGGCAAGGTGCATCGCTCATGAAAGTTAGAGACTTAAAGCGCCATACCCCGCACGAAGCGCGCCATGAGCCTTGGATGAGCGACAGAAGGCAACATAGGCGTTACATGGCCCGGTTATATTGACTATTCGATACATCTTCCGCCTGCTGTTACATCCTGAGTCCTTGCATAAAAATACCAGACCTGAAGACTAATAACCGTGAAATCTACCGGCATTAATCACCCCGAATCGACTATGAGCGCCTTGAAGGAACAGCCGCGTTCCGGGCGTGCCTTCAGGGAGCGCCAGCCGAAGAGCATACAGTGGGTCAACAGCCTGCGGCGCTCTGATGTTAGCCAGCTATGGAGCGACCTGCACCGCATTGTCTGTCATCACCCGCTCGTGCGCGCTTCCCGCAGCGCGGGGCTTCTCGTGGAAGAGGGCGCGCAAAACGCCTACACAGACCTCACGCAGGAACTGTTCGTGCTGCTGTTGAGCAAGGGGCGCTTCCAGCATTACCTGGACTCTGGGATGACGGACGCCGAGATTGAATGCGAGATAGGGCAGATTGAGCTAACCAACCTTTTGACGGCAGAGCTTCGTAAGCGCCACCCGGAATCTTACAGACTGGCTCGCCGCATCTCCACCTTAATCCAATCGAGCGCAAACTTCCGCCGCTTTGATTCTTCCGGCATGAACGACGAGCCGCATCGTCGCCTGGTTGACCGCGTTTATGGTCTTTCGGAATGGCCCGACGGAAAACAGAAGCGCGAGTCGCACGAGCTTGAACAGAGAGTGCAGATGATTCCTATGCGTCAGCGTGACACGCGCATGGTGGGCTGCACTGGCGACGCTCAGGTAGTCATCAGCAACTCTGATTTGGAAGACCTGATAATCTCTGTGCTGGAGGCCGTTGATTCGCCTGTGGACGTGCGAGCGCTTCGCAGCCTTGTGATGTCGCGCCTGCCCGTGATGGACATTTACCTTGTGCCGCTCGGCGGCGATGATGGTGACGAAGGCGGAATGCAGTTTGAGCCTGTGGCCGTGGGCGATAACCCGGAGGAAGGATTGCTTCGCCGCGAGTCGGAACTGGCTGCCGCAGGCTGCGTAGAACAATTTTTGAAGGGATTGCACGAGAGCGTACGCGGCAAGGTCAAGCAGTACAACCGCATGCTGGGCGTCCTGTGGCACTGCTACTTAAGCCCTGAGCACGCCACTCAGCTTGAGGTCGCGGCGACCCTTGGAGTTTCAGATTCGCTCGTCTCGGACTATCGCCGCCGCATTGAGCAGGAGCTTCGCGCGCTGGCCTTCTCCGAGATTGAAGAGGCGCGCCGGTTTGAACTGGCGTTGCGCGAGAAGGTACGCTCGCTGGTTCTCATAGAAGAAAGTATAGCGGTATAGGCTCTGATAAAGCGCTCAAGCGGGTGTATACTCGCCTGAAGTGTAGAGAGCGCGTGCCCCGTGCTTTTCCGAAAGAGCGAGTTGTTTCTGCCGCCTAGCCCTGCTCCTCTTCTGAGTGCCCTGAGATGCGGTCTGGTAGTTCATTCGTGGATTATGAGCCGGTGACGCCTTCGCGTCGCGCGCCGTCGCGCGAGACGCGAGACGCGGCTGCGGGCTTTGCTTTCATCACAGAGGCTCCGGCGAAAGAAGATTCGACAGAAACAACTGCAACAACTGCCTCGCCCTCCGAATCGAAACCGAAAAAGGAAGCCAAGCCTGAGAGATGGATTTTCAGGCGCGGCCATGCCATCAGCTACGCGGGGCTGTTTCTTTTTACGGTCGTACTCTATTTTCGCCCCTACGAGCTATTCACAGCGCTTCGGTCGCTGACTTCGCTTGCCTTCTGGCTAGGAGTCTTTACGCTCGCGGCGTTCCTGCCTTCGCAGCTTGCGACCGAGGGCAACCTGACGGCCCGCCCGCGCGAAGTAAACCTGCTGCTGCTGTTTTGTCTAGCGGCGCTGCTTTCAATCCCGCTCGCCATCAGCCCGGGCGAAGCCTGGGGAACCTTCACGGAATTCCTGCGGCCCGTGATGATCTTCATAGTGATGATTAACGTGGTTCGCACGGAGTGGCGGCTGAAGGGAATCTTCTTTTTGACGCTCCTGGTGAGCGTCGTTCTGAGCGTAGGGGCCATCAGCGATTACCGCATGGCGCGCTTCATCGTCGAAGGCTATCGCGTAGCGGGCATCATAGGAAACCTCTTCGGCAATCCGAACGACATGGCGCTTCACCTTGTGACGGTGATACCGATTGCCGTGGCCCTTTCGTTCACGACGCGAAACCTCCTCTTCAAAATCTTCTACGCCGTGTGCGCGCTTTTGATGGTGGTCGGCTGCATGCTGACCTTTTCGCGCGCAGGATTTCTGGGACTTGTCTGCGCGGGCGGCGTCATAGCCTGGAAGATAGGGCGAAAGAACCGGCTGGCCGTGGTCGTGCTCACTGTGATCTGTCTTGCGACCGTTATAGCGTTTGCGCCCGCAGGCTACACCAGCCGCCTGGATTCAATCGTAGACCACAGCCGTGATGCTGTCGGCTCCGCCGGAGCGCGCACCAACCTTCTCTATCGCTCCATCAGAGTGGCTATAGCCAATCCGGTCTTCGGCGTGGGCATGGGCAATTTTCACATAGTCTCTATTGCCGAGCTTGTCAGCCACAACGCCTACACGCAGGTCGCAGCCGAGATGGGAGTGGCCGCGATGGTCGTCTACATCATGTTCATCATCTCGCCCTTCAAGGCTCTGCGTGTAATCGAGAGCGAGACGTTCGAGGACAGAAAGGCTTCGCGCTTTTACTATCTGGCCGTGGGGCTTCAGGCGAGCCTCGCGGCCTACATGGTTTGCAGCTTCTTCGCCTCGGTCGCTTACCAGTGGTACGTTTATTATCTGGTGGGCTACTCGGTCTGCCTGCGCCGTATCTACAAGGCTGAGAAAAGAGCCAGGGAAGAGCGCGCCGTCAAAGCGGAAGACGAGGGCCATGTCGAAGTAGTAAAAGAGCGCACGCAGGGCTTCCTTGAGCAGGACACGCTGCGCGGCCAGCTTAAAGCCTGAGAACCTTTGTCGAAGTAGTCTGAAATTATCCTGAAGATGCTCGAACCCGCATCAGCAACAATCACGAGCTATGAGACCGAAGACCGCACGGAAAGAGGCGGCGCGACGGAGCGTGTCAAAAACAGGATGCGCGTTTCCGTCGTCATCCCCTGCTTTAACGAGGAGCGCTACATAGGAAAGGTGCTGGAGAATCTATCGGGCCAGTACGAGACTGACAGCTTCGAGATAGTCATAGTGGACGGCATGTCTGAGGATGGGACGCGCGAGGTCGTTACTTCCTTCGCAGAGGATAACCCGCATGTCAGGGTTCGTCTGGTTGATAATCCCGCGCGCCACATTCCTGCCGGACTCAATCGCGGGATAGCTGCGGCTTCGGGCGAGCTTATAGTCCGCATGGACGCGCATTCTGTCCCCTCAATCAATTACGTGCGGCGCTGCGTGGAGCTTCTTGAGAGCGGGAAAGCGGAAGTCTGCGGCATGCCCTGGCGCATAGAGCCGGGCGCGGATAGTTTGGTTGCGCGAGCGATTGCTCTTGCCGTCGCGCATCCTTTTGGAATTGGCGACGCAAAGTATCGCCAGCCCAACCTGGCCGCCTCGCAACTCGTGGACACAGTCCCCTTCGGCGCGTTCAGCAAGAGTCTGTGGCAGGAGCTTGGAGGCTTTGACGAGAGCCTTCTGGCGAATGAAGATTACGACTTTTATTATCGCGTGCGCCGCCGTGGCGGGCGCATACTGCTCGACGCTTCCGGCTATTCGTCTTACTACGCGAGGGCCACCCTGGGCGCTCTGGCGCGACAATACTTTCGCTACGGGCGCTGGAAGGCGGAGATGCTCAAAGGAAACCCGCGCTCCATTCGCCCGCGCCAGATGGTAGCGCCCGCGTTCGTGCTTGCTCTATTGCTCTCAGGCGCGGTCGGAATCGTCTGGACGCCAGCGCTTCTTCTGTTCCTCTTGATTGCCGTAAGCTACTCGCTGTTTGCGACAGCCTTCGCCGTGCAGCTTGCCTTGAAGGGCCGCGACTTCAAGCTTGCCCTTGTGCTTCCGCTAGTCTTCTTCATCATTCACACAACCTGGGGGAGCGGTTTTCTTCTGAGCTTTCTAAAGCCGCCGCGCTAGGCAAAGCGAGCGCGTTTAATCATGAAGCCGAATGATGTAACATCACTGGACGTTCAAGGCGAGGAGCACGCGCCCGCCGTCAGCATCATTATGCCCGCTTACCGCGCGGCACAGTACATCACCACTGCGCTCGATTCCGTTTTCGCGCAGACCTTCAAGGACTATGAAGTGATAGTCGTCAACGACGGCTCGCCCGACACCGAAGAGCTTGAGCGAGTGCTTGAGCCTTACCGCTCGCGCATTGTTTATATCAGGCAGGAGAACCGTGGCGTGAGCGCCGCACGAAACGCTGCCATGCGGGCATCAAAGGCTCCCTTCATAGCGCAACTCGACCCGGACGATTTGTGGGAGCCTGAATACCTGTCAGTGCAGATGGAGACTTTAAAGAGCGACCCTTCGATTGACGTGCTTTACCCGAACGCGCTCGTCTTCGGAGACATGCCGGAAGCCGGGCAGGAGTTTATGGAAGGCGCGCCTTCTGAGGGCGAAGTTACTTTCGAGAGTCTAATCATGCAGCGCTGCAACGTCATGACCTGCGTGACGGCGCGTAAAGACGTAATCATGCGCGCGGGGCTGTACGACGAGACTCTGAACTGCTCTGAAGATTTCGACCTCTGGCTGAGGATAATCAAGGCGGGCGGGCGCATCGTTTATCACCGCCGTGTGCTCGTGCGCTACCGCCGTCATCGCGGAAGTCTCTCAAGCGACCCGCTCTGGGTCTGCGAGAATGCCGAGCGCGTTCTGGATAAAGCCGAGCGGACGCTTTTGTTGACCGATGATGAAAAGGAAGCCGTCAGGCTTGCGCGCACGCGCTTTCGTGCCACTTACAATTTCTACAAGGGCAAGCGTGCTTTCGCAGACGGCGACACGAAGACGGCTATTAAATGTCTGAAGGAGGCGAACGAGTACTTTAAGAGTCGCAAGACGGCGCTCGTCCTCCTGGGCTTGCGCTTTGCCCCGCAACTGCTGCTTCGCACTTATGACTTGCGCGACCGTTTGATACTGAAGACCAGCACCAGAGTTTGAAGACGAGCAGGTTTGATTCCACTATGAAGCTTGATGTCATAGTCCCAACTTATAACCGCCAGGAGATGCTCAAGCGCACGCTCGACAGCCTGCTAGCCGCGCGTGTGCCCGAAGATTTGTCGGTGCTCGTCACAGTCGTTGACAATAACTCTAAAGATAAAACACGCGACGTCGTGGAAAGTTATGTGGAGAGATACGGGCGCGAGCGCGTGCGCTACTTGCTGGAGAAAGAGCAGGGACGCTCGCCAGCCATCAACGCAGGGATACGCGCAACCGACGGCGACCTCGTAGGCACGATTGATGACGACGAAGAGATTGATGCCGGATGGTACGAGCAGGTCGCGGAAGCTTTCTCTGATGGGAGCGTTGATTTCATAGGCGGCCCCTGCGCTCCTCGCTGGGGCATGGAGTGCCCCGAATGGTTCCCGCGCTCTTACAGTGGAGTGGTCGGGTGGGTTGACGGCGGAGACAAAATTTGCCCCTTCGATGAAAACTATCCGGGCATACTGATGGGAGGCAACTCCGTCCTGCGCCGCACGACTCTGGAAAAGGTGGGGCTTTATACAACTGCCCTGGGGCGCACGGACAAGCATCTTCTCTCTTGCGAGGACGAGGACATGTATCACCGTTTGAGGGATGCGGGGGCGCGCGGGTTTTATCTGCCGGGGCTTATCATCTATCACTACATCCCTGCGGAGAGATTGACGAAGCGTTACTTTCGCCAGTGGTCTTTCTGGCGCGGCGTCTCTATGGGGCTGATTGATAGAGGCCGTCGCTCGCCCGTGGCCTATTTCCTGGGAGTGCCGAGGTGGATTGTGGGAAAGGCTGCGCGCGGGGCTTTGAGAAAAGTTGTGCGCGTCGTCAGCTTCGATAAAAACCGCGCGGAGAGTTTCGCGGACGAGTTGGCCGTGTGGGACTTCGCGGGCTTCTTCTACGGCAAGCATTTTTACAGAGAGGCTAAGGACGCGAAGAGCGCCGTCGAGACGGGCAACGATTCTTTGGCCGTCAGCCGCACATCATAAGGGAAAGATACCTTGTCAGATATAACCTCAGGACAGATAGGAGACGCTTTGCCGGACGCTTCTAGAGAGCGGCGCGTGACTCTCATACGTCCGCCCGCTCTCTCTCTCGGAGGAGTGCTGCGCGACTTTGCGAAGCTCTCGCACTACAGGGACTTGCTCTACACCCTGAGCGTGCATCGCGTGAAGGTGCGCTATAAACAGTCCGTACTGGGCGTGGCGTGGGCGGTGCTTCAGCCGCTCTCGCTGATGCTCATCTACACGCTCATCTTCTCGTACATCGCGCGTATGCCGAGCGACGGCATCCCTTATGCTGTCTTCGCCTACTCTGCGCTGCTGCCCTGGACATATTTTTCGACGGCGCTGGTTAATTCCACCAACGGGCTTGTGAGCCACGCTGACCTTGTGACCAAAGTTTATTTCCCGCGAGAGATTCTGCCCGTCACTTACGTCATCGCGGCGCTCTTCGATTTTCTGGTGGCGAGCATAGTCTTTGCGGGACTTCTGATTTACTACAACGTGCAACTGACCTGGGTTGCTCTCTACAGCTTTCCGATTATTCTCGTCCTGACCTTTTTCGCCACCGCCATGTCGCTGCTGTTTTCGGCTACGCAGGTGCGATTCCGTGACATAGGCGTTGCGATGCCGCTCCTGATGCAACTCTGGATGTTCGCCTCACCCGTCGTTTATCCTTTGAGCGCGGTGCCGAAGTGGCTGAGGCCCTTCTACATGCTCAACCCTATGGCCGGAATCATAGAGAGCTTTCGCCGCGTGATGCTGCAAAGAGAGCCGCCGGATTTCACTTCTCTGGGCGTGGCTCTCATCCTCTCGCTCGTGTTGCTGGCCGTCTCGTACATCTACTTCAAGCGCGTGGAGGCTACAATCGCGGACGTTATCTAACGCCCCCTTCCAAAACGAATGGCTATCATAGACCTCAAATTCGACCACGTCTCGAAGAGATATAAGGTGCGCGCCGAACGCGATGAAAGCGCGGCAAGCGGGAATCCCATCTTACGTAAGCTGCAAAGCCTCGCCCGCCGCTCGCAGGATTTCTGGGCCTTGCGCGATGTCACCTTCGAGGTCGAAAGAAGCGAAGCGCTCGGCATCATAGGCCACAACGGTGCGGGGAAATCTACTATTCTCAAACTGCTCTCGAACATCACCACGCCGACTTCAGGCGAGATTGCCATTAACGGACGGCTCTCGGCTTTAATCGAAGTCGGCTCCGGCTTTCATCCTGAATTGACGGGGCGCGAGAATGTTTACCTGAGCGGCTCAATCCTCGGCATGCGAAGGCGCGAGATAACAGAGAAGCTCGACCAGATTGTAGAGTTCGCGGGCATCAAACAGTTCATAGACGTTCCCGTCAAGCGATATTCTTCGGGCATGTACGTGCGCCTTGGATTTTCCATCGCCGCGCACCTTGACCCGGATGTGCTGCTGCTGGACGAAGTGCTGGCCGTAGGCGACGCAGCTTTCCAGGCCAAGTGTCTTCAGAGAATCACAGACCTCAAGCACGGAGGCAAAACCATAGTCTTCGTCTCGCACGACCTGGGCGCAGTGGAGCGCCTGTGCGACCGCGTGCTTCTGATGCAGCGCGGGGAAGTTGTGGCAAGCGGCCCTGCGCGCGAAGTCATTGCCGAATACCAGCGCCTCGCCGGAAGCTTCACCGCTTCACAGCCGCCGCCTGTCCAGGCAGGCATCAATACCAGGAGAGTTGAGATTCGCTCCGTCACCTTCCGCGACTCTCTGGGCCAGGATGCGCCCGCGTTCAAGACCGGCGGCCCGCTCTCGGTCGCCGTCGAGTACTTCGCGCACGAGAGAGTCGAGGACGCGGTCTTTGAAGTCTTCTTTTACGCGGGCGACGACGAGTTGCATTGCCAGTTGACCACCGAATCGGCTGAGAGAAGAATCGACGTTGAGCCTGGCGGCGGCGTGGTGGAGTTCTCCTGCCCAGAGCTTGGGCTTCAGCCGGGCATTTATCACGTGGACGCAACGGTCGTGCAGCGCGAGCCTCTGGAAGGTATAGAGTGGCAGTATCACTGCGCCATGATGCGCGTAGACCCTGGCCGGATTGTGCGCGGGAACTTCTACATGCCGCACGAGTGGGCCATTAAAAAAGAGCCAGTGGCCGGAGATGCTGCGCCCGAAGGCGCGCTCGGCCAGATAGTTTCAAAGATATAACTTCGCGTGCGCGCGGGGCCGCCCTTGCCGTGTAAAACCTTTGGCGAGCGCGCCCCTAAAATGTTAATCTTCTCAACCTGCTTGGGCCTATTACCTGAGGCTCGCTTTCCCTTGGGAGGGCGGGCACCATTTATTAAAAGATAGAGCCTATTAGGATTTTATTAGTTTCTAAGCTGGTAGTGTTGCGAGCAGAGTGTGTGTCTAAGAGGGAATTCCTCTTACTCTCAATAGCGCATGCGAGGTGCTTGTGACCTGCCCGCGAGGCTCGTTCTTTTTTTATAAGTTCTGAAAAGCCAACGGAGAAGTTTTCGATGTCTATGCCCCGCACCCGGCGCAATCTGTTTTTGCGACCGTTCTTTCATAGCCTCTCTCTGTCCGTTCATAAACGCTTTCATCAACCCGGAACCTTGCGTGCCGCGCTCCTAGTCTTAGCTCTTGCAGCTTTGACGGGCGTGGCCGTCATGCGCCCCTGGCTCTCATCAAACACCGCCTCGGCGCAAGCGAGTGCACAAAGAATCAACTCTGGAGGGCCACAATACACAGACTCTCAAAACCAAATCTGGATTGCCGATAACTTCTCCCAAAACGGCAGCACTTATGCTTTA
>JACVRN010000047.1 GCA_014534425.1 Pyrinomonadaceae bacterium
CGCGCAAAGTCGGTTACAACAGCGTGCAGGCAGCAACGAACGGAATTGAGTTCGCGAAGAGCAAAGAGTTCTGCCGACAGGCTGCCGAAGCTGGTCTGCGTTACGTCTACCTGCAATTCGACGGCATCGGCAACGACGCCAACAGCCACCGTCAGGTCGGTAACCTCTTCGACGTGAAGCTTCGCGCGATTAACAACCTGCACGAGGCTGGCGTAGAGATTGTGCTCGTGACGACGCTCGTCAACGGCATCAACAACGATCAGGTAGGCTCAATCATACGCTTCGCTCTGGACAATCCGAAGAAGATTGCTTTCCTCTCCTTCCAGCCTGTTTCATTCACGGGCCGCGACGAGGAGATTACAGAGCAGCGCCGCCTTCAGCAGCGTTACACCTTGTCGCACCTAGCGCATGACGTGAAAAGCCAGGTAGGCATCACGGAGCCTACGCGCGACTGGTTCCCGCTCTCCCTGATGGGCGCGTTCGCTGACTTCGCAGACCTTGTTCACGGCCCCGACGCGGAGTGGGGACAGGTCTCATGCGGCTGCCACCCGAACTGCGGCGTAGGAACCGCCGTCATGATTGATAAAGAGACGAAGGACATGCGTCCCGTGCCGGAGTTTTTGAACATTCCGGGGCTTGTCAAAGACATGCAGAAGATTACGGACGCTGCGCGCGGCAAGTGGATGTCGAACCTGATGATGGGTCTGACGCTTCTCAAGCATTACAATCCGTACAAGTCGCCTACGCACTTTACTCTTTACGAGTTGTTCAAGAAGTTCGACAAGTCTTTCGGTCTGACGGGCAAGGATTACGGTCGTGTGGACGGCAAGCGCTCGCATGAAGACATTGAGAAGCGCCGCTCCGACCGATGGAACTTCCTCTTCATCGCGGGCATGTGGTTCCAGGACTTGTTCAACTACGACTTCCGCCGCACGGAGATGTGCATTATCCCTTACGGCACGCAGGAAGGCGAAATCTCCTTCTGCGCTTACAACACAGGCATTGGCTGGCGCAACATCATTGAGAACATGCACCAGAACGCTACCGTTGCGAAGTGGTATCAGGAGCACGGACGCCACGAGATTTTCGCAGCCGGTAAAGATGTTCACCTGGACACCCTGGATCATGGCCTCAAGTTGAACGAGATTGACTTACAGCGTCCGAACAAGCCTCAGATGGAAGGGCCGAAGACGGCGCACGAAGAGGTTCAGATGATGCGTAAGCTCTATCAGGAGATGGTTCTGAACAAGGGCAAGGTCAATCCTGCGAACAAGCCCGTGCAGATTAAGGGACTGAGCCGTGGCAACAAGGAATCGGAGTCGGCCACGGTCTCTGCATAACCTGTAGCTTCACTGCTAAGAAGCAGAAAGCCCAAAAGCGCGAGTATCAGGAGGTTCAGAAGCCAGCTTATTGTTCCTGCTTTTGTCTTCGGAAATAAAAGGCTGAGGCGCATGGCGATTTTCTCTAGCTGCTTTCAAGCTTATTGATACTGCTTAGGGTTATCTACGCGGCCCTGACCGTTCTCATCAATGTTGAAATAGAAGGTTAGCTTCCCTCGTACGCTGATGGGTTTGCCCTTCAGTGTGCTGGGTATAAATCTCCATTGTTTGACAGCGCTGACGACCGCGCCGGAGATGCTTAAAGAAGGCGTCTCAAGAACACGCGTGCCGGTGACTACTCCCTTGCCGTTATATTGCACTTCTATGATGACTACGCCCTTCTCACCTCTTTTGACGGCTTCCTCTGGATAGACCGGCATCACGGTCTTCGCGGCAGACTTTCTCATTCCATCTTCACCGACTCTGACTACAGTTTCTTTTGACTGATTAGAATTGCGTAAGCTGGCTACGATAGCTAACGCTATATCCAGGAAAGCCACGTCTCGATTCTCGGAGCCTGCGAGCTTTTCGGCGCGGCTTATCATCTCTTCCACGCTGTCGAAAGTGACTTTGTTGATATTGGCATAAGCCGATTCCTGCGTGATGTTCGCGGGAATGCTGCCGGAGAGAGCGGACATAGCCGCGCCGATAGGGGCTACAAGGTCTGGAGCGAATTTTCGCGCTTTAGGCAGCAATAAATCACCGAGCGCATAGCTCGGCTGTTGCTGGTCTGGGCTGGACATTGCACGGGTCAGCACTTCCAGCGCGGCTTCCAGGTAAGCGCGCACGAGGGCGGGCTGCGTGCCGGGCCGCTCAGCCGTAATATCTATGATTCCTATGTCTCCTACGCGCGTGAAGATTAAGTTGGTCGAATCATCGCCTTCGAGCTTGGGCGAAGTGAAGATGTAGGTTCCTAGCGACGTGAACTGGCTGACATCGGTCACGGGTTGGCGTGCGAGAAGCATCAGGCATTGAAGAAAGAGTTTATTGGCTGCCGTCTCATTGCTCTTTTTTAGCTCTTTAAGGAACCAGATGAAAGAATCCGACACTCCGCCTTGCAGGCTTCTCAGGGCGAAGTCAATAGCGGTGTCTGGCTCTACGTTGATTAAGCCTCGCGCCGTTTCAATGTTCGTCTCTCGCCTCTGACTCAGGCTTTCGCTTGAGCTTCCGCCCGAACTATCTATCAAACGCTTGGCCCACAGAGCGTCATGCTTTGCCACCAGCACCAGCACCTTCTGTCTAAGGCCGGAAAGTAAAGTTTGATTCTCCGTGTCGCTGACGGTGGTGAAGGCCAGCGCCTTCTGGAACAACTGGCGCGCGTAGGTTTCGTCCTCCCGCCAGAGCGCACCTGCTATTAACGCCGCGCCCATCGTTTTCGCCGTCACGTCCTTTAAGGCTAAGGTCTTCTCCGCGAGGCCGCAAACGCGGTAGAGCGAGGGCTTCGACTGAGGGTCAGACGATTGCGGCTCTCTCTGAATAATGCCGCCCGCAAAGGTAAGGTTGCTCAGGCAGCAGAATATAAGCGTACAAAGTGATGTGCGCCGCAACATATATGTTTACTCCCTTCTGGAAAGAGATGCCGGATTGCGACACGTTAATTGCCTAACGTCTCCAGAAGGGCATCGAATTCGCTGCCGTCAGAATAGAAGCTTTCCAGGCCACCGGAACTCTTATTATTAGGCGGCGGGCTACTCTTTTCGCACGGAGTAAACTGCTCTGAATGGGAGTGCAATTAAGGTAGCCTCGCGTCCCTGACATGCAGCCCACACAGATGCCGCCCGTGGGAAAAACACAGGACTCGCAAGCGCTGACGGCGTTTGACGGCGTTGTAGCATAGTAGGTTAGAAAGATAAGTGAAACCAGAATCAGCAATCTGGTTTTTAAGATACTTGAGCTTACTCATGGGCTTTCCTCCTTGTAAGCTTACAAGGTTAAAAGCCAACGAAGTCGAGGCGCGACTCCGACATAAGCGGCAAGCGATGAGGCGTGTGTAATCTATCGCCCGCCGCAATCTTCTGTCAAGAACTTTTTCCCTTGGAAGACTTTACGTCAGAATATTCCGGCCCCCACGGCTTTCGTGGCTGCTTGACCATATAGGATTTGGCAGTTACATTATCTGTTCAGGCTACCACCTGATAAATACTAATCTCAGAAAGTGAAGCATTAGATGGCAGTAGTGAACGTTAACCCGGGTGAGTCAATCGAATCGGCCCTGCGCCGCTTCAAGCGCAAGGTGATGACCGAAGAGATTATTAAGGATGCCAAGAAGCACGCCTTCTTCATGCCGCCGGGCCAGAAGGCCAAGCTCAAATCGGCGCTCGCCCGCAAGCGCAACAACAAGAAGAAACGTAGCTCACGCCCCCCGCGCGACTAGCTTTCCTTTAACCAGAGACCGCATGAGAGAAGGAGAGTAGCCGCGCTCGGTTCCGCTTTTCAGCGCAAGCCTCCGCTCCGCTTCCGTACGGTTTAAGATTTTCGAGCGCGTCGCCTCGCCACCGTCTATTTTCCGGCAGAACCAATTCTTTGCCGGGCTTGCCGGACGGTTTCAGATATGGCGGCGCGCATCAATGTCTTGAGGGCGCTGCGGGGGCGGTTTCAAGGAATTAAATGACTCGCATTCTGGTCACCAACGACGACGGCATACACTCGGACGGCCTCATCAAATTGGAAGAGGCGCTGCGCGAGATAGGCGACGTGTATGTGGTCGCGCCCGCCTCCGAGATGAGCGGGGCATCGCACAGCCTGACGCTCGCTCGCCCCCTACGTATACGTAGAATAGATGACAGGCACTGGACTGTGGACGGCACTCCTACGGACTGTGTGACGCTCGCGCTACACAAGATTTTGACGGACGTGCGGCCCGACATATGCGCTTCGGGAATTAATCACGGCGGGAATCTGGGGGACGACGCGACCTATTCCGGCACGGTCGCGGGCGCGCTTGAGGCTACAATCCTGGGCGTACCGGGCGTTGCCCTGAGCCTTGTGGCGCGCGAGAATTTTGATTTCACGGAATCGGCCCGCTTCGCCGTCACAGCCGTTCGTAAAGTTTTGAAAGAGGGCTTGCCGGAGGGTACGCTCCTGAACATCAACATCCCGCCCGGAGCGATTAAGGGCGTGAAGGTCACGCGGCAGGGCTTGAAGAACGCGCGCCCCGTCATCAGCGAGCACATAGACCCGCGCGGCAAACCTTATTACTGGATAGGCGAAGAGTATTTCGGCTGGAACACAGCCGAAGGGACGGACTATCAGGCAATCGAGCAGGGCTTCGTCTCCGTGACGCCGCTCAGGAGCGACATGACGGATCACCGCGCTCTCACAGCCCTGGAACCCTGGAACTTCATCAACGCCAGCGAAGCACTGCAAGGGAAGTAAATGGTGAATAGTAAATAGTGAATGGACGAACTGCTTTTCTCCATTTACTATTTACTATTCGCCATTCGCTCTTTACGGAGTAAAGATTTTGAGTTCCGCGCCGTTGCGGCCCAATTCCACATCTTCAGGTTATCGCATTCCGCGCGAGCGTATGGTGGAGCGCCTGCGCGAGCATTACGGCATAAGGGATAGACGCGTCCTCGATGTCATGCTGACCCTGCCGCGCCACCTCTTCGTGCCAGAAGCTCTGGAGTCGCGCGCTTATGGCGACCATGCTCTGCCGATTGCCGCCAATCAAACCATCTCGCAGCCCTTCATAGTCGCGCGCATGACAGAGTTGCTTGAGTTGGAAGGAACGGAGCGCGTGCTTGAAATAGGCGCTGGCTCTGGCTATCAGACAGCAGTGCTGGCTAAATTGGCCGCGCAGGTCTACGCCATAGAGCGCATAGCGGAACTTGCGCGACAGGCACAAGCGCGCATACGCAGCCTGGACATACACAACGCCACTGTCAAATGCTTTGACGGCACGCTCGGCTGGAGCGCGCATGCTCCATACGACCGCATACTGGTAGCGGCTGGCGCGCCCGAAGTCCCTGAGCCGCTCCTTACGCAGTTGAAGGTGGGCGGCTGCCTTGTCATCCCCGTCGGAGACACGCGCGAGTCTCAACATCTGGTTCGTGCCATACGCACGGAGGACAATTACGAGTTCGAGGATCACGGCGCTTGCGCCTTCGTGCCGCTCATAGGCCACTACGGCTGGTCGCCGGAGAGCAAAGGATAAAGACCTGATTTTTGAAGGAGTCTCACCATCGTTATGCCTCATAAAGTTTCAATAGTGCGTAGAAATTCTGTCACCTTTGCGCTTCTGTTCATGGCTGCGTTTCTGTGCGTCGCCGGAACAATGGCGCGTGCTCAGCAGGATTCCGGTTCCAAGCCTGGGCGGCTCGCCCGGATTGAGTTCAAGGGACTGGAGCGTTTGAAAGAGGAGCAGGCCGTCGCCGCCAGTGGCTTGAAGATAGGACAGCAGATTGACACCAACATGCTTGATGCGGCCTCGCAGAGCCTCATAGATAGCGGCCTCTTCAAAAAGCTTAGCTCTCGTTACCACGTTGACAACGGGCAGGTCACAGTCACTTTTACCGTCGAAGAAGCCAGCGCAGCCATCCCCGTAGTCTTCGACAACTTCATCTGGTTTTCAGAGGAAGAACTGCTGGGCGCGATTCGTCGTGACGTTCCGACCTTCGACGGCACCGCGCCGGAAACGGGCACCCTCACAGACCAGATAGCGCGCTCGCTTGAGCGACTGCTGAAGGAGCGAAACATACAGGGGCAGGTTGAATACAAGCCCTCGGCAGACCCTTCGGGGCGAAACGCAAAGCAGGTCTTTTCCGTCACGGGAGTGCCTTTGCCGCTCTGCTCCATAAGCTTTCCGGGCGCAAGCGGTATTTCGGAGAGCGAGCTTGTTAAGAATTCCAGGCCGCTCATGTCCAATGACTACTCGCGCGAGTTCGTGACGGAGTTCGCCAAGAGCAATCTCATCCCGCTTTATCAAGTGAAGGGCCACCTGCGCGCGAAATTTCTAAGCCCCAAGGCCGTGCCGCAGAGCAGCAAGGACTGCAAAGACGGAGTCGCCGTTACGATACCTGTAGAGGAGGGTCTGGTATACTCCCTGGGTAAGGTCGAGTGGGAAGGCGCAAACGCTCTCGGCGGCCCTGAGCTTGAGACATCTTTGGGAATGAAGGCCGGAGAAGTCGCCAACGGGGTAAAGTTCGCAGACGGATTAAAGGCAGTTCGCGCGGCTTACGGCAAGCGCGGCTTTCTTGCCCTGAGGCTTAATCCTTCGCCCGACTTCGACGACGCGAACCGCCGCGTCTCTTATCGCATAGGCGTAACCGAAGGGCCGCAGTACCGCATGGGCACGCTCGTCATCAACGGGCTGTCGGAAGCAGACGCGGAGCGCCTGAAGTCCAGATGGCAACTACAGCCGGGCCAGATTTACGATGCCAGCTACCTTAAATCTTTTCTGGCGAAGGCGAGGATGGAAATCATGTCCGCCCTCTCGTCCGGTCGCAAAGGCATAGGCACGGAAGAGAAGTCGGACAGGCAGAAGTTGACCGTGGACGTGATTATCACTTTTAAGTGAAGAAGGTCTTGGGACTCGCAGCAAGTTTATGGAATCGCTTTACGAACTCTTTCATCAAATCAAGCAGTACCTTGACCCTAAGACCATAGCCGGGGCGGGTTATTTCGTTCTCTTCTTTGTGGTCTTTGCCGAAACGGGGCTGGCGGCTGGATTTTTCCTGCCGGGCGACAGCCTGCTCGTAGTCGCTGGGCTGTTCGCAGCGCGCGGCGACCTCAGCGTCTTCATTCTTTTAATCTCGCTCTTCGTAGCGGCGGTCGTGGGCGATGCCGTGGGCTATTACACGGGTCTGAAGATGGGGCCGCGCATCTTCAAACGAGAGAAGTCGCTCATCTTTCGTCCGAGCCACTTGCAGAAGGCCCAGGGGTTTTACGATAAGTACGGCGGCAAGACCATCATCATCGCGCGCTTTGTCCCCATTGTTCGCACCTTCGCGCCCATCGTCGCAGGCGCAGCCAAGATGCCTTATCGCCGCTTCGTAGCCTTTAACGTAGTCGGCGGCTTCCTTTGGGTCTTTTCCATGATTCTCTCCGGCTACTTCCTGGGCAGCATTCTCAAGTCCCGCTTCGGCATCAACCTGGACGAGCACATAGAAAAGGTCGTCATCATAGTCGTCGCTCTCTCTCTGCTGCCGCCAATCATAGAGTACATAAAGTCCCGACGCGAAAAAGCACGCGCCGCCGCCGCAGCCGCAGCCGCAGAGGCGAAGTAGCGCGCGGGTTTGACTCGAAGCATGATGCTCCCTTAGAATCCAATTTCAATTTGTCGGGGCGTGGCTCAGCCTGGTAGAGCGCTCGGTTCGGGACCGAGAGGTCGGAGGTTCAAATCCTCTCGCCCCGATCTACAAAGAGAACGGTCGCCTTAATAAGGCGGCTGTTTTCTTTTGCTTTCTTAGCGAATCCCGTTTCTCACTGTTAATAAATCTAAACATTCCATCGTCTATATTCGTAAAGCGGTTCGGGCCTGATGGGGGCTTTGGCCCGCGACCGGAAATTCTTTCATGCGAAATATCTATACTTTTTATGCCGACGCTGCTCGTATTGCGCTCCAGTCCATCTTCGCGCATAAACTGCGCGCGTTTCTGACTCTGATTGGCATCATCATAGGCGTGGCGTCTGTGGTGGTGGTGGGGGCGAGCATTAGCGGCCTGAACACGTACGTAGTCGACCGCGTTTCAAAGGTTCTGGGCGCGAACCATTTCATGATGGCGCGCATGGCTTTCGTGGGGCGCATGTCGGACGAAGAGTTCGAGCGGCGCATGCGGCGCAATAAGCGTATAGAGTGGGAAGAGTACGAGTGGGTGCGTGACCATTGCAAGGCTTGCGCTGAGGTCGGGGCGGAGATGGGTAATTCCACAGACCTCAACCAGGACGGAGCGGAGTTTCCTTCGGCGGTTGTCTTCGGCGTCACGGCCAACATGATAGAGATAGAGGACAAGACCATTGCCGAAGGGCGCTTCATCACGCCGGATGAAGTCCAGCGCTCCGCGCTCGTAATCGTTCTGGGCGACGACATCAAAGAGAAATTCTTTCCCAACGTTGACCCCATAGGCCGCACTCTGAAGGTGCGCGGTCTTCCTATGCGAGTCGTGGGCGTGGAAGAAAAGCGCGGCTCCTTCTTTGGCGACTCGATTGACCGTCACGTTTATATTCCCATCACGACGCACATACAGATTTTCGGTCGCGGGGCAAACGGTCTACAGATTCACGGAAAATCTGCCAACCGCGAGAACATGGCCGCGACTATCGAAGAGGCCAGGCTTGCCATGCGCGACAAGCGCAAGCTGAAGGGCAACGACGAGGACGACTTCGGCGTGGTCAACGTGGAAGAGGTAAATAATCAGGTAGACCAGTTCACTGCCAGCATAGCCAGCGTAGTCATTCCCATAACCTTCATCACGCTCGTCGTGGGCGGAATCGTGGTGATGAATATTATGCTCGTCTCCGTGACTGAGAGAACCTTTGAGGTGGGACTGCGTAAAGCCGTGGGCGCAACACGCAAGCAGATTCTGATGCAGTTCCTCATTGAATCGGCGCTGCTGTGCGCTCTGGGCGGTGTGTTCGGGCTTCTGCTGGCCGCAGGGATTTGCTGGCTCATTACTATGGCCGCGCAGATTACCATGACAATCACGCTCGGCTACATTCTGCTCGCGCTGATAGTCTCAAGCGCCGTGGGCATGATTGCGGGCATCTATCCAGCGTTTAAGGCCGCGCGCCTTGACCCGATTATAGCTTTAGCCAGGAAGTGAGAGAGAGAAAAGGCTCGTGCGTTTAAGACTGCCGCAAATATTTCCTAAAGAGATACTCCTGATGGCGCTCGATTCCATTCGCGCGCACAAGTTCAGGAGCTTCCTCACAGTGCTTGGCATTGTCATAGGCGTGATGACGGCCATCGTCATAGCCTCGCTTCTGACAGGCATGCGCCAGTCAATCGTCTCCATCATAGAAGAGTACGGCACCAACAACATCTACGCTTTTCATCTCTCTACAGGCCCGCGCGTTTCCGAAGACCGCTCGGAGCGCCTGCGAAAGCCGTTGACCGTGGCAGACGGCGAAGCCATCAAGCAGATGGCACCTGCGGTCGAAGACGTGGCGCACGTAGCGCCCAACGTTGGCTACGCGGGCGGCCCCTTTGACGACAACATCACTTATCAGGGACACAACTATCGCTGGGGAAACACTCAGGGCGTCTCGCCCAACTACGCGGAGATTACCAACATAGCCATACGCGAAGGGCGCTTTATCACGGAAGCTGACGACGACCAGCGCCGCTACGTGATGGTCATAGGCGTCAACGCTGCGGAAGCCCTGTTCCCCGGACAGGAAACGGGCATCGTCGGCACAGAAGTCAAGATGGGCGGCTACAATTTCGAGATAGTGGGCCTGCTTGAGAAGAGAAAGAACGGCTTCTTCGGAGAGAACGAAGAGGACAACGCAGTGTTCATACCCTTCCGCACTGCGCAGAAGGTAGCGCCCGCGAAGGGCTACCTGCTCTTAGTCATCAAGGGGCGCTCAGGGCTTGTGCGCGAGGCTCTTGAGCAGTCCGAAGAAGTCCTTCGCCGCCGCCGCAACGTCTCCTTTAATCAGCCGAACAACTTCGACATCAAGACGGCTGATAAGTTCATAGAGCAGTTCGACTCCATCACGGCGATGGTAGGGCTGATTGCGATTGCGATTTCGAGTCTCGGTCTTCTGGTCGGCGGCATAGGCGTCATGAATATCATGCTCGTGAGTGTGACCGAAAGAACGCAGGAGATAGGAGTTCGCAAAGCCATAGGCGCGCGTCGCCGCGACATCGTCTACCAATTTTTATTCGAGGCCATGACGCTCACCTTCCTCGGCGGCCTGCTTGGAGTGGTCTTAGCCGTAGGCATCAGCCAGCTAGTCATGCTTCTCATCCCATCGCTCCCCGCCTCCATCCCCCTCTGGGCAGTCATAGCGGGCCTCAGCGTCTCCGTCGCCGTCGGCCTCATCTTCGGCGTTTGGCCCGCCCGCAAAGCCTCCCGCCTAGACCCCATCGAATGTCTCAGGTACGAATAAACAGTAGGGGCAGGGCTTGTCCCTACGGTTTATTCATCCGGCTCAACTGCCCGCGCTATGAGGTAGAGCAGCGCTCGGTTCGTGTTTCCCTTCAAACGCTTCGCCCAGGATGTGTGAAGACGGGGCCAGTCGGGGGGAGGGATTGTGCCGCGCTCGCATATCTCGAATCCGGTGCTTCTGTAGAGAGGGGCGAGGGTGGAGTCTATGTGTTCGATTGTCGGGAGGGGGATTTGAAGGCGCTTTATCTCTGTGCGGTCGCGTTCGGGGTCAAGGCCGAGGACGACTTCCAGAAGTGCCTGGGGGGCGCAGATACGGCGTATGTTTTGAAGAGTTGTGATGTCGCCGTTGGCTACGGCTTGAAGGAGGCTGCCCCAGGGGAAGTGTATGTGAACTTCGTCGGCTACACCGTTCAACTCTTGCGGAAGGTCTTCGACCGCCGCCTGTAGAAAGAGGACATTGGGCAGGCCGCCCTTAGCGGGCTTTCTGTGAATCTTCTCGGACAGCTTCTCCAGTGGGCGAGGGTTGGCGTCCACGCCTATGTAGAACTTCTTCGGGTTCTCGCGCGCAGACTGGTATACAAAGAGACCGTCGCCAGTCCCTATGTCTATCACTATCCCCTCGCCTGTAGGGAGCGATAAGCTCTCGGAACTCTTCAGCGACGAGTTATCAGATGGTTCGGCCACGTATACGCTTTAACATTGTGCATGCCCTTTCTATGAGCCAATCATAGCTGTCATCTGAGGAAGATTCAAACAGGGATGGACAGGATAGAGAGGATAAAGAAAGATTGATTGTTTTATCTTTATCCTGTCCATCCTGTTAAATTCTTCCAGTAGCCTTCGTGCGGCTTTAGGGCTTCTTCTGTGAGGAGGGGGCCTGCGACTTCGACGGGTTGGAGGGCGCGTGCGAAAAGCTCTCGGCAGGGGATGAGGAAGTCGCCGCCTGCGAGGCGCGCAAGGTCTGTGCTGGAAAGCGCGTAGACGACACGGCGGACGCCTGACCAGTAGATTGCGCCCGTACACATGGCGCACGGCTCGCAGCTTGTATAGAGAGTCGCACGCGCAAGCTCTTCCGGCTTGAGTTTACGCACGGCCTCTTGTATGAGATTTGTTTCGGCGTGGGCCGTGGGGTTGCGCTCGGTGTTGACTGTGTTCTCAGCCGTCAGCACTATCTCGGATTCAATGGATAAGAGCGCGCCGAATGGATGATTGCCGCGCGCTCTGGCACTGGCCGAAAGCTCAATCGCGTGTCGCAGGAATCGCTCTTCTATCTTCATGGCACAGGAAATCTATCGCGCCTCTCTGATGCTCAACTCTTTCAGAATAAACTCGTCCGGGTCAATGCGAACCTCTGTAGGGCGAGCGGGAAGTGTGAAGCTTGCCGACGTTTCCTTTCCGGTCGGGCGCAGGAGTTCGCGCCGTGTAGTATTGCCGGGCAAACGAAACTCTACTGCGAGCGGGTTGAGAAAGGCTTCGTCGCGCTGCGTCTGGTTGAGCGTGATGGTGAGCGTGCCTGCCTGCTGTCCCGACTGGCTCCACGCCCACGCGGCTTCGTAGCGCGGGTGGCCGCTCTTGTAGACCCAGCGCGTGAAGAACTCCTTGAGGTCTTGGCCGGATGCTTTCTCCAGCGCCGCGCGTAAATCATCTGTCGAAGCAGTCTCTTCCTTGTGCGTGTTGTAGTACTCGCGTATCCCTCGCATGAAGACAGTGTCGCCCAGAAGCCCACGAAGCATGTGAAGCACCCAAGCGCCCTTCTGATAATTGTTGCCGTTGAGGAGCGCGAAAAGCTCAGGCGTCTCCGTGTCATGAAGCGGGATGCGATGCTCTCGCTCAAAGACGAAATAGGTCTCGGCCTGTCGCTTCATGTAGGCGCGGAAATCCTCTCGCCCGTCATATTGCTCTATGAAGAGACCCGCGAAGTAGGTTGCGAAGCCTTCGCTCAGCCAGAGGTCTGCCCAGGTGCTTTCCGTGACAGAATCACCGAACCACTGGTGCGCTATCTCGTGCGCTGTGACATCAAGAAGCTGGCTGCGTATGCCGAATCGCGCGCTCATGCTCTGCGATGTGCGCTCGTTAAAGAGAGAGCCTGGAAAGACAATCGCGCTCGAATTCTCCATCCCGCCGAAGCGAGTTGCGCCGACGATGAGCGCCAGCTTTTCGTATGGATAGGGCGCGACCCACTTGCTAAAAAAATCTACGGCTGAAGGCGCGGCGCTAAATCCTTTAACGGCATAATCGCGGTCTGTCTGCGGCACGTAATAAAAGAGCGGCGTCCGTGTCTGCTCCGCAGGACGAAGCAGCGCGAACTCGCCCGCAGCTATAATCATGCAGTAGGCCGGAATGGGCTTTGACTCCGTGTAGACCCACGTAATGGACTTGTCCGGGTTATCGCGCTTGACCGTCAACTGGCCGTTGGCTACCACCAGGACGCGCTGAGGCGCTGTGACGGAAAAACGCACTGTGGCTTTGGCCGATGGATGGTCAAGGCAGGGAATCCAGTGATGCACGCGGTCGGGCCAGTTGTCGCCCGTGGCTGAAGGACGCCCCGCTTTATCCTTCGTCAATATCAAACCGTCCGCAGGCCGCCCGTGATAGCTGACTATGATTTCCAATCGCTCATCTTTATTCGCGGGCCTCGGCAGCGTGACCATGAGACGGCCCTGCCCCTGCTCAAAGCGCGCTTTGCGGTCGCCTACCCAGACGGCATCCACGGGCATCGCGCCGAAGTCTAGGTCGACTACCGCGAGCGGCCCTTTCAAGACGTACAGGCGGAGCTTCGTGCGCGCCTGTGTGATTTCCGTCAATTGGTCGTTCAGGGTGAGCGCTATGTCATAGTCCAGGGGCCGCCAGGCGTCTACGACGCGTTCCTGACGTTCCGCAAGCGCAAGCTGAAAGGCTGAGAGAAGAAGCAGCAGCGCCAGGAGCGGAAGAGAGAAGCGCGGCGTGCGCGTTGCCCTGTTTCTTGTCATAGAGTGTCCTTGAGAGTGATATAGATTAACGCAGACCGAGCATCAGGAGCGCGGAGCGGTCAGAGACCTCGCCGCCTTTCTCCTTCCACTCAAGATAAGGCGCAAGCTCTTCTTCCTCCACGGGGCGATTGCCCAGGCGTGCTGCGGGCGTGCGCTCAAAGGCTCGCTCCGTCAGGGCCATGTGCGCGACGCGCGTGCCGAGTCTCGCAGGCTCTTTGAGCGCCGCTTCCGCCGTCTCTATGTCCGGGAACAACTCCTCGTAGGCTTTCAGGTGCCACACGGTCTCGCGCTCGTCGCCCTCGACCGCCAGCACACGAAGGATGCCGAAACCGCTCTCAAGCTGGAAGATAAGATAGTCGCCCGCAGAGAATTGATGAGCCATAGATGCGGCCAGCTTAACACAAACAATCCTGAAGAGGGGAAACCCTTGCGGGAAAGAAAGCCGTTGCAAATAGAAAGTCGAAAATCTAAAATCCCAGGAATCTTATGGCGCAGTTCGATGCAAATAAAGACTACTACTCGACGCTCGGCGCGGACACGGATTCTACCGCCGCCGAGATAGAGCGTCTGTACAAGCGCCTCGCCGTGCGGCATCACCCGGACAGGGGCGGCTGCGAAGAGGAGATGAAGGCGCTCAACGAGGCTTACGGCGTCCTGAAGGATGCAGAGACGCGCCGCGCCTATGACACTGAGCGGCGTGGCAACTGCATTGATGAAGAAGACGAGGATGAGTTTGAAGACTACACGCCGGTAGCTTCGCCTTCGGCCACAGCTGACGCCGTTTCAGGTCAATTCGCGGGCGCGGCCCTTTGCCTGGCAGCAGGACTCTTCCTGCTCTTGCTGGTGCGCTTTCAATGGATGTGGTTTCTGTGGCCTATGGTGATACTGGCGGCGCTGGTTATCTTCTTCGGCGTGTTGATGGCGCACGGCGCTATGCTCTCCATGCGCGAGCAGTATGACGAAACGCATCCGGCGCATCGTCACACGGGATTGCAGGAAGCAGCCTTCTGGTCACTGGTTTGCACTGGCGGTTACGGCGTTTACCTGGTGATGACTGCGGTGTGACGAGCTTATGGAGGTCAAGGGATTAGACCTGCTGTTTCTGGAAGTCAACAGCCTGGAAGATTCGCTTCAGTTCTACACGGAGCAGTTGGGATTGGAACTACTGACGCACACGCCCGAAGCAGAGCCGCCCGTGGCAACGCTTAGCGCGGGTCGCACGCGCATCACGCTGGTAGAGCAGCCGGAGACTATGCTCAGGCGCGGGCGCGGCGTCCATTTCTTTCTGAGCGTGACGGACGTTGACGCCTTCTACAAATCGTTAATGGCGCGCGGCGCGAGTCTCAAGCCGCCTGCGGACGAGGGTTGGGGCGGACGCTTCATCACGCTCGAAGACCCGGACAAATACAGGCTCTTCTTCGTCACCTGGGACGAGCAGAGATAGATTTTCTAAACTCCCGGCAATCGCTCAAGTCCTGACAATTTTCAAACTTCATCGGTCTGGGAAAGGAGCGCTAGGTCAATGCCAATGCAGCACGTCGAGAACCTGTTCAGACGTTATAAAGGACAGCGAGTCAACATCAAAACCTGTTCGGGCGGCATCTACGAGGGAGATGTAGCAGAGATTACGAACGACTACGTGGCGCTCAAGGTCTCAAACGGCGACGATGGCCGCGACACCGTCTTCGTAGTCATACACACTATAGAATCCATGCTGCCCCGCAACCCGGATTAAGAAATTAACAGGATGAAAGAGATTGATTCATTTCTTCATTGAATCAATGAACCGATGAACCAATGAATCAATCCCTTCATCCTGTTTGAATCTTCCCTGCATAAATCGTACTCTGTTAGAGAACATTCCGGCTCCTCCCGAAGCCTCCGTGGAGGACAATCTCTCTTTTTATGCATTATGTAAATAATCCGCCGAACCCTTGGCTCAAGCACACGGTCGAATGGCTGGGCGAGCCGCCGGAAGCGGAGCTTGAAGTCTTCGAGGAGACCGAAACGCGCTCCATCATCACGCGCAACAATAGCCCCGACGTGGGCTTTGATTATTCCGTCAACTGTTATCGCGGCTGCTCGCACGCTTGCAGCTACTGCTTCAGCCGCCCCACGCATGAGTACCTCGGCTTCGGCGCGGGCACGGATTTCGAGCGCAAGATTGTCGTCAAAGTTCACGCGCCCGAATTGCTTCGCAGGGAGTTGATGCGTAAGAGTTGGCAGGGCGACCAGCTTGTCTTCTCGTTTACTTCCGACCCGTACGTGCCGCTCGAAACGCATTATCGTTTGACGCGGCGCTGCCTGGAAGTCTGCCTTGAGTTTCGCAATCCCGTCGGTCTAGTCACAAAATCCGCGCTGGTGAGAAGAGACATAGATATTCTTCTTCGCCTGAGCGAAGAGGCAAGGGCTTCCGTTTTCTTTACCATCCCGTTTGCGGATGCGGATGTCGCGCGTGCGCTTGAGCCGTTCGCGCCTGCGCCGGACGCGCGCTTCAAAGCCATGCGCGAGTTGTCGGAAGCCGGAATCGAAACCGGCATAGGCATAGCTCCTGTCATTCCGGGTCTTTCGACAGACATCCCTGAACTGCTCATCCGCGCGCACGAGGCGGGCGCTCGCCACGCTTTTATGACTATCCTCAGGCTGCCCGGCTCTGTCGCGCCCTATTTTGAAGAACGCCTGCGAGAGCGGCTGCCGCTTAAAGCAGACCGCATCATCAGCCGCATCAGAGAGGCGCGCGAAGGACGATTGAACTCAAGCCGCTTCGGCGAGCGCATGCGCGGCCACGGCGAATACTGGAAGGCCATCGAGCAGCTTTTTCGTATTCACGCACGGCGTCTAGGCTTCAACAAGCAAGCGGAACGTGGTGCCTATTTTCACAATGAAAAAACTTTTCGTCGCCCCACCCTTCAGGGGGAACTTTTTGATTGACTAGGAACGCGCTCTCCTCATTATAATGAAGACCTCGCGCTGGAAATCCGAAAACAACAAAAGGGAGGTGGTCGAAAAGATGGTAACGATCAGGGACGTGATTAGTAACCGTGAGCCGTATTTCGTACCCGACACAGCCACCGTGCTTGAAGCGGCGCAGTACATGGCTGAGCGAAAGATCGGAGGAGTCTGCGTCTTGAATGCCGATGGTCGGCTGGTAGGCATCCTGACCGAGCGCGACCTTCTGAATCGCATAGTGCTGGAAAGACGTGACCCCGCCACTGTCCCCATCATGGAAGCTATGGGCGAACTGCAAGCCGTCATAGAAACCACTGACACGCCGCACGAAGCGCTCGAAAGAATGGAGATGATAGGCCGCCGCCACCTGCCCGTAGTCGAAGGCGAGCGCTGGATAGGCATGCTCTCCATGCGCGACATACTGCGCGTAGAGGTCTCAGAGCAGGGCGACGAACTGAAGCTCCTGCACGAATACATTAATACCTGAAGATAAACCTCAAGCAATGCTCTTTTAAGCTCCGTAAAGGGGCCTGGAGGCTGTAACCCTTGACTTCAAGTTACGGGTTACAGCCTCACCCGTTAAGAGCACGGAAAGGCTATGTTGATGAGGCGGCTGCTGTTTCTATTTCTGGCGTTGAGCGTTGGTTTGCTGGCCTGCGGGAGCGCGCCTACGGGACGCGGCACTGGTGAGGTCAAGAGCACGCAGGCGGGCAGCGTTCAGTTTCGCGTAGAGACCGTTGTGAGCGGCCTTGAAGTTCCCTGGTCAATCGTCTTCGCGCCCGACGGTCGCATGTTCATTACTGAAAGGCCCGGTCGCGTGCGCGTCTTCGAGAACGGACGATTAAGGCCAGCGCCGATTGCTACGATTGAAGACGTGCGCTCGGCCAGCGAGAGCGGGCTGATGGGGCTTGTGCTTCACCCGCAGTTCTCCACGAATCATCTTCTTTATCTTGCGTACGCCTATGCAGGCGGCGGCGACCAACTGGTGCGGGTCGTGCGATTCCGCGAGACTGGCGATGCGCTGACGGATAGAAAGGTAATCATTGAAGCCATTCCGGCTGCGCCGAATCATGCGGGGTGTCGCCTTCGCTTTGGCCTGGACGGAAAGCTTTACATCACAACGGGCGATGCTACGGACAGGGAGTTAGCGCAGAAGATGGACTCGCTGGCCGGAAAAATCCTGCGCCTCAATGATGACGGCACAGTGCCGCAGGACAATCCGTTCGTCTCTCAAGCTGGCGCGCGTCCTGAAATCTGGACTTACGGGCATCGCAACCCGCAGGGCATAGATTTTCAGCCCGGCACCAATCTGCTGTTTGAGACAGAGCACGGCCCTTCCGGCTTTGACGGCCCCGGAGGAGGCGACGAGGTCAACATAGTGGAGCGCGGCAAGAATTACGGCTGGCCTTTGATTCATCACCAGCAGATGCGCGAGGGACTGGAATCTCCGCTTCTGGAATACACGCCCGCCTGCGCGCCCGCGAGCGGCAGCTTTTATCGCGGCTCGCTCTTCCAGCAATTTCGCGGCAACTTCTTCTTCGGCTGTTTGAGGGGCGAGCGCATTATTCGCGTTGTGCTGGACGGAAGAAAGGTTGTCAGCCAGGAGGATTTACTTAAAGGCAAGTATGGCCGCATACGAGAAGTCGCGGAAGGGCCGGACGGCGCAATCTACTTTTCGACTTCCAACAGGGACGGTCGCGGAAGCGCTGCCCGTGACGACGACCGCATTCTTAAACTGACTCCGGTCAAGTGAAGCGATTTAGAATTTCTGTGCCAGCACAGCCGTCTTCGTCCAGCCGATTGGCTCAAGCGGCGGGAAGCGGTGATGTTTGACGACGCGAAAATGTTTGCTGGTCTGTTGCTCGACTTCGCGCGGCGGGTGCGCCTTGAAGCGGAACATGACTTCTAAAAGTTTACTGGCGGGCGACGGGCGAACGGGCAGGTGAATCATGTAGCCGCCGGGGCGCACTACGCGCGCCAGCTCCGTGAACCCTTCGCTCAAGGGAACGTATTCCAGCACGCCGCTCGTCATAATGAGGTCAAAGCTATCGTCAGCGAAGGGAAGCTGAAGCAGGTTGGCCTGCGCGAATCGCACGCTCTGCGTACGCCCTGAATTTTCCGCGACCGCGCGGCGCGCCGTCGCAAGCGAGCTTGAAGATAGGTCTATGGCAGTGATTCGCAGGGGCTGATCCAGCACCTTCAGCAGCGCCAGCGTCAGAAGCCCCGTGCCGCAGCCTGCGTCCAGCACTCTTGCCTGAGCAGGCAAGGGCGGCAGGTGCTCTTCCAGATACTTTTCTAAGCTGCGGCTGTAGCCGTTGAACTTGAATGTAATATCGTACAACCCTGCAATGCGGTCGTAAAAAGAGCCAGCGCCACAATCTATCTCCATCGTCTTCATCCTAGACGCTCACCTCGCAAATTTCCCGGTAATAAAGAGGAGGGGAATTGCTTACACTACAAGATGACAGAACTTTGTCGCTAAATCTTCACGCGAGTGTTCAGGATAGCAGATAAAAGCTTTACTGATAAGTCTGGACGCTTTTTCTTATTGCAAGAAAGCGCGCCGGGCGTCGTTCCTTGAGCGGTGGAGATGTGTATTTGCCGAAAGGAGGAGCGAGAAGACTTATGAGGAGAGAATATTTTGCGCTCGCGTGCGTCGGGGCCAGTTTGTTGGCGATTCTGCTGTTCGTCTCTATGCGCCAGCCCGTCAGCGCCGAATCTGGAGTGGCTGCCGAGACCGTTTTGAACGAGACTGTGGCCGAGCAGACGGAGTACAGGGGCGAGATGTTTGAAGTCGAGGTGCTGGTAGGCGGCAGGCCCGTGCCGCAATACTGGGCGCGAGGCCGCCGCTACATAGAGGCGCTGAAGGGCACAGAGTACGAGCTTAGAATCAGAAATCCGCTAGGCGTGCGCGTGGCCGTAGCGCTCGCAGTGGATGGGATGAACACTATTGACGCTCGCAGGTCGGCTGCCTGGGATGCCAGCAAATGGGTGATAGAGCCTTACCAGACCATAACCATACGCGGCTGGCAGATGAGCAGCGCCCGCGCACGCCGCTTCTACTTCACCACCGAAAAGGATTCTTACGGCGCGAAGCTAGGGCAGACGGCTAACTTAGGGATTATCTCTGCCGTCTTTTTCCGCGAGCGCCAACCAATAACGGTCGTCCCTCAGCCTCGCACCTACGAGGACGGAAGAGACAGCAGGGAAGAGACAAGTGAGAGCAGTAAGAGCGCGCCTTCGGCGGGCACAAGCTCAGGCGCGGCCCGTCAAAAGCGCGGGGACGTTTATCCTCAGCCCAACGACGAATCTGCGGCAACCGGCATTGGCCGCAACGTACGCAACGACGTTCGCTGGATAAACATGGATTTGGATTCGAGACCGGCGGGCGAGATAAACATTCGCTACGAGTACCGCGACGCGCTGGTCAGGCTCGGCATCATGCCTCGCCCGTATCCTTCTTACCCCGACCCAGTGGAAAGACGCGAGCGCTCCACAGGCTTTGAAGACCGGCGCTACAGCCCTGAGCCGTAAAGAAGAGAATTAATCTGCCCGCCTGAGCGCGAGGGTGAGGCCCGGTATGCCCCCGCCCACAACTGCCCAACGCGCGCCACGGGACGCGGCCTCGCAATCTTTCGGCGCTTCCGTCGCAGAGCCGTCACGCGGGAGGGTTGAGTTCTGTAACGATGCGGTCGTCAATCCTATACCTCAATTCACAGGCGGTACACGCAATCTCTTCTTTTGAGAAGGCGTCTTCATTAAAGCGCAAGAGAAGCTGGCCGCAGCGACAGACGCAGCCTACGCTTCGCGCTGGATTCCCGAACGCGAGATGAAAGTCGGGCACGGACTTTGTGACCAGCGCGCCCATTCCAATCATGGCCCAACGCCCTATCACAAGGTCGTTGCCGATGGTGCAGCCAGCGCCTATGGTCGCTCCCTCGCGCACGAGCGTCCGCAAAGTGTGCTCGTCAGGTTCCGAAGGACGAAGCTTTCTCAAATCCGTAGTGGTCGCGCGGGGAAAGCGGTCGTTGGTAAAGATGCTGCCCGCGCTAATCATCACGCCGTCTTCAATCGTCACGGCGTTGCAGATGTAAACGAAGGCGTTGAGCTTGACGCGATTGCCTATGCGAACGTCATAGGCAATGTAAGTCTTCTCGCCTATGATGCACTCTTCGCCAATGGAAGCTCCGTGGCGTATGTGCACGTTGTCCCAGACTGAGGTGCCGTCGCCAATGAGTACGCCCTCTTCGACAATCGCCGTCGGATGAATGCGAGCCTTCATGCGACCGTTTGCGCCTCCGTCAAAGTCGCTTCATGAAATTCGCGCGACACATCCACGGCGCGCAAAGGCTCGACTCGCACCCATCTGCCTTGCTTGAGCGAAGAGTACGCGGCCTCTATCACAGCTACGGAGGCAAGGGCATCTTCGGGCGTCGGAATCAGTTCCTTGACGCAGGTTATGGCCTGAGCGAAGCTGTTTATCTGGCTACGAAACGCCTGCACTTTATCGTAGCCACCACCGAAGACCACCCAATCGCGGCTGGAAGCCAGGCGATATTTGGACTCTTTCCAGCCGACGGATACTGTACCCTGTGTGCCGTAGACGTTTAGGAAGCTGGAAAGCTCTTTGTCTATGCTCCACGAAAGGTCTATGCTCGCGGGCACGCGGTCGTGGTTGCGAGCGCAGAGCCGCACGGTCTCTTCCACCGAAAGCCCCTGGCTGCGTATGCTCTCTTCCACGTAAACTTCAGCGAGCGGCCCCAGAAAGTAACGAATCAAATCGACGGAGTGCGTGCCGTTGTCTATCAGGACTCCGCCGCCGCTCACCTGCGGGTCAGAGTTCCAGCGCGAGCGCATGTCCACGCGAGAAGTGAACGCGTTCTCAATCAGCACCACCTCGCCAATCATGCCGGAGCGTACAATGCTACGTGCGCGTATCACGTCCTCCACGTAGCGAAATTTAGAGGCCATCGTCAGCATAACGCCGCGTGTGCGCGCGGCTTCGACCATCATGCGTGCGCTCTCGGAATCGAGGCAGAGCGGTTTTTCGCAGAGCACATGAACGCCTCGCTTTAATAGAGCGATGCAGATGTCTCTGTGCGTGACAGGCGGAGTGCAGACAATCGCCGCCTCAAGCCGCACGCCTTCGGCCATAGCCGCGTAAGAATCATAAGCGGGGCACTGAAGCCTTTCGGCAAGCGCAGAAGCCTTATCTATGTCAACGTCCGAGACGGCGGCGACCTGCGCGAAGCAGCTTTCTTCGAACGCCTCCGCGTAAGCCTGCGCGATTCTGCCCGCGCCGACGATGCCGAAGTTGAGTCTGTTATTCATTCGCTTTCACTTTCATCTTACTGCTGCAAACTCTCCGCGGCTTCGACAATAGAGTCGGCTATGTAGTCAACGTGCTCGTCCGTGTAGTTTTCATTCCAGGGAAGCGCCAGTACGCTGTGCAGGGCTTCGAAGGTTCCGGGGAAGCGCGTAGGGTTGTAATCGACGGCTTCGGCCCTGGCGAGCGTGAAGGGGAAGCGGCTTTCTCCGAAGGTGCGCTGTTTCTGAAAGACTTCGCACATGAAGGCAGGCTTCTGTATGTAGCGCGGCGCGCTAGCTATGCCACGCTCCTTCAGAAGTCTTGCAAGCCCCGGCGCTCCGCCGGAAATCACATCGTCGTGAACACGCAGGCAATATTTCCAGTAAGTGTGGACGTTGTCCTGCGAGATGAAAGGCGTCTCTATCCCGCACAAGCTTTGAAGCCGCTCGGTCAGTTTAGCGGCTGCCGCGATGCGAGCGCGCACGACCGTCTCAAGCTTATCTAACTGAGCCAAAGCGACCGCGCCCTGCAACTCGCTCATGCGGTAATTCAGGGCCAGGAAATAATGGTCGGGGTTCGGGTCGCCGTAGCCCCAAGCCTTGTTGATGAAGAGAAACATGCGGCGAGCGAGTCGTTCATCATCGGTCGTGACGATGCCGCCTTCGCCCGTAGAGATGTGCTTGCCCTGTTGCAGGCTGAAGCAGCCTATGTCGCCCAGGCTTCCGGTCACGCGCCCGCCGCTTTTAGCCAGAAAGCTCTGCGCGCAATCTTCTATCACCGGAACGCGGCGCGAGCGCGCGAGTTCCATAATCGGCCCCATGTCGCAGGGGTTGCCGAACAGGTGCGTGACTATGATGGCGCGCGTGCGCTCGCTCAAAGCTTTCTCGATTGTTTCGGCGGTGACGTTGTAGGTGCGCGGGTCTACGTCCGCGAAGACGGGGATTGCACCCTGGTAGATGATGGGAGCGAGCGCGCCCATGTCCGTGATGGAGGTCGTGACAATCTCGTCGCCGGGTTCAGGGTCTATGGCGGCGACCGCCGTGTGAACGGCTGCGGAGCCGGAGGCGCAGGCGTAAGCCGCGCCGACGCCCATCAGAGAGGCGAAGCGCTCCTCGAAGGTGCGAACGAAGCGGCCTTTGGTGCTGGTCAGCGTGCCGCTCTTGAGAGCCTCCGAGAGAAGCGCAATCTCTGAGTCGTCGAAGGTGCGCCCCGAAGCTTCCTGGTCAGAAGGCAGCGTCATCAATTCTTCCTGGCAAATCATGTGAACGTTTATTTCCTTTCTTCGTGCGCTTCCGTCTTAACGCGTTCGACGCTCTTCATACTGCTATGCTCAACGCCGGAGCCTGAGTGCTCAAGAGAAGGTGTTCTATAATCTGGGCTATCTGCTGGCCGCTATCTCCGAGGCCAAACGGGTTCGCAACTTTTTCCGCCCTGTCGGCCCAACTTCCGTCCGCGTGCGCCTCTTCCAGCATCGCCGCCAACTTCATGGGACACCCGCCGACGAGGCGCGCGATTCCAGATTCGAGGACTTCGGGGCGCTCTGTGTTCTCGCGCAGGATAAGCAGGGGCTTGCCGAGCGTGGGGGCTTCTTCCTGCACGCCGCCCGAATCGGAGACGATGAGCCAGGAGCTTGAAAGCAGCGCTATGAACTCGCGGTAGCAGAGCGGCTTAATCAAGTGAACTCTTTCCTCTCCGAGAAAGACCTCGCGTGCCGCCTCTACGACAGCAGGATTCGGATGCACAGGAAAAATCAGCGCGACATCTGTGTGGCTTGCGACGAAGCCCTTTAAGACCTCAAAGTTTTCGAGCATCCCCTGATTGATGCTTTCACGGCGATGCGCCGTCAGGATCATGCGTTTCAAGCCGCGCGTCTTTGACAGAAGTTCCTGGCTGAAAGAATCCTTAGCCGGTTGCTCAAGAATCTCTTTGAGGGAATCCACGACGGGATTGCCCGTGACGAAGATGTTCCTCCAATCGACTCCTTCCGAGAGTAGAGTGATGCGATTTCGTCCGGTCGCGGCGAAGTGATAAGTCGCCAGTTGCGTAATCAGCCTGCGATTAATCTCTTCGGGAAAAGGGCTGCGAGGATTACCAGACCTCAGACCGGCCTCCACGTGACCGACCGCTACCCTTCGGTGAAAGGCCGCGAGCGCGCCCGCCATAGCCGTAGTCGTATCGCCCTGCACCAGCACAAGGTCAGGCCGCTCTTTATCAAGAACAGTGTCCAGCGAAGCTAATATGCGAGCGCACACTTCATTGGGCGTCTGGTCGGGCTGCATCACATGCAGGTTGTAATCCACACGAATCCTGAGCAGATCTATGAAGGGATAAAGCAGGTCTGTGTGCTGTGCGGAGGCGACGTTCACCGTCTGAGACTGGCCCGATGCTTCAAGAGCGCGAATCGTAGACGCGAGCTTGATGGCTTCCGGGCGCGTGCCAAAAACCGTCAGGACTTTCTTCAAAGGTCTTTCGCTTGATTCAGATAGATTAGGCTGGCCGAGATACATTTTCTGGAAGGGGGGATGCGCGAAGCTTTCCATAAACTGATGCAATTTAGAGATGCGGGCGTGTTGGTAGAAGAGGCAATTGCCTCTTACCCTTGGAAGGTATAAGCACGGATAATCTGTTCCGTCTAAGAAAATATACTATTGCAGGCGACGGCTTTGCAATCTTTAATTTGGGCCAGCGCGATTAAGGTCAAAAAGCAGGAGCACCACTTTTGTACGGCGCTGCTATCTTTGTCTGAGGTCTTCCGTGTAAAGCTGCTGGTAAACGCGATAGTTGGAGATGACCTTGAAGACGTACGTTTTCGTTTCAGAGAAGCCGACTTCGGCAGCGAAGATGGCGGGGTCTCTATGTGCGCTGCGTTTGAGCCAGCGCGCGGCGTTGTCTTCGCCGCCGTTGTAGGAAGCCGCGACGGCCTCTGGCAAATCCGGGAAGAGGCCCTTTAGCTCGGCAATGTATTCGGCGGCGACCGCTATGTTCACCTCCGGGCGATACAGGTCGTCCTCGCGCAGGTTGTTGAAGCCAGCGCGGGCCGCGTACTTGAGCGCCGTGTCAATCGTCAATTGAAGAAGACCGCGCGCGGCGGCTATGGATTTTGCGCGCGGGCGAAAGCCGCTCTCCTGTCTCATAATCGCCAGAAGGAGCCTCGGATCCAGCCTTCTACGGCTGGCTTCACGCAGAATGATTTCACGATAGGGCGCGGGATATTGCGCCGAAGCGGATGAGACCTGCGCGCGTGTTCTGCCCGCGCGTGCCATGACGACGGAGCGCCTTTGCTCGTCCGCGAGCGTCATCAGGCGGTCTGTCGCAAGCCACCCGTAATACGAGTCGGGTTTGTCGCTCACGGTCAGGTAATTGTTGACGGCCTCATCCTTGCGCCCAAGGCGCTCAAGGCTCAAGGCGCGCAGGTAAAAAAGCTCGTCCGCGTTTGTCATCACGCCTTGAGGCGTGGCCGTCAGGGTCAATTGATTCACGGTCTCAAGAGCGTGCGCCCAATCGTTCGCGGCTATGTCCAGGCGTAGGCGTGCGAAAAGCGCGTTCTTATCCGTGGCCGTGTTGGGGAATCTCTCGCGCGTGCGCGCAATCCAGGTGATTGCCTCTTCCGTCTGCCCGGTCTCGCGCAGCCCGTCCACCACGTTCAGATAAGAGGCTTCGATTCTTTCGCCCTGCGGATACTTCTCCGTGTACAGGCGATAGCGCTCTGCGGCTTCCGCCGCGCGTCCCATGCGAAGATAAGCGGAAGCCAGAGAGTAGAGTCCCTCGCGCCCATCTTTAGTTTCAGAGAACTCGCGCGTCAGTCGCTCGAAGAAGGGAATTGACTCTGCGTAGCGGCGGTCTTGAAAGTATGAACGCCCCAGGCCGTAAAGCGCGGACGAGACCAGTGGAGACGTGGGATAGCGTTCTATCACGGCCTGAAAATGTTCGCGCGCCTCGCTGAAAGCGCGGTTGGTCATGTAAACGCCCGCGCGCTTCAGATGCTCTTCAGGAGTAAGCTGACCGAGTTTGCCGTCCGCAGTGCGCCCCGCGCGGTCAGCCGCACGCACAACACCCAGCGCATCGTCTCCTTGAGCTTCAGACGACCAAGCGAGAGCCGATTTGAAAGAGGCTTCAATCGAATGACGGCTGAACGCGCCGCCGCCGTCACCCGGCGCGACGCTTAAAGCGTAGATGAGAAGCAGAGAGGAAATCAGACCCATCGAATTGCTGTCCTTTATGAACCCGTAACTTTATTTCGCCAGCCGCCGCCGCGCTCACCTTCAGACGCAGGGCGCAGAGCGGCGCGTTGTCCGCTTAATAAAATAGACAGGAGACGCTCCGTAGATACTTTTTCATATCCCGCGCGTCCCTGTCTATCCTGGATTCTGATTTTCGTTGTCCCGTCACGCGGGACTAATCATTTGGCCTTATCAACCCTCTACGGCGTCCTGCATACGCATGGCCGACTGCTCGTAGTTGAAGATTTGGGTGATGTTCTCTTTTTCGATTTTGTTGAGCGACTGCTCGTTGAAATTTGGGTCGGGCTTGTACCAGTCGAAGCTGGAGAAATAGCGTTGAAGCTCCTTGTCTTTAAAAACTTTTCCGTGACGAGCGTAAATCTCGTTGCGGAGCCTGCGCGCGTCCTCCTGAAAAAGCCCTTCGATCAGTTCGTCCGTGATAGGCTTTGTGCTCAACTCTTCGCGCAGACGATTTTCATAGCGCTGAATCGTCGCGGCATTCTTCTTCTCGATTTCCGTCAGTCCGGTCTCGCGGCCAGTCTTTGAAGCCTCGTACCAGTCCTGCCCCTCGAAATATCTTTGCAGCCATTCCGCGCCGAACTTTCGCCCGCGCCGCGCAAAGATTTCGTTCCTCAGAAGCCGCAACTCGGAAAGCGAAAGCCCGCGCAGCAACTCTTCCGTGAGCAATGTTTCCTGAAATATCTGCATGTCGCCGGGCGAGACGCTGACGTTGCGCTGCTTCTTCTGGGCTTCGGCAATCGTCTCTATATTCCTGCGCTCAATTTCCGAAAGGCGCGACTGGTCGTACTTATCGTCGGGCGCGTACCAGTAACGCTCTTCGAAATACTTCTGTAGCCAGGGTTCGTCCGTGAAGCGTTTGCCGTAGATGGCTTCGACCTCTGCGCGAAGCACGCGCCACTCCGCGCCCGTATGCCACCCCAGCATCTTTTCCGTAATCAGCCGGTCACGATACCAGCGCATGTCGCCTGGCTCTATGAAGTCGTGCTTCTTCGCCTCCATCTCGCGTATGAGGTCTAGGTTGTCGCGCTCGGTTTGATTGAGAAGAGAGTTGCTGAAGTTAGGGTTCGGCTTGAACCACGGGCGGCATTTGAGATAGGTGTCAATCTCAGTGTCTTTGAAGAGGCGACCGTGGCGACCGAAGAGGATACCGCGCAGGTACTTCAGCGAGTCCAGTTCGTAGGTCTCAAGGACATCGCGCTTCAAATGCTCGCGCGAGAAATCATAAGCGTCGTAGTCGCTTATATAATCGCACTCAGCCTTTGTGGTTTGAGGGAAGAGCGCCGCCAAGAGCAGAAGAAACAGGGGAGCTAGAAGGCGTGGGCCGTAGCGCAGCATAGAGTACAAAAATCCTTTCCAGAAACCGTTCGGTCGTTAGAAAGAACGCTGCGCCCGCCAAATTTTGCAGAGAGAGTGAAGGCGATGCTCAAGCGCTCGCGTCCCCTTCTTCTTCGATTATCTCGTAGCTGGAAACTATCTCCACGCAGGGCCTGAAGGTCGCGGCCACGCTGCAATACTTCTCCTCTGATAGCTCTATGGCCTGAGCCAGCGCTTTCTCAGAGATGTTGTGCCCGCGAACAATGTGCTTGACCTCCATGCGCGTGTACTTGCGCGGGTGCTCTGCGCGGCGCTCTCCGCTAACCTCAACGCGATAATCCGTCACACGCTCGCGCTTCTTTCGCATGATGGAGACGACATCGACAGCCGTGCAACTGCCCAGGGCAATCAGTAGCAGTTCCACGGGCGTTGCGGCGCTCGCCCGCTCGTGATTCGTGTCCAGCACCTGCGCGTGGCCGCTCGGCGTAATGCCTACGAAGAGGTCGTCGCCTGCGAAATGCACCACGGCCTTCGCGTCCGTCTTTCCCATAAAGGAATCCTCCTATCTGGCCGAAAGCATAACATAGAGGCCCCTGCGGAGTGAGGCAATAGCAGACAGTCCAGGGCTTCAGAGTGTACTCAAGCCAGTCCAGAGAGGCCCCCGCGCGCCTGCCATAAAAATGTGAACTGTTTTCTAAAGACTTGTGAGAAGCCCTGCGTGGCAAGTATACGGATATAGTTCCCCTGTCTGCGGTATATGGTGCATATAGACATGGGATTTAAGGCTTTAATTATTGTGAATTGATGAAAATCAGGTTGCCTCTGACAACCCCCGCAGAGATTTATCTAATCAAAATCAGTGCTTATCCCTCGCTCTTTATGAGTTCGTGGCCGAAGGTTTTCCCCCTTCGATTTCGCTTCGGCATAATGTTTGCCATAAGGCGGGTTGGCTTTTGAAGGCTCGCCGCCCATGTGCGCGAAGGACGGCGAACGCTTTCAATATACCGGTCTCTCCCGCTTCATTGGGATTAAGTCTCCACTTCGATAGACGGCCCGGCGCGAGGTACATGAAAAGAGAATCTGCCACGGGCCAAGCGCATTAGTTTAGGAATGATAAGGAGCCGGACAGCAAAGTTTGGAGGGAAAGAGAATGATTAGAAGAATGCAGTACTTGGTTGTGACGGCGCTCGTCATAGCGCTCGCGGGTCTTTCCATCACCGCGCAGGCGCAGCGCCCGTATCGCAACAACAGAGCCATACGTCAAATTCTGAATCGCATAGACAATCGCACGAACCAGTTCCGTAACAGCATGGATACGGCGCTCGACCGCAGCCGCATCGACGGAACCCGTCGTGAAGACAACATCAACCAGTTCATTCAAGATTTCGATAACGCGGTCGAGAGCCTGCGCTCTCGCTTCGAGAGCCGCACGGAAACCACTGCGGACGTTGAGGCGGTTCTCAATATAGCCACGCGCATAGACCGCTTCATGCAGCGCAATCGTCTGAGCACCAACGCCCGTAACGACTGGGTGGCTTTGCGCTCGGACGTGAACCAGCTTGCCGCCGCTTACAACATCACCTGGAACTGGAACACGCAGCCGACCTACGGGCAGGGAGGCTACGGACAGGGCACAGGCTACGGCAATTACAGGAATAATCAACTGACGGGCACGTTCCGCCTGGATACCACTCGGAGCGATGACCCGCGCAACGCAGCCGAGCGCGCCACGCGCAACATCTCTTACAGAGACCGCCAGCGCGTGCTCAATCAACTGACGGCGCGGCTCGAAGCTCCGACGCAGATTGCCATAGACCGTCGCGGTCGCAACGTGACCATTGCTTCTACGCGCGCTCCGCAAATCTCTTTTGACGCCGACGGCCAGTATCGCTACGAGACGATGCCGAGCGGTCGTCAGATTCGCACCCGCGCGTCATTGAGCGGCGACCAGCTTATCGTCGCCACAACCGGAGATCGCGGTAACGACTTTGAAGTGACTTTCGATCCCATAGAAGGCGGCCAGCGCCTGCGCGTCACGCGCCGCGTGACGGTCGAAGGTCTCTATCAGCCCGTAGTAGTCCAGAGCATTTACGAGAGGACTTCGGATGTAGCGCAGTTGGACATTTACAACGGCAGCAGCCCGACCTACGGAAATTATCCAACCAACACCACGGCCAACGGCACCTTTATAGTGCCGGATAACACGCAGATTATAGCCGTGCTGAACTCTGACCTGACGACGCAGAATGCGCGCGAAGGCGACCGCTTTACCATGACGGTTCGCTCGCCCGCAGAGTTCGACGGAGCGGTCATAGAAGGCTACGTCTCGAACGTGAATCGTTCGGGCCGCGTGTCTGGTCGCTCTGAGATGACGCTTAATTTCGACTCGATTCGCATGCGTAACGGCAGCACGTACAGGTTCGCAGGCGTAGTCGAATCCGTACGCACGCTGAGCGGCGAGACGGTTCGCGTCGATAATGAAGGCGCAGTGCGCGACAGCAATCAGACTAACCGCACCGTGCAGCGCACGGCCATAGGCACTGCCGTGGGCGCAATCATCGGTGCCATTGCAGGCGGCGGCAAGGGCGCTGCCATTGGCGCTGCCATTGGCGCGGGCGCGGGCGCAGGCTCCGTCTACGCTCAGGGCCGCGATGACCTTGAGCTTCGCAACGGCACGGAGTTGACGATTCGGGCCAGCAGCCCCAGGTAAAGTAGACCGGAAATAGTCGCGCAAGCGATTATCCAAACCAGAGGAAGCGCGTTGATGAAAAATTTCGTCAACGCGCTTCCTTCATTTCTTCATCTTGAATCGCAAGGAAAAAATAATTAGAGCGCGTCAATGTAAAATGTTAGGATAGATTGCAAGGAGAACGATTCAGAGTTGGCTAGTGCGACAACTGCTCTTAGCAACCTGCCGCAAGACGTGCGAATACTCCGTCTGGAAGCGCTGGTTGAAGCAAGCGAGACGCTCAACAGTGCTTCGGGTCTTGACGAGATTCTTCACTCCATACTCGACCTCATTACGGCCCAGCTAGATTGCGAGCGCGCGACGGCCTTCCTGCGCGACGAGCGCACGGGAAAGCTGCACGCGCGGCAGATGGCAGGCGAAACGCAGATAGAGATAGTGCTTGAGAAGGGCGTAGGGCTTGCGGGCTACGTGGCGGAGACGGGCGAGAGCCTCTTGATTAACGACGTGCGCGCAGACCCACGGTTTGACCCTTCGACAGACCTTCGCACGGGCTTTGTCACAAAAACTATGCTCTGCGTTCCGCTTCGCAAGCTGGGCTGCCCCGTGATGGGAACGCTTCAGGCCATCAACGCGAGGCGCGAAGGTTTCTCTGCGGACGACCTTGCTTACCTTGAATCCTTCGCGGCTGTGGCAGCCGTGGCCGTGGAGCGCGAGCAACTGGCGCAGGCAGCCCTGCGCGCTCACCTGCTTTCGACCGAGCTTGAACTGGCGAGAAAGATTCAGCAGAGGCTTCTGCCCTCGTCCGGCTCGATTAACCTGCCGCAGCCCTTTTCGGCCTGGGGCATGAGCCAGGCTTGTTACGATGTCGGCGGCGACACGTATGACGTGGTGATGCTGCCTTCGGGCGAATGCGCTTTCTGGGTGGCGGACGTGTCGGGCAAGGGAATCGGCGCGGCGCTTCTGATGACGACGCTGCAAACAGAGATGCGCGCACTGGTCAGAGCCGAGCGAGACCTGGGCCGTTTAGCCGTAGAGTTGAACAAGAAAGTGACGGAGGTCGCGCCGCTAGGGACTTACGCCACGCTTTTCCTGGGCGTGCTATCAAGCGAGTTCGAGCTTTTACGCTACATCAACGCGGGACACCTGCCGCCCATCTGGATGCACAAACGCCTTGTAGAAGAGCGGCGATTTGAAGCGAGCGGAATGCCCATTGGCATGCTGCCCGGAACAGAGTACGAGGCCGGTGTCGCTCGGTTCGTTGCCGGAGAACGATTGGCGCTGTTCAGCGACGGCGTGACGGATGCTGAGAACACTGCGGGAAGAACCTTTGATTTCGCGGGGCTGGAAGCGAGCCTCGGAGGTATAGAGGTAAGGCGGGCCTGCGACATAGGACAGGCTTTTTTCGCAGACCTGGATCGCTTTCGCATAGGCGCGGCAGCCAAGGATGACACGACTTTTCTGGTAGTAGGTCTGGACTAAAGAGGAATCGTAAATGGCAGCTATTTTAATTGTTGATGATGACGAGGCAATACGCGACATGCTCTATGATCTCTTTGAAGAGAATCATCGCTGTCACCTGGCCGAGACGGCTGAGCAGGCTATCTCGTATTTAGAGACAGAGCATTATGATGTGATTCTGACGGACATCTCTATGCCCGGATTGAGCGGCCTGGAATTATTGGGGTACGTGAGGCAGAGCCAGCCCGATACGCCCGTCATCGTCATCACCGGAATACATGATCAGGAACACGCGCAGGGCTTAGTCAATCTCGGGGCCTTCCACTTTCTGCTCAAACCCTTCCGCCTGGAAGCCGTAGAGGCCAGCGTCGAGCAGGCGCTGGAATTTCGACGAAGACAGCTAAAAGATAGTTCTCAGTAAAAAGTTTTCAGTTTTCAGCAAGAAAGCAAGCTGAGTCTTCCCGGCTGAAAACTGAAAACTGCTTTTAAGCTACAACTCGCAGCTTCGGCGCTTTGTTGTTCTTGGCAAGGCGCTCGGAAACTTCCTGGGCAAGTTCTATGATGCGGCTTGTGGTGAAGGGCTTGGCTACGACCCAATCGACCTGCGCTTCCTTCTGTTCGGTAGAGCCAACGGCTTCGCCCCATCCGGTTATCACCGCGATGGGTATTTGCTGGTTCCTCTCGCGTATAGCCCTGGCTAATTCCCATCCGTTCATGCCGGGCATGCCTATGTCCGTGAAGATGGCATCGAACTTCATGGAGTCGTATAAGGCTAAGGCTTCGCTGCCGCTTCCGGCCAGGGTGACGGAGTAGCCCTCGCCCTCCAGGATGTCGCTCAACAACTCGCGCACGTAGTCTTCATCGTCAACGACCAGAAACTTTGTGTGAAGCGGCTGGAATGCTGCGACAGGAAGAGACGCGTTGTTGTGTGTCTGGTCAAGTAATCTGGGCTTTGTGACGCCTTCTGCGATGGGCATGCGAATGCGGAAAGTAGTCCCGCGTCCGACTTCCGATTCGACAAGTATTATCCCTTCGTGCCTGCGAACAATTCCATAACTGACGGCCAGGCCCAAACCCATACCGGCTTTACCCTTAGTAGTAAAGAAGGGGTCGAAGATTCTGGAGCGCACTTCAGGAGTCATCCCGACTCCCGTGTCGCGCACGCTAATCTCTACCTGTCCTTCTATCTCTTCGGCAGAGAGAGTAAGCCTTCCTCCTTGCGGCATGGCATCGACGGCGTTGAAGACCATATTAACCAGCACTTCTCTCATCTCCGATGCATCTCCCATAACGAGAGCGTTGGAGCGAATCTGAAGGTCAAGGCTGATTTGAACGCTGGCGGCCTGCGCGCGGTCTTTCCAACGGGGTCTGGTGATTTCAGAGACATCGAAGAGAAGCTGGTCAACGGCGACGGGCGCGAAGTCGTGGTCACGGCGCTGTCGCGCAAAGTCCTGTATGCGCTTGATAGTCTTCGCGCCGTCTTCTGCTGTCTTGGTGATAATCTTCAAGCCGCTCTTAATCATCTCAAGGTCGCTGGTGCGTTGAAGAAGCTGAGCGCGACCGAGGATTCCTGCGAGAGTATTGTTGAAGTCGTGGGCGACACCTGAAGCCAGTTCACCTAAAGCGGAGAGCTTTTCCAGTTGAGAGAACTGTTCGCGTATGCGTTCCTGTTCGGCAATGTAGCGGGAGAGTTCTTCTACGTGTCGCTGCGCCTGCTCGGCTGC
>JACVRN010000086.1 GCA_014534425.1 Pyrinomonadaceae bacterium
GATAAAAGCAGAACTATTGTTTTATCTTTATCCTGTCCATCCTGTTAATTCTCTTCTTAGCCTCTTTTATGTTGACAGTCGCGGGCTTCTGAAATAGATCAGGCGCGTTTTTCGCCAGCGTCGTTGTCGTCGTCTCGTCTAATCCTAACGACAACGGTTCTCCAGCCAGCTTAGTGTAGAAGCGATGCATGCCTCTTCCGGCATAAGCCCTCGCGCGCATTGCCTCTCGCTACCGTTTTTCATTCACTCGGTCTATGAATCCGGCACGCTTTCCAGGTGCGTATTAACTACGTCCGCGATTGAAGTCCCGAAAGCATCTGACCGAACCATCTTCTGCCCCGGCTCACGCCAGAAAGGATCAAGGAATGAGATTCCCCCGAATATCCCCCTGAGAATAGGTACGTCTAAAATCCGTAGAACATTTCTGAGAACGCGCCCCCTACATGCTCTGACGTTCTTACTTTCAATCACGATGGCGAGCGCCTTCGCCTTTTCCTCCATCTCGTCCGCAAAGTTAAGAGCAGCCGCAAGGAGCGCGAAGGCTTCGCCTTCAGCCACAGCGCCTCTTAATAATGCGGCCAGGCCGCAAGCCTACAATCCTGCGCCGCCGGACGCTTTCGATTCGTCAAGCGCTACCGTGACGACAGACAAGACGGATTACCAGCCGGGAGAAACCGTAGTCCTCTCAGGCTCCGGCTGGCTCGTAGGCGAGAACGTTCTGATTACACTGCGCCAGGAGCCTAACGTTCACGGCGACGCTACGCTCTCCGCAGTGGCGGACGAAAACGGCGACATACTGAACAAAGAGTATGCGACGACGAAAGATGATTTGGGAACAAGCTACACTGTGACGGCCACGGGACAATCTTCTGGGCGAACGGCGAGCGTGAATTTTACGGACGGCGGAATCTTCTCCTACAATCCGAACACAACCACGCTGACGATTCAGACCGGCCCGTCTGCGGCCAGCGACCAGTTCACGCAGAACATAACTTCCCCCGGCGGCAACGGCTCGTTTCAAGCCTCGCCGCAGGTCGTGAGCGTTCCTGCTACGACTCCGATTCCGGCCTCCTGGTTATCCTTTAATCCTTCGTCCAGAAATTTCAGCACAGGCCCGGCGCAGAACCCCAGCGCCGATATCAGAAGCTGGGTCGTGACCGCGACCGTGCCCGCCAACTCTACGCCTGGAACTTACGTCGCGGACATACAGGCCAAGCCCAACAGCGCGAGCGTGAACGTAGGCGTGGGCCAGGGGACGCGTTTGACCCTCACGGTTCTGCCGCCCGCTCCGGTTGATAACACTCCGCCAACGACCTCGCTGAGCGCGCAGGATTCAAACGGCAACGCGCACAACGGCGTGAACTTTACCAACGCCAACAAGGTGACAATCACGCTGAGCGCGACAGACCTAGGCTCGCCTTCTTCGGGCGTGGCCGAGACCATATATAAGGTTGACAACGCCGCGCCTAAGACTTACACGGGGCCATTCGACATAGCGGCTGAAGGCTTGAGCGTCATCACCTATTTCTCCAGAGACAACGCGGGCAACCAGGAGTCTCCGTCGCACACCTTCACGGTCAGGATTGATAAGACGGCCCCGGTCGTAGTGGCCGTGCGAGACACTGCGGCGAACTCGAACGGCTGGAACAACACGGATGTCGTGGCAAGCTACAACGCCAGCGACAGGCTTTCGGGTCTTAACGCTTCGTCGCCCGCGACAGGCTCTCACGTCTTCAACACGGAGGGCGCGGGTCAGTCGCACACCTTCACCGTGACGGACAAGGCGGGGAATTCAAACTCCGCGTCCGTCTCGAACGTCAACATTGACAAGACGCCGCCTGTGATTACCATCACGACGCCCGCAAGCAACGGAAGCTACGTTTTGAATTCAATCGTGGCGGCTAACTTCAGCACGTCGGATGCTCTTTCAGGTCTGGATGCCAGCACTCAGACTTCCACCACGCCGCAGGGCAGTAACATCAGCACCGCGCCCGTAGGCTCTAAGTCGTTTACGGTCTCGGTCTCAGACAAGGCGGGCAATCCTGCGACGCAGACGAACAACTACAACGTGACCTATGCGCCAGCCGGAGGAGCCTGCGGCGGCTCTGGTCACATCATCCTGCAACCGATTAACGTCGACGGCTCAAGCGTCTTCAAGAAGGGAAGCACTGTGCCCGCGAAGTTCCGAGTCTTTGACGCCAACTGCAACTCCGTAGGGACGGCGGGCGTGGTGACGGGCTTCGTGCTGATGTACGTAGGCTCTGCAAGCAACACTCTCGTCAACGAAGTTGTTGATTCGACGACGCCCGATACAGTCTTCCGTTGGTCGCCCACGGATCAGCAATGGATTTTCAACATCAACACCAAGAACCTGTCGGTGGGTCAAAAGTACATCTATCGAATCACACTCAACGATAGCTCGTACATAGACTTTGCCTTCAGCCTGAAATAATCGGGCAAGAAACTGTAGGGGCAGGGCTAGTCCCTGCCCCTACAGTTTCCGAATGAAAACCGTGCTTAAGCATAAGCAGGCGGTACTGTCCTTTTTACTGAAAGTCTCTGATGTCCTTGAAAGGCTTGTCCCTGTCCGTGAAGTCCGGGCGATAGTAGTGAGATGCGCCGTCGTACTCCTGCATCCATCCTTCTTCCATTCCCAGTTCGCCGAGGATTGAAAGAGCGCGCAGCCATTCGGATTCCGTGATGCGGCGCGAGAGCAGCACGTAACGCTCGTCCGTAGCCGCGCGGTTCGTGGCGTAATACTGCGCCATTAAAGAGATTGCCACGCGCGGGCTTAAAGAGTTTCTAATCCAGGTCAGAGATTCGCGCACGCCAGCTACATCATTGGGAAGAACCAGAAGACGTATCACCAGCCCGCGCTTCAGGAGACCGTCCTCGCCCATGACAAGCTCGTCCCCCATCTGTCTATACATCTCCGCGACAGCGCGCCGCGCGTGCAGCGTGTAGTCGCGCACCTTCGAATAGGTGTAACCCTCTTCGCTCTCCGCATACTTCAGGTCTGGAAGATAAACGTCTACGATGCCATCCAGAAGCCTTAGGACTTCTACGGAATCATAGGCGTTGGTGTTGTAGACGATTGGAAGATGAAGACCGCGCTCGGCGGCCAGAAGAATCGCGCGGGCCATCTGCGGCGCGAAGTGCGTGGGCGAGACGAAGTTGATGTTGTGGCAGCCCTTCTCCTGAAGCTCAAGCATCATCTCCGAGAGGCGCTCGTGCGTGACCTCGTTCCTTTTCTGCTCCTTGTGCGTTTGCGAAATCTGGTAGTTCTGGCAGTAGACGCACCTCAGGTTGCAGTTGCCGAAGAAGATGTTGCCCGCGCCCTTTGAGCCGACCAGTGCAGGCTCTTCGCCGAAGTGCTGAGTATATGAACTAACAATAGGCAGCCTTCCCGAATAGCAACGGGCTAGCTCGTCCTCCATCCTATTATTGCCACAATCATGCGGGCAGACAGTACAGCTAAACAACAACTTTTCAAGGGCTTGCACCCTCTCCTCAAGCTCTCCTGATTCGTATAAAGCTAAGTAATTCGGTCGGTACTCCGATGCCATAATTAACCTCAGTCCTTGTTTTATCTGACCTAACTAACGGCCTTTTCTCTCCTGCGGGAGGGGTTGTGGAATGCGTTCCCCGATTACCCAGAATCCCTCTTTTCCCTAAACCCGTCAAAAAGCCGTCAAGCCTTTTGAGGGGGTTTAAGAGCCGCATCAGCGTTTCATTCGCGTGTAAGTATAGCCGGAAACTCCCGCAGTTGAAGAGCCAAAGCTGCATGTGAGCCAGTTTCCATCCCGCTCCGAGGCAACTGCTGAGACAGTATCCACAAGAGAGACGCGCGGCGCGGGCATCTTCCAAAACGAGTCGGGCAGACTCTTAGTCGGCAGATGAATGAGGCCCGCCGCCATCTCCAGTTCCTCGGAGTCTAAGACTTCGCCGGAAGCGAGCGGCACGGGGCGGTTGCGGTCTTTGACGAGCAGTTCCTCACCACGGCGCACGCGCTCAAGGTGCGCGCTCAGGTTGTTCTTCAGATCGGCGATGTTGATAGTACGCATAAGCGTGAACCCGTTTGAACTAAGGTTCTGATTTGGCTATTATAGCCAAGTTAACAATTAACTACGCTGGATAAGGCTGGAGACGCTTTGTGCATTCGTTCAAAAGAGACTGCATAATTCGTCGCTTTTATTCATGCCACCTGAATATTTGTGCAAGGCCAAGCGTACTCTTGTTTGCTGGTAATTATATTTTATACAGCAACCTATTCGGCATACGTCCTTTTTGAATACTTCTATAAAGTAAATAGGCGCGAGCGAGCTTTGGGAGCCGCTCAGCGCCTATTTATTGTGGTGATCACTGTCCTCACCCCAGCAATCACTCAGGACTTTGGATTCACCGCCGTCCCGATTGGCAGAAACTATAGCTTAATCCCGGGTAGTGGACAACAGAAAAAAGAAGTATTCTGGATTGAAATTGATACTTCATAAATGTGGCAGATCGGATTACTCGGAGTGGGTATGCAAACCTTAAGAAAGAAGAGATCTGATAGGACTTATTCGATGAGCTTTGTTAAGGAGTTAAGCGAGCAATGGATGAGAACAGTGTGAACAGAGAGAAGGCGAGCGAAAATTTACCGGGCAGGCCGGTCTCACTCTGGATTGCGACCACGCCTGAGACAGACTATCCACAGCTTCCTGAAAATCTAACAGTTGACGTGGCGGTGCTGGGCGGCGGGATCACGGGGCTGGCCGTAGCCTATCACCTGAAGCAGGCCGGGTTGAGTGTGGCCGTCGTGGAGGCGGGGCGGATAGTAAAGAGCGTGACGGGTAACACGACCGCCAAGATTACTTCGCTGCATAGCCTCATCTACGACCATCTCATTTCACAGTTCAGCGAAGAACAGGCGCGGGCTTACGCCGAAGCGCAGGAGACGGCCAAGGATAGAGTCGCCTCGCTCGTCACTGAACTCAGTATAGACTGTGATTTTCGTAGAGCCTCCGCCTACACCTACACGCTCCTTGACGAAGAAGTGAGCCAGATTGAATCCGAGGTTAAGGCCGCGGAGAGGCTCGGGCTTCCCGTGTCCTTCGTCCAGAGCACGGAGCTGCCTTTCGCAGTCAAGGCCGCCGTAAAGTTCGACAACCAGGCTCAGTTTCATCCGCGCAAGTACCTGCTCGCGCTGGCCGAGCAGGTTGTGGGCAACGGCTGCCACATCTTTGAAGAGACGCGAGCCTTTGACATTGACGAGGGGGAGCCTTGCACCATTAAGACCAGTCGCGGAACTCTTAAGGCGAACTCGGTCGTGCTCGCAACGCATTTCCCCTATCAAGACCCGAACATCTACTTCGCCGCCATGCATCCCATGCGCTCTTACGTGCTTGGATGTCGTTTGAACGGCCCCATGCCGCAGGGAATGTATGTGAGCGTAGGCACGCCTCACAATTCCATACGCAGTAATCCTTATGAGGGCGGCGAGATAGTCATGCTCGGCGGCGAGCATCACAAGACGGGGCAGGGCGGTGACATGGCTGACCGTTACCGACACCTTGAAGAGTGGGCACGCGCAAACTTTGACGTTCAGTCGGTGGAGTTCCGTTGGTCTACGCAGGACAATAACACTGTAGACAAAGTGCCATACATAGGCAGACTCTCCGCAGGCTCTAAAGACCTCTACGTGGCGACGGGATTCGGCGGCTGGGGGATGACGAACAGCCACGTAGCAGCCCTGCTCCTCACAGACATGATTCTGGGAAGAAAGAACCCCTGGGAGGAGGTCTTTGACCCTTCAAGATTCAAGCCGGTCACTTCGGCCCGCGACTTCATCAGCGAGAACATGAACGTTGCAGCGGAGTTCATGGGTGACCGCGTGGGCGTGCCGGAGTTGGATGATCTGGAGAAGATTCCCACGGGCGGCGGCGAAGTAGTCGAGTGGAAGGGCGAACGCGTGGCGCTCTACAAGGACGAGGGCGGGAATCTGCACGCCTGCTCCGCGACCTGCACACACATGGGCTGCATAGTCCATTGGAACAGCGCCGAGAAATCGTGGGACTGCCCCTGCCACGGCTCGCGCTTCAACTTCGACGGGAAGGTGATACAGGGGCCTGCTAATAAAGATCTGGAAAGGAAAGAACTGGAAGCCAAGGATTAAACAGACGCATTAATAGCATCTCTGCCGGAAAGGTGAGCCGACGGGTCGCATACCCTCAGCGTGCGATAGCGTACTGAATCAATATCTGTATTTCAGTAGGCTGTAACCCTGACCCGACCAAGTAAGAGCCGCCGCATGCGAGTGCTAAGAAGCTGTCCACAGGAGAAGGCTTGTGGCGGCTCTCTCTTCCTCCTTACTCCCCTCAGGAAATCCTATGCAGTCGAAGGGGCACATCCTATATTGCGAAGACCATGACGACACGCGCATCCTGATGACCGTGATGCTGGAGCAGGCAGGCTTTCGTGTGACGGCGGTTGAAAGCGGCAGAGACTGTCTGGACTTGGCTCGTCACGAGCGCTTTGACCTGTATCTGCTCAACCACACTTTCCCTGACGCTTCGGGGGTGACTATCTGCGAAGCCCTTCGTAAATTCGATGCGGACACGCCGATACTCTTCTATTCGGGACGCGCCATGCCGGAGGAGAAAGAGGCGGCCATCAAAGCCGGTGCACAGGACTACCTCATTAAGCCCGACGACCTCTTCAACGTGGCGGGACACGCAGCCAGGTGGATTGCTCAAAATCAGAACCGGGCGGCTTCAAACTGAACCGCCCTGCTCTTATTGGTAGTGAGGTAATAGCGTGTTACGGTGTGTGGGGAGTTCCGACTGTACTCCGCTTTGTAAGTAAAGCCTTCAGACGCTAGAGCGTGCTGCACGCCTGGTACGCGCCCGTAGGGTCTATGGCATCTTTGCCCTGCTCTATGTGGCGTATGATTCCATCTTTATCGATGGTAAAGGTTGCGCGAGAAGCATACCCACCCTCCTCATCGTAGATGCCATAGTCTTTAACGACTTTGCGCTTGAAGTCGCTCAAGAGCGGGAAGGTAACTCCGATGTCTTCCTTGAAGCGTTTGTTTGCGGCATAGCTGTCTACACTGATGCCCAAGACCTGCGTGTTGCTCTGCTCGAATTTGGCGATATCAGCCTGATATGCCTTCAGTTCCTTCGTTCAACCGCCGGTGAAGGCCAAGACATAGAAGGCCAGTACAACATTCTTCTTGCCACGGAAATCTGAAAGCTTTACTTGCTTGCCGTCCGTGTCAGGGAGAGTGAAATCGGGCGCCGTATCCCCGACCTTCAAATTCGTCTTAGGTGGGGCGGGTGGCTGGCCGTCTGCCCCCGCCTTCGCCGAGTTTGAAGAGTTCGCGGCGTTGCTGGCCGTCATATTGCCGTTAGACTGCGCTGCCCTTTGGCATGATAGGGCACATAACGCCAGCGCTATTATTAAAGAGCCGGATATCAAGACTCTCCTCATAAAGTGGTCTCCTTTGATTCTGCCGAATAAATCAGTACTGGTAACTTTGAATTATACTGGTAAAACCGGCATCAGGAGAAACTCTACCTGTAGCAGATATGTCTGACAGCACCAGGCAAGTTATGGAGACACCCGTGAAGGCCACCCGGTATGAGTGGGAGCACAGCATCCCTCAAATGGATGCGCTCCGATATTCGATCACCTTCCGTAACTTGCACAAAGGTTAAGTGCCTCATTGGACAATCAAAACAGTGCGGTCTGTAACCTGACAGTGACTCACCCTGTCAGGCAGAGTGCAGGATTTCTGGCTGAAATTTCTGGAATCCCTTATACTCACCGGGATGGTTTCACGACCCTCAACTCTTACACGCCTGCCCGCACTCTTCTTACCCCTAGCTCTCCTGTGGGTCTTCGCGGCCTGCGTAGTTTCGTGCACGGAGTTGAGCGTAGAGGCACTCGAACTTCACTCTTCTGATTCGGTAGAGAGTCTGTCAGGCGCAAGCCATTGTGATGAGTGCCCGCTCGCACAGTCACCGTCCTGTGTTCTTCCGGGGCGGCAGTCTTACCTCCTTCAGACAAAAGAGGCTGTTCAAGCTGTGTCGCACTCGGCTCCCCTATACGGGGATGGGATCTATTCCCAGGCATGGCTCTTGATCCCGACTCCTACACACTGCACGCCGCGTGAACAACGCCACGTCCTTCGTATTTAGAAATCTCCGACTATCAGGCAGCGCTCCGCTTTCTGCGCTCCCGTATCTTAGTTAAACGGGAAGCGTTCGCTTGTTTGTTTCAACTCAGGAGATTTAAGAGATGACTCGCTTGTTATTAGGTTTGATGCTCTGCGTCACCTTGGCCGCGCAGGCGGCGGCGCAGAGCACAGTAAAACTGGAAGGGCAGGTCGTGTGCTGCGCCGACTGCTGGGCGGAAGCTGACCGCACGAAGGTCGAGTTCGGCACGGCGGAAGACTTGCTGAAGGCGCAAGGCTGCGTGGCGAACGGAGACCCGACGCTGCTCTGCGTGCGTGAGGGTGACAAGTTTACGCTCTACCAGTTGGAGCAGGGCAAATTCCGCCTGCCGGGAAAGAACTGGCTTGAGTTCATCGGGCGCCGCCTAAGCGTGACCGGAGAGGTGCGGAAGAAGAAGGATGCAAGCGTGGTGCGCGTAGACGCGCTCGAAGTCCTCGCCCCGAGCCTTGCCGAGCGCGAGGCGCAAGGGGTCGTAGGCACGGAGGTCGAGCTGTCGCTCAAAGACCTATTCGGGGCGGAGCAGCGACTGAGCGCGCTCAAGGGACGGATCGTCGTTCTGAATTTCTGGGCGACCTACTGCGTGCCGTGCCGCGCGGAGATGCCCGACCTGGCGGCCATACAGAATGAGTATGCCGCGCTCGGAGTGCAGGTCGTAGGAGCGTCTGCCGACGCCCCTGAAGACCGGGCCAAAGTAATGCAGTTCATTAAAGAGACGAAGATTAATTTTCCCGTCTGGGCCGGAGCCACAACCGCAGACATGGTGAAATTCGGTTTACGCGCGGCGCTGCCGGGGACAGTCATCGTAGGCCGTGACGGGCGCGTTGCGAAAGTAATTTCCGGTATCGTCAACCAAGCTGAGCTAAAAAAACAGATAGACGTGATGCTCGCTTCCGCAGAAAAGGCGTCGGCCACGGAGCGGAAGAAAGAGCGCGGGCAAGTCGCTTCCGCTAAACGGAAGCCTACTGAAGCGTCCTCCGTCCCGTCCTGACCGCTTTGACCGGGTGAAGGTCGCGCCGTGAGCGGGACAGGACAACAGGACGAATACAATTGGACATATGGCGTGCGCGCCATAGCTAACCAGATTGACCGGGCGACCTGGCGCAACACGCTCACCTACAGGTTTCACCCACGCATAACCGCAGGGATAGAGTACAACCCACTCGCCGGGAAGGTCTCTCCGCTTGCCAACATCGTTGCTATAACTGAGATGGAAAAGCGTCCGGCGTTGATTCTGGGAACAAGCTCCGACAGGATAGGGACGTCCTTTGGGCAATCTTACTACGCGACTCTGAGCAAGAACCTGCGGCCAGCTACAGGGTTGCCCATCGCACCTTATATCGGAGTCGCCTACGGCACGTTCGAAGACTGCTTCCGTGTAATCGGCGGCTTGAACATCAATTTCAAAGAGCGCTGGTCTTCAACGATTCTCTTTGACGGCGTGCGCGTTCACCCCATTGTGAGCTACACGTGGGGACGCCATCAGTTCGGCGTTATTTTCGAGCGAGGCCGCAACCCCGGCGCGAGCTACAGCCTTTCGTTCTAAGGGAGATAATGCCCATGCGGAAGCCTGGGAGCGATGACAGAAGATATGGACATGCAGCCGATACAGATAGCGGGCATATTATTTCAGCCGTTAACTACTTATCAGCATGGATGCCGCTTGACAGCCGTCCTGACCGCTCAATATAGTCAAAGGTAGAAATGATGAAGTGGCTGACATCCTTCTTCCTTCTAATAGTGCTAGCTAGTAGTGCGCTGGCCGGCATCCCCATGCACTCGGGCGAGAAGGAATGCCATATGGGCGGCATGACGGGCGAGATGGATTGCTGCGCCACCGCAAGGATGAAAGCCGATAAGCCTGAGGTTCGTGCCGCACGCCTGTGCTGTGCTCTGAACTGCTCTGAGTCCGGTGCGACGGTGCCTACCGGCTCCAACAGGGTGTCGCCGCAATTAACCATCGCTCTTCATAGTGCGCTTGTACCACCCTCTGCTTCTCTATTGAATCAGGGCCTACCCCAAGCGTACGCTCCGCCTGGGCTAAGGCAGTCACCCAGCCACATCTACATAAAACATCTCGCACTCCTGATCTAGAGCAAGATAGCCGAAGTGTGTCTACCAGGGCGGTAGACTTCGCACTTTTAAGGGACTCGTGTGTCGAGCAGGCCCCCTGTTTCTTGCTATACACGGGAGACTCTTATATGAACTCTAGATAACGGGAGAAATAATGGTGAGAAGAAATATTACGTTCGTAGCGTTCAGCCTGGTGCTTCTCTTCGGCTGCGCGAGTGTGTCGCGCGCCGAGGTCAAACGTATTCAGATGCACATCGCTGGCTATTTGTGCGGCAATTGAGTGTACAACATTCAGAAGGCCGTGAGCCGTCTAAACTACGCACCGAAACTCAAAGAGATAGAGATCACAGACATCAAGAAGGGACTCGGTGTGTTTACGCCGAAGCCTGACAAGCCTGTTTCATTCGCGGCGCTCAAGGAGACATTGAAAAAGGCGGGCTACGCGCTCGACACTGCGGACATCACCGTCGTGGGTGTGCTTGAGCGTGACGGGAAGAACTGGGTGCTCGTCAGTGATATGACCAAACAGCGATTCAGTCTCGCAGGAGAAAATCTCGCTAAGGTAATGGCTGACGCAGCGCTTGGCACGCGTGTAGAGGTAACCGGTGGTTGGCAGACTACAGGCACGGGCGCGACCGCGCGCGAAGTAGTCTCCGTCGAGACGATGAAGAAAGCCGAAGACGCGCCGAAGGTCGCCTCCTTTATCACTTCCGATGTCTTACCGTCGCCTGCGATGGATGCTTCACACGCACGACTTAAGAGTGTTACGACAGTCGCTCCTGCGGAGATGAACTCGGTCGTAACGAAGGCCCTCGCGCCGATTCGCACTACGTCACCGGGCCTGACCGTCTACAAGGGAGGCGCAGTCACGCCGCGCCTCTACTTTATCAGGCAGCGGCTAGGGGGCCTCGAAGTGAACCGACAGCTACTTGACTTAAGCCTGTCCTACACGCCGACGCCCCGGCTCCAGTTGGCGGTGGAAGTTCCGGTCTCAAGAACTGCCTTCGATGACGGAGTAAATTCAGGCTCGGGTACGGGCCTGGGCAACATCACGCTCTGGGGTAAGTATAGATTCTTCAGAAAGGTCAAAACCTACGGAGACCGACAGGCCGCCGTCAGGGTAGGGCTGGAGCTGCCGACGGGGCAGAAGAGTGCGCCGACTGAGCAGGAGGTCAACGCGCCAGCTTTCATCCGGCAGCAGCTTACGCCGATTAGCGGCGGACTCTCCCCGCACTTTGACCTTGCGTTCTCGCAGGCCGGAGGCCGCTTCATCTTCGGCGGGAACGTCGAAGGTATTCTACGCTCTGAGCGAGATGGGTTTCGTATGGGAAACGAAGTGCGCGTCAACACAGACCTGGAATACGTGCTACTGCCGCGAGAATATCAGGCACCGGGCAATGAACTCTTCGTCATCTTGGAGAGCACATTCGTGCAGAAGGGACGCGGACGATTGAATGGAGCAGTGGTCGAGGGCAGCAAGTCAACAGAATTCTACCTCGCGCCAGGACTTCAGTACGCCGCCGACCCGCAGTTTGTAATCGAGGGGAGCGTGCAGCTACCCGTCATTCGTAACACCGGGCCGATGGTGCTAAGGAACACCGTGAACGTCCTTCTTGGCATGAAATATCTGTTCTGAGAGGAGGCGCGTGTTGAGAGTATTAATCTTAGTTCTCTTGCTCGCCGCTTTTCCGGTGGTCGTCATAGCTCAGGGAAGAAGTAAAGCGCCCTCGTTAGAGTTGCGTGACCTGCGCGGCCGGACGGTTCGGCTGAGCGATTACAAGGGTAAGGTAGTGCTGCTGAATTTCTGGGCGACCTGGTGCCCGCCGTGCCGCGCGGAGATGCCGGACTTGGTTAAGTGGCAGCGTGAGTATCGAAGCCGTGGTTTGCAGGTCATAGGCGTCACCTACCCGCCGACGGAAACTTCCGAAGTGCGGCAGTTCGTCCGCACCGTGAAAGTAAATTATCCCATCCTGTTTGGCAGCGCCGAGACAAAAGCACTGTTTGAGCAGAGTGATACTTTGCCTGTCACCGTGGTCATCGACCGTGACGGGAACATTGACGATCTCATCCAAGGGATCATCCTGCCCGAGGAGTTCGAGCAGAAAGTTAAACCGCTACTCCGCTAAGGCGGAAGTGGCACCAAGGCGCAAGAAAAAGCGTCTTGGAATCTGGTAACATCCAATAACTGATAACGAAATCATTAGGAGATAGAAGATGCAAAGGAAACAGTTGATTGCCGCGTTTATTTTCACTCTGGTGCTGGCGCTCAGCGCCGTAGGCGTCTCAGCCGCCACCAAAACTGTAAAGATTCGGGTAGAAGGAATGCACTGCGGGGGCTGCGCTAGTTCAGTCGCCAAAGCGCTGAAGGCAACAGAAGGTGTGGAGGAAGCAGAGGTGAGCTTCGAGAAGGGCGAGGCCGTCGTCAAGTATGACGATCAGAAAGTGACGGTCGAGAAATTGCGCGAGGTCATCAATAAGACGGGCTTCAAGGCCGTTGAGGATAAGAGCGGGGAGTGAGCCTTTGAAAACAGCAAGGTATGTTTTCATCGCACTAATCGCGCTGAGCCTCGTCGCATGCAGTCGTCCTCAAGCCGGGCCGACAGTCGTCCTGATTGTGCGTCACGCCGATAAGGCATCGGACGCCGAGGACAGCCCGCTCAACGAAGCGGGCATGCAGCGCGCACAGGCGCTGGTCGGCGTCGCCGCGGGCGCAGGCGTGAACGCCATCTACACTTCTCAATTCAAGCGCAACCACGACACCGCGCAGCCGTTGGCTCAGCGGCTCGGCATAACGCCGACGGAAATGGCCGTCAATCTACAGAACCCCGGCGACTACGGGAGTCGGCTCGCCAAGGACATTCTGGAAAAGCATCCCGGACAGACTGTGCTGGTCGTAGGCCATGGAAACACCATAGCCTCTACTGTGGAAGCTTTAACGGGAAAGCCCGCCCAACTCGGTGACATCCAGTACAGTGATTTATTCATCGTCACCGTACCTCCTTCGGGGCCTGCCAAGTTAATAAAGGCTCAATACGGCATGGGTTCAGCCGGCGGTAACATGATGATGAAGTAGTCTTTCTTTTTGAGCCACGGAAGGGAGTGTCTGCAATGAGTTCAAGCAACATGAGGCGGGAGTTCCTGCGCCTCTCTGCGGCGGTCGGAAGCGGACTGGTGCTGTCGAGCTGCGGTGGTAACAGGTCACAGCCGGAGCAGGCGAAGAGCGAAGCTTCTTCTAAAGCTGACGAAGACAAGAAGGGCGGCGAGGTTACTGCGACCGAAGACCTCATGCGCGAGCACGGCGTATTAAGGCGGGCGCTTCTGGTCTACACGGCTGCCGCCAGGAAACTCAGGAGCAATCCTTCAGCCGTCCCGCCGGACGCGCTTCAGAAGACGGCAAAGCTCTTTCGTGCCTTCGGTGAGGAGTATCACGAGAAGGAACTCGAAGAGCAGTTCATCTTTCCGGCAGTCAAACAGGCGGGTGGCGCGGCAGCAAGTCTGCCCGACATCTTGGTCGTGCAGCATAACCGTGGGCGGGAAATTACCGACTACATCATTAATGTTACGAACGGCGCAAAGCTGGGCGCGAACGCGCAGGAACTCGTGCGCGCCCTGGAATCTTTCGTGCTTATGTATGAGCATCACGCCGCGCGCGAAGACACTATCATCTTCCCCGCTTGGAAGCAGACCATGACGACCAAACAACTGGATGAGATGGGAGAAAGGTTCGAGGACATTGAACATGAGCAGTTCGGAGAAGACGGCTACGAAGAGGCCGTGAAGCAGATAGGTGACGTCGAAGGAAGCCTCGGGCTTTCGGACATCTCCCAGTTCACAGCTCCGCCTCCACCGAAGACTTAAAGTGCGAAATGGATGATAGCGAAGAGCAAGAGGGGCGAGCTTCTACAAAAGACGAGCCGGGAAGAGCGTCGCTCGGTGAGTTAGCCATCCTTTTTCTACGCCTGGGCACGACAGCCTTCGGCGGCCCCGCCGCGCACATCGCAATGATGGAGGATGCGGTCGTCCGTCGTCGCCTCTGGCTCTCACGCGAGAAGTTTCTGGATCTGCTCGGCGCAACCAACCTTATTCCAGGGCCGAACTCAACGGAGCTTGCCATCCACATAGGGCACCGGCAGAGAGGATGGCCCGGTCTCATCGTCGCCGGCAGTTGCTTCATCCTTCCGGCGGCCTTAATCGTAACGGCCTTCGCCTGGGCTTACGTGCGCTATGGTTCTTTGCCGCAGACGGCCCACATCCTCTACGGCGTCAAACCGATCATCATCGCCGTAGTCCTACAGGCGCTTTGGTCTCTGGGCCGCTCCGCCGCGAAAACAAAGTTCCTCGCCGGGGTCGGCCTTGTCGCACTGCTCTTAAGCTTTCTACGCGTCAACGAACTGATGGTTCTCTTCGGCGCGGGCCTGCTGGTTGCCGTGAGCCATTGGATAATTAGCCGGAAGAGAGAAGGGAAGTCGCTCTTACAGTCTCTCATAATCCCTGCGCCTTCGGTTGCACTCTTTCAGGCGACTGCACCGGCGGGGAGTGCGGCTGTAGGCTTCGGACTCTGGCCGCTCTTCCTCTTCTTCCTCAAGGTCGGCTCCGTGCTCTTCGGCAGCGGCTACGTGCTCTTGGCGTTCCTGCGCGGCGACCTGGTGGAGAGGTGGCACTGGCTGACGAATGAACAACTGCTGGACGCCATAGCCGTAGGACAGGTCACACCCGGTCCTGTCTTTACGACCGCCACCTTTATCGGCTACGTGTTGGCAGGGCCGAAGGGCGCGGCTCTGGCGACCTTAGGCATCTTCCTCCCGGCCTTCATCTTTGTGGCGGTCAGCGGGCCGTTGGTGCCGCGCATACGACGCTCTCCGACGGCAGGCGCTTTTCTCGACGGCGTCAACGTCGCATCACTGGCGCTTATGATTGTTGTGACTTTTGAATTGGGAAGATCAGCGCTGGTTGATGCCTTGACCATCGTGCTCGCGCTTGTGAGCGCGCTCCTGCTTATCCGCTACAGAGTGAATTCGGCCTGGCTTGTGCTAGGCGGCGCGTTCATAGGATTTCTAGCGTCGCAAGCGGGGTTCTGATCCTATGCCGGAAGGGCGGACGCTATGGATGTCACAGGATCGTACAAGCAAATTGAAAACAACCCGTTGATGAAACTTCTTATTGTATTGAACTGAAGGCGCTCATTAGTGAACATGTTTTCATTTAACTTTTCGCGCGCTGTATAGAGACAGAGTACCGAACAGAGTCATGTAGCGTGCAGTCTCACAGGCCTCGCCGAAGCCAGCAGCGCGAAACATTTCTGGCAGTCGCCCCTTAAGGTTATCCGCCGTCGTCAGCCGACCATCAAACGCCTGCCAGGGTAAAGCCGCGACTCTCATCAACGCGTTCTGCGGCTTGCCGAAATCCGCGACGTGCAGCTCACCTCCCGACCGCAAGACCCTTCGCACTTCTTGAAGAGTGCGTTCCCTATCCTCCGGCGTGAGGTGATGAAAAAAAGGCTCGACAGCACACGGTCGAAAGACTTGTTCCGGTACGGGAGCCTGTAAGACATGCCTTCGTCGAGCGTGACCTTTAATATACTCAAAACACTCCATTTAAAATCCTACAAGGCAAATGTATGCCACTCCTTTACCTCATCATTTTTCTACAAACACATCCAAAGATATGCGAGTCATTACACGTCCTTACAAAATGCTTCAAGAGTTTTTCTAGTTCTGTTCCTACTACCAGACTTTATTAGCAACTGTTTCTCATTGATAAGAGTCTTGCGTTTCACAATCGTCTAGCGTGCGTCGCACCGGATCGCTTAGGTGATTCATCATGAGGAGGGCGCACCGAAAATCTTTCATCAGCATGAGCACCACGACGGCATGGGATATGTTGAACAGAAAGGGCGGATGCAATTGTATCTTGAGAGTCTGCAATGGAACTCATATCTTCCTCACGGATTGCTCTGCCGCTTGTCATTGACGACCACGCGCCGCCGCCTGCACATACGCTTCCGAACAAGGCGCGGGCACTGAAAATCCTTATGGTGGGGCTAACGCTCTGGTCACCTTTGGCGGAGCTTATGCCGTGCTTGCGTACGTGACGCAAGCAGCCACTGGGTCATTTGGATGGATGACGAAAGCTCAGGCGGTAGACGGTCTAGCGTTGGCGGAGACGACGCCAGGCCCGCTCATCATGGTCTTGCAGTTCGTCGGTTTCATGGCTGGATGGAACAACCCACAGGGTATGAGTCAGACGTGGAGCGCCGTCACGGGCGCACTCGTCACAACCTACGTGACCTTTCTGCCGTGCTTCATCTCTATTTTTCTCGGCGCTCCCTACATTGAGGTGCTGCGTGGAAACAAAAATCTGACGGGTGCGCTTTCAGGTGTGACGGCTGCTGTGGTCGGCGTAGTCTTAAATCGCGCGCTCGTCTTCGGCGCGGCGGTCATTCTTCCGCAAGGCCTGGCAGGCAGAGTTGACTGGTTCGCCGCCGTGATGAGTGTAGCGGCCTTCGTCGCTCTTTATAAGTTTAAGGCCGAAGTGCTGTGGGTGGTTCTCGCAGGTGGATTGATCGGCCTTAGACGTGGCTGGCGCAGACAATCGAGCCAATACGTTATTTCTGCCAAAGAAGTTACTGACCAACTGATCCGGTAGATGGTTAACTCGACCTGTGATTCATCGCCGAGACGCTGAGTGACGCGAAGGGAAGCGCAGAGAACAGTCATTAAATATCGCGCGCCCCTTAATCCTCCCCGGATAAATCCAACGTTGACGGGTGCCCCGTACTTTATATCGTAAACGGCGGTGTAAGGGGCTCTCGAAGCCACCGCTCTGATGATATTCGGACACGCCCGCGCCCCGTTACCAGATTGACTGCCAGCAAGGCCAGTCCGGCAAGTTGCACGCATGGTGCGCGCTTGCCGCCAGCCTTTCAATCTCCAACGCTGTCGCCCTCCGGTGAACTACGACCTGACGCCTCTCGAAAGGAGATTGAACATGAGAATGAAACACACACACCTCTTCCGGCTCTCTATAACTCTAGTCATCCTCGCACTGGTTGCTACGCCGTTAACTGTGTTGACCAACGCGAAAACAGAAACCGGCGCGTCATCGCCTGCGACGGCCTCCGCCAGCCCGCCTGCGCGGCAGGCAAGCGACGGCAATCCTATCGGCTCGTTCAAGATGCACGTTCAGATACAACAAAGAAGAGTCGAGGTGAAGAATAATGAAGGCAGCGACGCCTCTACTCAACTGGTCGCTGATTTCGTCTCATGGGATGCACAATCTAGAGTCGCCACCGTTACCGTCGCCATCAAGAACGTGGGGGCGAACTCGCTCTCTGGCTTATTGGAAGGTGTGGTCGTCAAAATAGCGTCCCCTCAGGTTATCCCGCTCAACGCGGATGGCGCGACCCCTGCCGGTTCTCCGACCTTCGACTACAACGGCGTCAACCTTCCGTCGGGCGCAACGTCTGCGCCCAGAGAATGGCAGTTTAAGAGCCCGAATGCGATGGATTTTCAACTGGACGTAGAGATCACCTTGCAACCAAGAACCGCCATTCCAGCAGGCACGGGGGCGACCGTCTTCGGCCCCGAAGGGACGAGCGTCACGATTCAACCGGGCTCAGTCCCTTACGATGTCTTCGTTAACATCAAGTCTGTCCCGGCCTCTACGGTCACGGCCCCGCTAGGGGCTTTAGAGTTTGTCGGTGCGGTCGAAGTCGACTTCGAGCCTGTGGGAACAGTGGGCGCCACCGTCCTGGTGCCTCCGAGCGCGCCACTGACGCTTTCTATCCCAGCACCATCGGGCCTCACCACTTCAAAGTTCATCGTCGGACAGCAACTCCTGGTAGATGCGATAGACCAGGCAACTCCCGGCTTGAAGCAACGACTCGCGGCGACCGACACGGCCACGTTGAGCGGGGGACAGATAGTCACTGAAGCGAACATCTTCCCGGGCGTTTTCGGAGGCGGCCTCTATGTTTTCGTCGCTAACCACGGCTCCGGCTTCGCCACAGGCGTCGTCTCCGACAAAGATGGGGCACAGGCGGGCGTCGTGGTCAGCAACAGCACGAACACTCTGGTCTCCATCACGGGCAACGGAGGGAAGTACACGCTCTATATCAACGGCGGCCCGTTCGTGGTGAAAGCATTTGATCCCTTCACAAGCTTTTTCGGCGTCGGCTCAGGCAACATCGCCGTTTCGGGCTCAACCGTCCAAGCAGACATTACTCTGAACGAGGTCTTTGACGCCAAACCTATGCGTGACGGTATACGCAACGGTGGCTTCGAGCGCGGCGACCTCTCCAACTGGACAACGATCGGCGCGGTCGAGGTGAAGCAGGTGCTCAACTCAAGCGCCGCCACCATCAAACCGAAAGAGGGCAAATGGATGGCGGATGTCAGCACGGGTACGAACGCGGTCGGCGGCGTCGGTTCCGGCCTCAAGCAGGATTTCATCGTCCCGGCGGGCGTGAAGACGCTCACCTTCGATTTCAACTTCATCAGCGAAGAGTTCCCGGAGTTCGTCGGCACAGAGTTCGATGACACGTTCCGGGCGCTCATCACTACGGACACCAAGCTCATCAACTTCGCTCAGGTCAGCATCAACCAGGCCGGCAGCTACACTCTGATTGGAGATTGCGGGTTTCCAGGAGGAGATACGACTTGCGGCCAGACCGGCTGGCGGCAAGCGAGCGTAGACCTCTCGGCCTATTCAGGCACCAACACCCCTATCACAGTGGAACTGCTCTTCTCGGCCATTGACGCGGGCGATAATATCTACGACACGCATGTGCTGATTGATAACATACGCTTCAGCACCGTCTGGGTAGACGCCAAGCTCGTCACCGGCGCTCAAGCCGACCTGGCACGAGTGGAGAGTGAGATACGGGATGCCAACGAGATTCTCTCTCAGGCAGGAGTCAACCTTCAGCTTCGCAACGCCACCGTCATCGGCGGGGCCGCGAACTTCCTGACACCGGACGTAACAGGAAAATCGGCGTGCCAGGGCTGCAACTTCATCCCCACCGATGATGAGCTTTCCCTGCTCAGCCAGTCCCGAAGCAAGACATCGACCGACGTTAACATCTACTATGTACGTCTCATGAAGGAAAACGGGCTGACCTCCTCTGCCGCCGGTCTCACGGTCGGGCCTGATGCTTATCAAATCCTGTTGTCAAACTCCGGGATAATCTTCACGGACGTGTTCGGCGGGTGCACGCCCGGGGGCCATATCCTGGCACATGAGCTAGGGCATCTGCTCATCTCTCCACAGAAGGCCGAAGACCCCTTGGAGCATAAGGCGGGCATGATGAATTTCATGGGCGGTACCTGCTCGGGACCAGTAAATGGGATTCTTAACCGCCAGCAATCGGAAATCATCAACCGTATGGGCGCACCGTTCCTCAGTCAATAGTCGCGCGGCGCGCCCGTGCTCGCAGACACGCGCCAGAGCGCAGCACTGTTGCGCTCTGGCGCGTGTCTCACTTGCGTGCGAGTGAGTAACATCGATGCCCAGAGCCAGCCGTTTACTTCAACTCTTTGTCCATAATCAAGTGCGAATTACTGTAAGCCGCGAGATGCAGCGACTGAAACTCATCAATACTGAGAGTTATTCTTTGGTCTCTGCTGGAGTAAATTGATAATTGAGATGTTTTCAATATCTCGTGGTCAGAACGAATAGCGAAGGAAGAACGTCACCATGTTGGCGTGGTAGCTCGTGAACTTGGCCTCCAGAAAGAGGTGTCGCGCAACGGGGTCTACGATCATAAGAATCTTTGCATATATGCCCTAGATAGCGAGCCTGCGCGCACAATTTCGCGCGAGCTTGTGTGTGTGTGGCCTCTTTCTCCAATGACGATGGTTCATTTTGGTATCTCTTAATCAGAACCTGAAACGCACAAAGAAGGTAGCGATGTTCGAGTTATAGCTGCCATAACGCGCATCCTGGAAAAGATATTTCGGAGTCTCGCTGGTGAGATCACCATGCACGTAGGGCTTGAGCACGTTGAAGCTGAAGTCATCTTGATTGTATGGCTCATACCAATAACGTACGCCCAGCTCGAGCCTCTCGTTTATACGGCGCGTAATGGCGAGATTTACATACTGACGCCGTACCACGGTATCGGGATAGGGATTCGCCCCCGCATGAAGGATGGAATCTAGACGAACCGGGAACGGGTTTGCGGTAGTGATTCGGTCGCGGGTAAAAGAAAGCGCATAAGAAAGATCAAACTGCCACTTTTGCCACTTGCCTTCCAGGGGCGCTACGTTGATGCCAAATTCAAAACTGTCCAGATTGTTTCGGCTTTTGCGCTCCCAGGTATTGGCGATCGGGTATTGAGCAAGAACGCCCTGAACGATAGCGCCTGGGGGGGCCGGGGGATTTGGCAGCAGGTGCGCCAAGTCTCGATACTCGTAGCTGTTCATCACCCGTGAATAGTTGGCATAAAGGAAACTTCCATTATCGAATGCATGCGAAAATTCGGCATCGATAAAGGAGAAGCGATTGAAGAGAAGCCCGTAAAAATTCTTGTCGTACTCGTCCCCCAGGTAGCGATAGGAAGCTGAGAAGTTCGTATTTGGGCCTTTGAGCAACTCCAGCGTCAGGCTCCCGTCATTTCGGATTCTATCCGCCTGGTCAAACCGGCGCAGGAGATTGAATTCAATGGGGACGCCTCTAAAGAATGTCGTGTTTCGCGTGACTTCCCACGCCGTCCGGGGGCCGTTCGGGGGCGAACCCGGGAAATTGGTATTGAGGGTCAACGGCTGGGTGTTGTAAGCCAGCGCGCGTCGATTCGCGTGGCGGTAGTCTAGTTTAAGTTGGAGGGTGGTGGCGGTCGGAGGCGCGGCCTCCTGGCTGTCGCCGCTGTTTATTCCACTTCCTGAAAGTTTTCCACCCCCCGA
>JACVRN010000310.1 GCA_014534425.1 Pyrinomonadaceae bacterium
GGCTTGCAGGGCGTGATGGGCGCTGCGGCGGTCGTTAGCTGATGCACCTTGGATTCCACGCCAAGGCGCGCGCGTATGAATGATTCAACGTCAGCTTCGACCAGCTCGCCGTTGACTACCCAGGCGTTCGCCACAAGTATGTCGCCCTTCTGCGCAAGTTTCGCGGTCTCCAAAAAGATGTTCCAGGGCGAACCCCATTTGCGCGTGTCGCCCGTCAATTGACGATAGCCGTAGTGCGAAGTTTTGTCGCGGTCTTCGTGAGCTTCGGATTCAATAACGACGGGGAATGGAGCGCCTGCCTCGCCGAAGAAAGCGCGCGTGTCTGCGGCAGAGCCGTACTCGCTGACGCCTATTACTTCCAGCCCCTGTGCCTTGTACTTCTCATACAGCCTCTGTGCAACGGGCGCTTCGTTCTTCCAGTTCGGACACCAGGGAGCGAAATAAACTACCAACACTAAACGCTTACCTTCGGCCAGAGAGCGCAAGCTTGTGGGCTTTCCATCCGAAAGGTTCTTGAATGTCCAGTCTTTGTAATCAACCTTCTTTTCCAGAAGCGGCGCGTACTCGTGGCCCGGCACTTGCGGCACCGTTGCCTGTTGCGCCCCGGCGCTTCCGGGCAAGACAACAAAAGCGATGATAAGAGCTATGAAAATTAAGAGCCTAGACATCTATTCCTCCGGTAACCGCAGAATGCTTCGAGACGAGTCGTTCCAGCTCTCATCTTAAAGCACCTTCTCGAATCGTTGCAGCGAAACTTTTATCTTCTGGCCGTTGTGGCCTGCTCGTTCAAGAGCGGTTTAATTGCAGCCTCAAAGAAGGGACGCCCGCGCGCGCCTATGATCTTCTGGCGAATACGCCCGTCGCGGTCAATAATGTAGGTCGTCGGCAAACTGGGAATACCGTTGAAGAGAGACTGCACGCCTTCGCCGCCGAGCAGGATTGTGTATTCCAGCGGAATCTCTTTCTGAAAATCGAGCACGCCCTCGCGCGTGTCGTCCCAGGAAACGCCTACGATCGTTAAGCCCTGATCCTGTAGCTCCTTCTGCATAGCGTTAAGCTCAGGAATCTCCGTGCGGCAGGGGCCGCACCAGGTGGCCCAGAAGTTGAGCATTACTACGCGCCCTCGCAGTTCGCTCAAGCGAAGCTCAGGCCCATCCAGCTTATTCAAAGCGAAGTCGGGCGCGGCTGCGAATCCACTTGGCGGCGGAGGTGGCGGCGTAGTGGTCGCAGTGTCCGGCGCGGGAGGCTGAACTTTGATTAAAGCTTCGAGGTTGGGCAACAGCGAGGCAAGCTTTGAGCTTGTCAAACGAGTTGTGTAGCCGAAGGCCACAACCACGCCGATTACCATCAGCATCACGCCCGATACGACCTCGACCTTATGCAGGTGCTTGCGAAAGTTTGCGTAGAAGCCCAGGAACCTGTTGATGCCGAGTCCGGTCAGGAGAAACGGAATCGCCAGACCCGCAGCATAAAATGAGGAGAGAATCAGACCGCTCTTCCAACCGCCGCTGGTGGCTGCAAGACCTATGATGCCGCCAAGTATTGGGCCAATGCAGGGCGTCCAGCCGGCAGCAAACGCCATTCCCAGCGTCATGGA
>JACVRN010000009.1 GCA_014534425.1 Pyrinomonadaceae bacterium
ATGCGCGTGGGCTGTAAAGTCATCCCCTGAGTCGCGGCCGTTTCTTCCAGCTTATCAATCTCGCGCCTGTGCAGCAGTAGCTTGCGCGTCCTCAAGGGGTCGTGATTCGCCCTGTTGCCATGAGAATACGGCGAAATGTGGGCATTAAACAACCACGCCTCGCCGTCGCGCACGGCTATGTAAGCATCCTTGAGTTGCACGCGACCGTCCAGCACGCTCTTGACTTCGGTGCCGGTGAGCGCCATGCCAGCCTCGTATTTATCCGAGATGTGATACTCGTGAAAGGCCGCGCGATTCGTCACCAGCACTTTCTCTTCTTTAGACATCATCATATTCTGAGGAAGATTCAAATTCGAATCTTCTTTATCTTTCAAACTCTCCGCGCAGGGGTCTTGTCATCAGCGCTTCGGCTGCCTCGCGTGCGCTCTTTCCTTCGTAGAGAACTGCGTGGACTTCTTCCGTAATGGGCATCTCTACGTTCAGTTTTAAAGCGAGGCTGTGAACGGCGCGAGTGGTCTTGACGCCTTCTGCGACTTCGCTCATGCCTGAGAGTATCTCTTCGAGCGTGCGCCCGCGTCCAATCTCCTGGCCCACGTAACGATTACGCGACAGGCTGCCCGTGGAGGTCAAGACCAGGTCGCCCAAACCGGCCAGGCCCATGAGCGTCTCCATACGCGCGCCTTGCGAAAGCGCAAGACGCGTCATCTCCGCCAGGCCCCTTGTTATCAGAGCGGCCACGCTGTTCGAGCCGAAGCCAAGCCCCGCCACCATGCCTGCTGCGACGGCCATCACGTTCTTGACAGCGCCGCCAAGCTCCGTGCCTACGACATCCGTGTTCGTGTAGACGCGAAGATTCTGAAAGCTCAAAGCCTCCTGTACTACAACGGCATCATTCAAATCATTGCCCGCCGCGACGACTGCTGTCGGCTGTCCTTCCGCCACCTCTTTGGCGAAGGAAGGGCCGGAGAGGCAGACAAAGCGCGGCTCGAATCTCTCTTTCAAACTCTCGCGCAGGATTTCAGAGATACGCTTGCCCGTCTCAATCTCGATTCCCTTCGTGGCGCTGACAAATATCATTCCAGCCGTAAGTCGGGGCAGCATAGATGAAAGCACCTCTCGCATTCCATGCGAGGGGACGACCAGTAGAACTATCTCCGCGCCTGCGAGCGCTTCGTCGAACTCGGAAGTAGGCTCAACCGTCCCCGGCAGCGTGTGGCCCGCCAGATATTTAGAGTTCACGCGCTCGTACTTCATGAACTCGACCGCCGCAGCATCGCGTGACCAGAGCCGCACATCATGGCCCGCGCGCCCCGCCACAATCCCAAGCGCCGTCCCCCAACTCCCAGCCCCTATGACGGCTATCTTCACTTGAATTTACTTTCCGTCCCGCTTAACAGTCTTCCGATGTTGGCGCGGTGCATGAAGATGATGATGCTTGCGCCCGCGAGGGCTGCCATGAAAAGCGGCGCGAGTGCTGGCGTAGGCTTCCAGTAGCCGCCCAGAATCCAGACGAAGAGCGGCAGGACGGCTGCCGCAGTAATTGAGCCTAGCGAGACGTAGCGCGTGGCCCACACGATTAGAATAAAGAGAAGACCGGCGCACGCTACAGCCAGTGGCGAGAGCACAAGGAATGCGCCTACGCCCGTCGCCACGCCCTTGCCGCCGCGAAAGCCCAACCAGACGGGAAAGCAGTGGCCCGCTATAGCCAGCACGACGCTCGCCGCCACCCACCAGTTGACCCCGAAATCTTCTGTTAAGAACATGCGCGCCAGTATAACCGCCAGCGCCCCCTTCAAAGCATCCAGCAGCAGCGTGACAACGCCCGCTAGCTTTCCCGCGCGCCTGGAAACGTTGGTCGCGCCCGTCCCGCCCGAACCCGTCTCTCGCACATCAGCGCCCGCCAGAAGGCGCACCAACAGATAGCCGAAGGGGATTGAGCCTAAAAGGTACGCAATGACGAGAATCAGCACGGGTCGCACGTCTTCCATACTCCCCGCCCAGCGAGGACTAAAGCTGTAAGGGCGAAGGCGAAATATAACAAGAACAGGCTAAAAGGGGAACTAATTAAAGATTAAACGGATTGTCAGATGGCATAATCAACGATAATTAGGACGTAATCATCGATCATTACGTCCTAATTATCGTTGATTATGGCATAAGCACGGCTGATTATGCCTTAATGAGGCGACATTAGAGCATAATGAGGCGTGATTATGACATAATCTATCAGCACTAAGGCATAATGTCGCCTCATTATCGCATAATGGTACACAATTATGACGTAATGACGAGAGATTATGCCTTAATCACGTATCATTACAGGACAATCAAGCCCCGTAGGGGCAGGGACAAGCCCTGCCCGCTCTGATATGCAAACAATAACGCGGGCAGAGGACTTGTCCCTGCCCCTACTATATTAGTCGTCGCCTGAGAAGGTCTAGGGCGGCCTGGGAGGAGCGCCAGCGTATGAGGTGGCGGTCGCCGGGCAATTGCAGCTTGCGATGCTCTGTGTGGGCGTCGTCCGATAGGGCTATGTAGACCAGGCCGACGGGTTTTTCCTCGGTTCCGCCTCCGGGGCCTGCTATGCCTGTGACGGCGAGGCCAAAGTCTGTTCCGGCTCTGTGGCGCACGCCCTCTGCCATAGCTTCGGCCACTTCGGCGCTGACCGCTCCGTGCCGCTCAATCAACTCCGCGTCAACGCCCAGAGCGCGTGTCTTGGCTTCATTAGAATAAGTAACGACGCCCTCAATGAAGTAGACGCTTGAGCCTGGAACCTCCGTCAGCCTTTGACTGATGAGACCGCCCGTGCAGCTTTCGGCCACTGCGAGAGTGAAGCCGCACACGGCCAGCCGAAGCCCCACGACCTCTTCCATTGTCTCGCCGCGAAAGGCGAAGATTGAATGGCCCAGGCGTTCCTCAATCTGTCCCGCTAGACCGTCAAGCAGAAGCTCTGCCTCCTTCTCCGTCTTCCCTTGCGCCGTCAGGTGAATCTCTATTTCGCTGCGGTTGAAGAGAATGGTCGTCTGCGGGTTCTTGTACTGCGTGTAGACGGGCGCTATGCGTTCGTCAACAGCAGATTCTCCTAGCCCAGCGACGCGCAGGACTCTTCGCACCACACGCACGTCGCCAGCCTTCGCAACCAATTTCGGCTGCACTAAATTTTCAAACATAGGCTTCATCTCGCGCGGCGGCCCTGGCAGAAGCACAACCGAACGATTGTCATGCTCCAGGTACATGCCCGGCGCGGAGCCGTTCGGATTCTGAAGCACTTCCGCGCCTTCAATAATCATGGCCTGCCGCGAATTTATCTCCGGCATGGAGCGGCCAAACGACATGAACTTGGCGCGAATCCCTTCCAAGACCTGCTCGTTGAAGATGAGGCGGCGGCCCATAGCCCGCGCGGCAATCTTTCGCGTGATGTCGTCTTCCGTGGGGCCAAGCCCGCCCGTCATGATGACTATGCTTGAGCGGCGCAGAGCATCTCGGATAGCCTCTTCCAGCCGCGCATCGTCGTCGCCCACGATGGTCTTCAGCTTGACCTCTATGCCTATGGAGTTCAGCTTTTCAGTCAGCCACAGGCTGTTGGTGTCCGTCCGGTCGGGCGTCAAAAGCTCCGAGCCGATAGCGATGATTTCAGCAGTTAGCATAAGAAATTATTTAATCCCAAAGACCTTCACCTCGCGCACCCACATGACGAAGGGGCGGTTGCTTGGCCCCTCTTTGGCGGGCTGGAATATTCTTAAACGCTCCGTCTTGACGGGCGCAAAGTCGAAGGCCATGCGGTCGTAATCGTTTCCAGGCTCCATCTTTGAGATGGTGCGCCACTGGCCGCTCTCGTCCGGCGTCTGAAGCTCTACGCTGCGCGACGGCATGAAGCGATTCTTGTCGAATCCCCAGTAGACGTAAAGGGCCGCGACCTCTGTCGGACTGTCGAAGCCAAGCTCAATCCAGTGCGCGTCGGGCGTTTCGGCTGAAGACCAGTTGCCACGGTTATAACGCATGCGCGCGATTCTTTGCACGTCCGTCTCGCCGTCCGTCAGAGGAGCCGCGTCGTAGCCGTCATAGCTGGAATCAACCTGCACGCTCGCCGCGCGAAGCTCAACCAGCGCGGACTGAGGCACGCGCGTAGCCTGCGGCGAAGGAGTCGCAGGCGCGGAACTTTTATCTACGCCTCCCGCACGGCAGCTTCGAGTGTAGAGCAGCCCTATGGTCAGGAGCGCGAGCAGGGCTATGAAGGCAACGATGTAGGCGCCGCGCACGCCTCGCAACGAATCGAGCTTCGTGAGTCGGGTAGTCGCGGGCGAAGCGTCAAGACTGTGGCCGCACTTCGGACAGCTTTTGTCATCAGCAGAGACTTCAGTCTCGCAGACGGGGCACGTCAGCGTAGTCCTGATGGGCTGCGTCTTGTAGCTCTTACGCAGGCTCTTCTCCGTCTTGGGGTCGTAGAGTTCCTGCGTGCCTACCTTCTCGCGTATAGGAGGCGGCACGGCTTCCGGCGGCATGAGGTCTTCGGTCGTGCGCCCGCGCGCATGTCGTATCTCGCGCAGCAGGTCGAGCGCGGAACGGAAACGATCCTCCGGCGCTTTCTCAAGTGCGCGCAGGATTATCTTTTCAACCTCCGGCGGAATCTCTTTATTGATTTCCGAAGGCGAAAGAGGCTGGCGCTCTACGTGTGCGCGCAGGATTTCCGTGCGCGTGAGCTTATCCCTGCGCCCCCCGAAGGGCGGGTCTCCCGTCAACATCTCGTAGAGAATGACGCCCAAGCTGTAGATGTCCGAGCGCTGGTCTACGTCACGACCTCTGGCCTGTTCCGGCGAGACATACTGCGGCGAGCCGTAGCGCGCACCCGATGTATCCGTAATCTCACGGCCACCGATTTTGACTATGCCGAAGTCCGTGATTTTGATGCGCTCATCTTTGGTCAAAAGAATATTGGCGGGCTTCAGGTCTCTATGCACAAGCCCTCTATGCAGAGAGCCGTCGCGCGCCCTGTAAGTAAACGTTTGCGCGTAGGCAACTGCTTCCAGTATTTGCTCAAAGATGTCGAGCGCGCGATCCAGTGGCAGGGGGCAATCGTCGCTCGTGCAGAGTTCCGCGAGCGAGCGCCCCTCCACGTACTCCATCACTATGTAGTAGGTCTGCTGGCCTACTATGTAGTCGTAGATTTTAACTATGCCCGGATGGTCAAGCTGCGATTGGACGTAAGCCTCTTTTTCAAAACGCGAGCGCAGGCGGCGAAGGTCTGAGGGCGCTTGCGCGTCTATGGATTTGATGGCGACCGTGCGCGGCAGCTTCAAGTGCTGGCCGCGATAGACGACACCCATCCCGCCGCGCCCTATCACCTCCTCAATCCTGTAGCTGCCTATGACGGTCTCGCCTGCCACGAATCACGAACACCTCGAAGCCAAAGTAATCCAAAGAGGTCAAAAGGTAAAAGGGAAAAGGCAAAAGCGAAGAAGTTTAGTCTTCCCCGCTCTTGCCTTTTCACTTCTATCTTTTTGCTTTCTCAGGCCGTCTTCTTCTCTTCCTCGTAGACATCGCGCAGGACTTCCGCGATGGGCGGAGGCGGATTCGCGCCCGGTCTCCTTGAAGTCTGGGAGCGTCTAGCGGGCGTCTCAGCTTGAGACGAAACGCGCTCGATGACGGCGCTCGGCGAGGGCTGCGCGGGCTGTGCGAGCGCGGGGATTGCTTCCAGGCGCTCGCGGCTTTCTGCCAGAAGAGTCGCTGCACGCTGTCTACGCGCACGGTCAAGACTGCGAATCGCAGCCATAGTCATGGGAGCCTCCGAAGGCTCTCGCTCAAGCTTGCGAAGTATATGAACGTAGCGCGATAGCTCTGGCGACGGCGTAAGGCGATGGCGCTCGTCCGACAGGTCGTTCTCCACTACATAGGAAAGATGCTCGACCGCAGCCTGATGGTCGCCCGCGTGATTATAGAGCGCGCCCAGAGCGTAATAGACGAGCGGCGGCGGGTCTGTCATGGAATGCAGCACGCGCTCGCCACGCTCTATGACTTCCATTATCTCGAAGCCGTACCAGCGCCGCTCTTCGTCACGCAGGATGTCGTTGGCCGAAATAAAGAACTCGAAGATGCGCCCGGTCTCCTGATGCTCCGAGCGCTGGACTGCGCGGTAAATAAAGTAGGTGATGACGGTGAAGAAGATGATGACAGACGGAGGAATGCCCATCACGCCCAGCATGGCGATGATGACTATGATCGCCAGAATTCTCTGCGTCGCTTCTCTGCCCTTTGTACCCATGTTCTATTTCGCTATTCGTTGGCTAACGCTTGCGCCTGCTTCTTCCGTGGAAAGCGTGCCGCCCAGGTCGCGTGTCGTCTCGCCCGACTGGATTGCGCTTTGAACTGCCTGCTCGACGGCGCGTCCCGCCTCCGCATACCCGAGGTATTCTAGCATCATCGCGGCGGTCAGGATAGCTCCAACCGGATTGGCAACATTTTTTCCGGCCAGAGGCGGCGCGCTGCCATGCACAGGCTCAAAGAGCGAGACGCGCCCCGGATGAATGTTGCCCGACGCCGCAAGCCCCAGGCCGCCCTGAAGCGCAGCGCCCAAATCCGTCAGGATGTCTCCGAAGAGATTGTTGGAGACGATGACATCATACTGTGCAGGGTCTTGCACCATGAACATAGCCATAGCATCCACGTACTGATGATTGGCCTCAATGTCGGTGTAGCGGGCCGCGACTTCTTTGAAGACGCGCTGCCAGAGGTCGCCGCCGAAGCGCTGCACGTTGGACTTGTCGGCCATCGTCACGCGCCTTCTTCCTTGGTCGCGCGCATATTCGAACGAGGCCGTGATGATTCTCTCTACGCCGCGACGCGTGTTCAGTTCCTCCTGCGTGGCAATCTCGTCGTCGGTTCCCTTTTTCAGAAAACCGCCCGCGCCGCAGTAAGCTCCTTCGGTGTTCTCGCGGAAGACTACGAAGTCAATATCCTCACGCCTGCGATTACGAAGCGGCGTCAGGCGCTCGTCCAGAAGGCGCACGGGCCGCAGGTTGATGTAGAGGTCAAGCCCGCGCCGCATGCCGAGCAGGATGTCTTCGGCGTGCTTGTTCGAAGGAACCCTTGGGTCTCCGAACGCGCCCGCCAGTATCGCGTCGAAATCACGCGAGAGCATTTCAAGCGCGCCTTCAGGCAGCGTCACGCCCTCGCTCAAAAACTTATCCGCGCCCCAATCGAAGTGGGTTAGCTCAAGCCTGACATCATGCGTCTCGCGCACGCGCCCAAGCACGCGGACGGCTTCGCGTATGACTTCCGGCCCGATGCCATCGCCCGCGACGACGGCTATGCGTTTAATTGTTCTCGTCATCTATTTACTTAAAAGGGTACGCAGAGGACTGGGACGCGTGTGCCGCGCAGGACTTTCTCGGCGGTCGAGCCGAAGAGAATCTCTTCGGGCGGCGTGGAGCGCCCGCGCACGCCCATGATAATCATGGGCAGGTCAAGGTCACGCGCGATCTTCAGTATCTCCACGAAGGGAATGCCCACGACAATCATGCGCTCTATGTCCACCTCGCCCTTGTCCATGCCTTCGAGCAGGCTGTCGAAATCCGTCTCGGCGCGCTCACGCAAGCGGGCGGTTATCTCGTCGGCTGTGCCTAGAGAGGATGCGACCGCGTCGTCTATAAAGCTCTGGTCTATGACGTGCAGTAGAGTGATGTCGCCGTCGGGCGAGGCAATGCCTACGGCGGCGCGCACGGCGTTGGCGGAGGTTGGAGAGAAATCCACGGGTACGAGTATGTCTGTTGCTTTTAACATCGCAGAGAACCTGCTTTCCGAGCGAAGACCCGCGAGCGTCAGGTGAGATGCGACGTTACATGGTCTTGCCGCTCAAAAGTTTCTGTTCGATACGAGGGAGGCTGCCCAATACAACGTCGCCCACAATCTTCAAGCTCTGCGGCGAAATCTTGTCCAGCGTATCGTCTTCAGTGTGCCAGTAAGGGTAGTTCTCAAGCTGTATAATGTCCATGCAGGTGACGCCCGCATCGTGAAACGGCTTGTGGTCATCGCCTCCCACGGATTCCGGTAAGTTCACAAAATTCTTGCCGTAGCCAAGCTCGCGCGCGGTCTGCCACACGGCGTCCACCAGCCAGGGCGTGCTCAACTCCTCATCGCGCCCGAACATCAGATTCGAATATCCAATCATGTCCAGCAGTATCATCGCGCGAAGACGCGGCAACTCGTTCTGCTTCTGAAGCTGAGCTACATAGCGGCGGCTGCCGTAAGTATTGTCCGGCCCGTCCGGGTTCTTGCACTGATCCCAACCTTCGCAGAAAGCCTCTTCGCCGTCGAAGAAGACGAAGCGATAGGTAAATTTCGGCTTGGGATTGTTGGCCGCAAGCACGCGCGCCATCTCAAGCAGCGCGCCCGTAGAAGAGCCGCCGTCGTTTGCGCCCACGAAGCGAAACTTCTTATAGAGCTTCGTATCGTAGTGGCTCGACAACATTATTGCGTCCTCTGATTCGCCCGCGAGCGTCGCAGTGACGTTGACCATCTTTCGCGCTCCGACAGGAGTCGTAGCAGTCCACTCGTCCGTTGTGACATTCAAGCCGTAAGATTTCAACTCGCCAATGATGTAATCGCGCGCCATAGCAAGCTCGGTCGAGCCTGCGGGCCTTGGGCCAAAGTCCACCTGCTTTCGCACATGATCGAAGGCACGCTGGCCGTCGAAGGTTGTGGCTTGCGCTTGCGGCTGCGGCGTGGCGGGCGCTGTGGTCGGAGTGGGAGCGCTCGCAGTTGACTGGTTGCTGTTACTGTTGGTGGGCGCGGTCGGCCCAGTCTTGCAGCCAGCAAGGCCGAAGGCCAGAAGTAGAATAAAGAGTAAAGCGCGCTTTCCCTCGAAGCACCGCGCGGGCCGCGCCAGGCTCTTTTCGTAGGCTAGTCGTCTTGCAAGCATCAGTTTAATCAAGAGTCTTCAAAGGGCGGCAGCAGGAGCCGTCTTAAATAAAGCCTATGCGCGAGAGGCGCTGCGGAGCGCCTATGGTTGATTGCTGGCGCTCGGATTCCTTTCTCGTCAACTCTTCCTTCTCAAGCTCTTGCTGTGTGATGTGCTCGGTGCGAATGTAAGAGATGTCGTTGAGATTAAGCAGCACTAGCTCGTGACAGTCTTCAGGTTTTTCGCACTGGTAGGAAGTGATGACGGCAAAGCGCGAAGACGCGGCTATGTCTTCCGCGTGAAGCGGCTCGGCCACTGTGTAGATGAAGGTCTCGCCGTTGGTGAAGCGAATCGTGAGCCTGTGGCGATAGAAACCGCCTTCGGGCGCAGGCTCGTTCCCTGTGTGCATGGAGCTATCGCCTATAAGCTGGCTCTCATCCGTCATGGCTCGTGCGTCTCCTCTGCGCCTGCGGCTTCTGCCGTCGCAGCGCGATGCTCTGCGGGTCGGCGCGCTTCCCGCTCACGGCGGTTCAGGTCTCGCCCACGCCCCGCCATAAAGTTCAGAACCTTTTCGCCCATGGTAAAAGGAAGACCAAAGACGGCGTTCAGAGTCTGCATCATGGCTACGGCCTCAAGCTCTACGAGCGTCGCCAGCTTTTTGTCGAGCGACATCTCGCGGAACTCTTTGCGAAAGCCCTTGAGCGCTTCCTCGGAAGTCTCCGCGCGCTCCGTGACGGGCACAGGCTGCAAGACCAAATCGCCCGAATGCTCCACTTTCGTCTGACAGGCAAGGCGCTCGCCTGCGGCCAATCGTTCCGGGCTGAGGCGCTCGCGCTCGGCTTCCGTCAAAGAGGAAAGAAGGGTCGCGCCCTCCTTGATTATCACGGCGCAGGTGTCGCACTCGCCGCGCCCCTCGCACTCCGCAGGCAGATAGATTCCTAGACGCTTCGCCGCGTCCCAAAGATACGTGCCCTCGGCTATGATTCCGCTTCGGCCTTCAGGCTCAAACTTGATATTGACGCTCATACCCTTCGCTTTCTGAGTTCAGGCGAAAATAGTTACCTCAAAAATGTTCACTGAGAAGACAAAAGAAAATTACACCCAAACAAAGAGAAAAGGCAAAAGGAAAAGAGAGAGTCAGAGGTTGGTTAAAAGAAAAGCAACTACTAATCTCTGGCTTCTGACCTCTGCTTTATTCGTGTGTGGAGGAAACCAGTCGGACGTGCGGCTGCGAAGTTAGCTCGTGCTTCTTTTCTTCGCGTGCGCGGCGGCGGCAATCCGCGCAGATGCCGTTGATGCGTAAACTGTGATAGGTCGGCTGGAAGCGGTGCTTGGCCGCTATGGCATCCTGAAGCGCTTCTATCTCTGCGGAGTAAAACTCTATGGTCGCGCCGCATTCTGTGCAGATCATGTGGTCGTGATGCTGGTGCTTGTAATTATGCTCGTAGCGAGAGCGCCCGTCGCCAAAGCGCACTTCTCGCGCCAGCCCCGCTTCGGTCAAAAGCTTGAGCGTGCGGTACACGGTCGTCTGTCCAATGTTGGGGTCTTCTTTCTGAACTAAGCGATAGAGGTCTTCGCTCGTCAAATGCTCTTCCGTACGCAGAAAGACTTCCAGTATCAGGTCGCGCTGCGCCGTGCGTTTCAATCCGGCCTTCTGAATATGCTGCTGGAATACTTCTTTTTCTTCTGTGAATTCCTGGCTCATGCCACCCCTGCCGCTTTCTTCTTTAATGCTCACATTCTAACACCAGCCCAAGCTTCGTGTGAAGATTTGCGCCGTGTCACTCCGCATGCTATCTTCCACTCGATGCCGGGGTGGCGGAACTGGTAGACGCTACGGACTTAAAATCCGTTGACCGTAAGGTCGTGCGGGTTCGAGTCCCGCCCTCGGCATCCCTTCTTTATCTCCCGCTCCACTGCAAATTTGTAGTAAACGAAAGATAATGCCGCATCTTGCGACGCAATGTGCGTTATCAGATAGAAAGCAAGAGTCAACAAAAGTTCTCACCTGCCGCTCAAATCTGTCCTCTCTGGTAGACACTCCTTTAAATTCACTTGCAGCTACAATCTCTTTTTTCGTCTTAAAGAGCTTAGATGAGCTAGGCGTGGTGGTTGGCATGAGTCTTGTTATTCGTAGAGATACGACTCCTCGCTCTCGGCTAATAAGAGCAACTTTTATTAGTCTCACTCTTAAGTTGTGCACGTCAATGAACTCTCATTCGCCCAACAGTGAAATTAACTCACTACTGATTATTGACGCTGCTTCTTTTATCAGGCAAATGCGTGCTTCTAACTCCTCGCAACCCTGCTAACGAATACTTGTCGTTAGGTCTCAAGGAAATTCATTCGATTGAATTTCATTTTAACCGCCGTAGGAGAGCCTCATCATGTTACCGGAATACTTCACAGCAAGCAGCCAAACTACGCCGATGACCGACTTAGTCAACTCAGCTTCCACAGATAATATCTCAGAGATAACGACACTGCGGACTAAGGTAGAGATCCAAGCGCTACTTCAGAGAAGCCGCAATTTTTTACTCCCTTTACATATCACAAAGATCAGCATTGCGATTGAAGGTCTAGCGCTCAGCGCTTCAAGCGAGATTGAGACGAGGCTCAACGCAGACTTGCGTGAGTGTGGCTGTCATGCTGGCGGCATCACGGCGTCCATAGGCGTACTCGTTTACCTTGCATTGCTTATTGCTGTGGCTGGCTGGCCTTCCGCTTGGAAGTGGAAGCATCTCCTTATCGGAATCGCTTTCTGCTTTGCTATGGCAGTGCTCGGTAAGCTATTTGGTCTTCTGCGGGCAAGGGTGAGGTTTGTACGAGGACTGGAGTTGTTATGGGAATCTGCCGAAGCGGCAAACCATGTCGAACGGGAGGATGAATCATGGCACTAGTCTGTAGGGAAATACATGAATGGATCGAACAACAAATCGAGAGACCCATCGAAACTTGGGAGAACCAGCAGGAGCAGCGATGTAGGGCAGAACCCTGTAACTGGTGGTGCCTATGCTGCAACAGGTGGTTCTGCTGGCTTGTCTGGGTGCTTGTCAGAATCATCCGGTGGGTCTTGGTCACTGTCGGCAAATGGGTGGTGCGCGTCGTCTGTGAAGTAGTAAGTTTCGTGCTCGACGTAATTGCCTTTGTCATTAATCTGATTCTGAGCATTCCCATCATAGGGGGAATTATCAGAACGATTTTGAACTGGGTCACGGAGATAATCTGGAGGGTGGTCGGGCTATTTGACTTAGCGTTGGGCGCGATAGGGATTCGCCCACGAAAGCGGATGTATGTCGGCGTTATTATCCCACTCCGCGACGGAACACCGATTGCGACGGAGGCCGACATCCTCCCACAGATTAACAAGGCGATAGAACTATATGACCGGCTCTGCAACGTGAAAATCGTTTACGCTGGCACTTGCACGGCTGGAATTAATGCGCCCTCTGGAGCGCTAAACGTAAGTTGTGATGCCGGAGGGTTCTTTTCAGATTGGTGGGTTGGCGGCTCCTACATTGAGTTCGTCTCATCCACCTGCAAGTTTTCCGATGGGTGGCGAAGAGTGCTAGGCTATGGAGCCGAGATTATTGTAATGGTCGTGGCTAATGTTGAGCCGGATACAACTACGCCTGCTGGCACAACAAGCACCGTTGGGTGCAGCTTCGCTTCAACGCACAATTATGTGGTGGTTGAGGCAACTCCTGGCCCCGCCGTGGCCGCTCATGAAATAGGGCATGCCTGCTGGTTGGGACACACTGATGACTCTGCCAATCTAATGTGGCCTAGCAATCTTGCTACTAATCCAACTTTGACGGACGGGCAGATTTTGCTGGTTCGGTGGAGCAAACATTGCGTATACTTCTGAGAGGTGGGTGCTGATGAGCGAAAATAACACAGTGCGACAAGACAAGCATAAGCAGTCGGACGAGCGATGCACGGCACCGCATCCGGTTGTGCCGTTCCTCTTTTTCTTGGGAACACTTGCACTCGGCTTCCTGGCGTTTTATGTTCTGAGACTACTTCTATAACCGAATCTCTGGCCGATAAACCAAACGATGCGGGTGGTGGCCTCCGATCGAGTGATTCTGAAGCAGGACTCCAGTTTAATCGCCTCACAGCTAAGATTTGCCTTTGAGCATAAGGTGCCGAAAAGTTTGCTCGCCCGCGCCGCAATCCAACAACTCATTCAACCGGAGCGCGGGTTGAATGCATGTCTGATTTGTCCGTTCTTACTGTTCTCCTCCCAAAATCTGTCGCAGGTGATTTTTGAGGTGGGCTACGTAGTCGCTCATGAGGTAATCGAGGGTGGCGGGTTTGTCTTGGGGGATGGTCTGCCAGCCAATCTGGTGGAGGTTATGTTTGTTGTGCTCGCGCAGGCGTATCTCTTCGGGGACGGCGGCCATGACGCGGGCCAGTTGTAGGTTGTAGCTTTGCCAGAGCGTGAGTAGTTCTTGCCAGGGTGCGTGATTGTAGTCCTGGACTCTGACCCAGTCTTCCTGTGCGTAGCGTGGGAAGATGAGGTCGTCCTGAAACTGTGCGCGTACGAAGCGCTGGTGGTTGTTCGATGCTGAGTCTATCAGGTGACCTATTATCTCGCGGGGCGACCACTTGCCCTCGGCGCGGCTTTGAGCGCTTTCTTCGTCCGACAAAGACAGTAGATGCGGCATGGCTTGCTCTACCGCTTCACGCAATTCAATCACGTAACTCTGCATGCGACGCTCCTCGCGGCTTATTCCTTGCCGCGCAATTTTGACCAGATGCGCCCAAGGGTTTCATAGACGACGACTTCCGATTTATAAAGATTCCCCGGACTCGGGTAATAGTCCCTAGGCACATAGCTGGCTTCCGTTATCTTGTAATCCGTTGGCGCAGGTATTGGCGTCATCCCGGCTTTAGTGAAGAGAGCCACGGCGCGCGGCATGTGCGAAGCAGTGGTGACGAGGATGAAAGCATCCGTGCCGACGATGGGCTTGATGAACATGGCCTGCTCTTCGGTGTCGTTGGACTTTTCTTCAAGCACTATATTCTCACGCAACACGCCGAGGGCTTCGGCAGTTCTTGCCATAGCTGCTGCCTCAGAGTCGCTGCGCCAGATGCCGCTACCGGAAACAATCAGGCGGCTTCCGGGAAGCCTGCGGTGCAACTCTATGCTTTCAATCAAACGATACAGCGTGCCCGAATAGAGATTGCTGGAGGCGGGAACCTTCGGGTCAGAGCTATGGCCGCCTCCCAGAACCACAATCCATTTGACGGACGAGAGGGATTCCGGCACTCCCTCAATCTCTGTATGAAGACTAAACTCAAGCGGCGTGTATTGCTGCTCAATCCGGTGCAGAAAAAAGTCGGGCAGTGGCGGGTAGCTCATGAGCAGAATCAAGACCACTCCGATTGTAGTAAAGATTTTTCCTGCCCTCTGCCTCCTTGTGAACCAGAGCAGAAACAGTCCGGCCAGCAGAAGCATCATGCAGACGGGCAGGGGAAACAATAGCGGCGCGATTAGCTTTTTAAGAAAGAACATAGGAGTTCACATCACAGGGTCAGCGTTCAATGAGCGCCATCATGCGCTCGTTGTAGCGCGGCCCCGCGACCTTTTCCGGGGCGAGCGCAGCGTCCAGTTGCTCCACCTCCGAAGGACTAAGTGAAAGCCTGGCGGCCTCTACATTCTCTTCCAGGTACTTGCGCCGCTTCGTGCCTGGGATGGGCACTATGTCTTCGCCCTTATGAAGCAGCCACGCGAGCGCAATCTGTGCGGGCGTAGCTCCCTTCTCACCGGCAATCTCTCTGACGACATCTGCGGCGCGCATGTTGGCGTCGAAGTTCTCGCCCTGAAAGCGCGGGTCGCCTCTGCGATAATCTCCTTCGTCGTACTCCTCGGCGCGTTTGGCAGTGCCGGTTAGAAAACCGCGACCGAGCGGGCTGAAAGGCACAAGGCCGATGCCAAGCTCGCGCAGCGCGGGGATAATCTCAGGCTCAAGGTTACGCTCCCAGAGCGAGTACTCGCTCTGCAAAGCCGAGATTGGATGAACGGCGTGCGCGCGGCGTATGGTCTTCTCTCCTGCTTCGGATAGCCCAAGGAAGCGAACCTTTCCTTCGCGCACTAGCTCCGCCATTGTGCCTACGACATCTTCAATCGGCACGGAAGGGTCTACGCGGTGCTGGTAGAAGAGGTCTATGTAATCCGTCTGGAGCCGTCGCAGAGAGTTTTCGGCAACCTCTCGTATATGTTCGGGCCTGCTGTTAACGCCCTTCGAGCGGCCATCCACTATGTTGAAGCCGAACTTGGTGGCGATGATTACACCATCGCGCTTTCCTTTAAGAGCGCGGCCCAGTAGCTCTTCATTCGTGTACGGGCCATAGACTTCAGCCGTATCGAAGAACGTGACGCCGAGTTCTATGGCGCGATGAATAGTCGCAATAGATTCGCTTTCATCCGCCTCGCCGTAGGACTGGCTCATGCCCATGCATCCCAGGCCCAGCGCCGAAACCTCCAACCCCTCACGGCCCAATCTTCGTCTCTGCATTTCGCAATTCCCCTCTTTCAATTCAATACTCGCGGCCATCTTATATCAATGCTTAAGCGAGAAGAAAATTAACAGGGATGGACAAGATTATCAGGATAAAGAATAAACCCTTTCTCTTTTATCCTGACAATCTCTGTCCATCCCTGTTTGAATTCTACTTCACTTCGTATAATCTGAATTCATGCCTACGATATTGGATGAAGTGGAAGTGCGTGTGCTCGGCGCGTTGGTAGAGAAGCAGGTTACGACGCCGGAATATTATCCCCTGACGCTCAACGCTCTGGTGCTGGCCTGTAATCAGAAGAGCAATCGCAACCCTGTGGTCACTTATGATGAAGAGACGGTTAACAACGCTATAGAATCTTTGCGCGGCAAGAATCTGGTTTACGTCTTTTACGGCAGCACCAGCCGCGTGCCCAAATACAAGCACATGATGGGCGAAATCTTTGAACTCAGCCCGCAGGAGCTTGCGCTCATGTGCGTGCTGATGCTCAGAGGCCCGCAAACTCTGGGCGAGCTTCGCAGCCGCTCGGATCGCTTATACGATTTCTCAGGTCTTGAAGAGGTGGAAGAGACTGTGCGGCAATTAAGCACAAAAGAGCCGCAGGCGCTTGCCTTAAAGCTTCCGCGACAGCCCGGCCAGAAAGAGGTTCGCTACGCTCATCTTCTCTCTGGAGAGGTAAGCATTGATTACGCCCCCGAAAGAGAGAGCGCGGAAGCAGATGAAACCGGCAGACATTCCAGAAGCGATAGGATTAAAGATTTAGAGCAAGAAGTAGAAATGCTGCGAACGGAATTCAACAGGCTCAGGCAGGAGTTCGAAGAGTTCAAGAAGCAGTTCGATTAGCGAGTAATTGTAGGGGCAGATTGACTTGTCCTCTGCCCCTACAGTGTCCGAACACTTATCTTTGTAAGCTTGATTGAGGTGCGCTTGCAGGCTTTGCGCTGGTGAGCGCCGGTAGAGGCGGAAGATATTGTAGCGGGCTGACGGGCTGGCCGTTGATTCTCACTTCGTAGTGAAGGTGCGGGCCTGTGGAGCGCCCCGTTGAGCCTACCAGTCCGAGTTGCTCGCCGCGTCGTATGGTCTGCCCTACCTCTACGTCTATGCGCGAGAGATGGCCGTAGCGTGTGCTGATGCCGTTTCCGTGGTCTATGTAGACGACCCAGCCGTAACCGCGCTGCCATCCGGCTATGACGATGGTGCCGTCTGCCGTGGCGATGACGGGCGTGCCAATCGGAGCGGCAATGTCCTGCCCCTTATGATACTCCGAGCCTGAGCCGCCGAAGGGATTGCTGCGTATGCCTACGCCACTGCGTAGCGAGCCGTAGACGGGCCAGATTGAAGGAATGTTTGCGGGCGCGCTGCTTGTTCTTGAAGGAGAAGCGGTGGAGAGTATGACAGGGGAAGCTGGCTTATCGCTGACGCGAGAGACGACCGTGATGTCGTTAACCAGAACCGGGCGCTTGGCAGGCTGCTCGGGCGGTTTGGGAGCGTAGGTCAGCGCTGTTTTTCTGACCAAGGGAGCAGTCACTACCTGCCTGGCGTTATCACGCCTGACGGGTTCGACCATCAAAGGGCGCTTCGTCTCTACAACCTTTCGCCTGTCATTAGCGGCAGTCGAGCGCCTTTCGCTGGCGACCGATGCGCGCTTTTTATCTTCCACACGCTTTTTCTCACGAGTAGCCAGGATCGAGCGCGTCTTATCATCGCCGCGCTTTTTATCGCTCGTGCGCTTTGAGCTTTTTTCCATCTCCGAGCGTGCGCGCCTGGCCCGCGTCTGGGCCGAAGCGGAAGAGATGCTTAAAACTATGGAGAAAAGCGCTAGAAGGAAGGTGGCGGAAATTCTGATTTTCTGGGAGACGCTGGAAGAATGGCATGAAAGCAAATTGCCAGGGGATGGGGAATACAATCTTTTATCCTTTCGCTGCGCGTACCCAAAGCAAAATAAGGGGATAACTTCAGGCTTCGCGTTAAAGCACGGCCAGGGTAAGCAGCCATGCCGGATTTGCTCTTCTTATTAGGGCTTAAAGGTTTGCCGGTAGGATTGCTGGCAAACCCAATTAAGAATCTAACCAATCGCTCTGCCGGTTACAACCAGCAATTTGACCAAGCGTGTCTGACTATGGGACGTAAATCGAAGGTGAGAGACTGTTAGGAAGGGATATTAGCCCGGTGTGAATCAAAGCTGAACACTTCTGTTGCATACTGATTGCGAACAAATGTAGCCCTTGTTGCAATAAAGTTATAGACCCCGCGCACTTCTCCCAAACACCCGCGCAGGATAATCCGCAGACAGTTGGGGCTTGGGTAAATCTTAACGGTCGCTGGCCCAACGCGGGGCGTTGCCGTTCTCGTGCGAGCGTGCGTGGTCGCTCAGCATTCGCGCGTAGCATTTCAAGCACATGCCGCGCGAGTCCTTGACGTTACTGCGCCGTATAATAACGCCGCACCAGGTGCATTCCACCTTAAAAGTTAATCTTTCACGCCCTGCTTCCCTGTTCATATTTCCCGATTTCCCCTTGAAAACTTCTATCTTGTTTGAGATAAAGGGTGAGCCTCGCTCAAAGCCAAGCTCACCCTCCATCAACCCACCCTTTGCTCGTTCTGCAACGCAGAGGCTTGCCTTTACAGGTCATCAATGCGCGGCTAAATCAATGAGCAGACAATGCTCAGCTCATATGAAATCCATTTTGTATGGGGGAATTTCGTCTCAAGATAGCAGGTGAAGAGCATCATGTCCGTACGGTTTCAGACAGAGCTTGACGGAAAGGATTGAAACATTTTAATCCATCAATTTGAATGGCTCCCCGATATAAAAATAGCTGGATGAGAGATATTATGGTCTCTCATCCGGCCATCTCTATTTCTCTAGCTCTTTAAAGCCAGGCCGCTTTAGTAGGCTTCGGCGTCTTTATCCGTTCGCAGGTGATTCGTGACAGAGAACACGCCCGGAACGCTGTTGGCGACTATGTTCGCAAGGTTCCTGTCGCCACTGTTCGCCACCACGCCTTCGAGCGTCAGGTGCCCGCGATTCACTATGATGCGAACCGAAGGATTAGCGCCCATCAGGTAGCGGTAGAGACCGCCCGTGCGCGCCAGAGCGCGATAGGTGCTGATGCGAATGGAATCGTCAAAGTTAGAGAGCGGCAGCACCTCTATCTGGTTCACAACGCGCTCCACGCCCTTAATCTTAGCCACGCGTCGCTCCGCATCCTTGCGCGTGGAAGGACGCACCACCTGGCCGTACAAGGTCACGGTACTGCCCTCTACCTTGTAAGCCAGATTGTCAAAGACACCGAAGTAAGGCAGCGTCAAAAGCTCGTGGCGAACCTGCTTTGAGACCTGCTGGTAGCTCTGTTCGGTTTCGTTAGCACTCTTCGGCGCAGCCACCACAGCCGAACTCGCAATCACGACCGCAGCCGCCAGAGCGAGCATTTTCTTCATAATCGTTCTCATTTCCTCTTTCCCCTTGTACATCAAGTTGTTTCTCATCATTCAATTCTTGGCTTCAAACTCAGTTAGAACCCTTATCACCTTCTGCAACGACGAGACGACCTGCGCCTGCTCGGCTTCGCTCAACTGTGAGAGGGCCGCGCCGAAGATGGCGTTGCGCCGCTCGCGGAACTTGTCTATGAGGCCCTGACCTTCAGCCGAGAGCGCCACCAGCACTGCGCGCCTGTCGTCCTCTGAAGCCCTGCGCTCAATCAAGCCCTTCCGCAGCAGACGGTCTGTCAACTGCGTAGTGGCGGGCGCTGAAATCCTCAGGCATTGAGCCAGCTTCCCCGTAGGGACAGTCCCTTCACGGTGAAGAATCCTCAAGACCTGAACCTGCGGGAGCGTTAAATCTAGCTCCGACAGGTGTTTCTGCAACTGATCCACCATCAGCCGCGACATAGCTTCGCCAAAACCGTCCAAAATCTCCGTCACCTTCTCCGGCGAAATCTCGGCCATCAGCAGCCTCCAGTACTTAACTGACTTGAATATTTAAGATGACTTAAGTATAATAGCGGTTGTCTTGGAAATCAACCAGGCGGTTGAAGTAAACCGAGGGCAAGCAGGGTATTTATAGACGTTCAGTTAGATGACATTATGACGACAGAAGTTTATCCCATCTGGCAGACGGTTGAAGACGAAGGCGGCGAGCGCAATGTGGCTGGCGCAAGCGATCACGAGTTGACGCAGGCGGCATCCCGTGGCGACATGGCGGCTTTCGAAGAGATTTACAGGCGGCATCATCGCCGCGTTTATTCCCTCTGCCTGCGTATGACGCAGAATCAGTCAGAGGCAGAAGATTTAGCTCAAGATGTCTTCGTGCAGTTGTTCCGAAAGATAGGAAGCTTTCGCGGGGAATCCGCCTTTACCACCTGGCTGCACCGCATGACGGTCAATCAGGTGCTCATGCACTTTCGTAAGAAGAAGGTGCGCGACGAGCGCAGTTCTGAAGATGAAGAGACGCCGGATCGCATAGAGCCTGGGACAGAAAACCCCGGCGCGATGCCTGTGGTCGACCGCATAGCCCTAGACAATGCGATTGCCCAACTGCCGCCCGGCTATCGCACAACCTTCGTGCTGCACGACATAGAAGGCTACGAGCACGAAGAGGTCGCGCGCATAATGGGTTGCTCTGTTGGCACATCCAAATCGCAGCTTCACAAGGCGCGCATGAAACTGCGCGCTCTCCTGAAGCGGCAGCACGCGCCCAGGCTCTTCCGCAAACTCACGGAAGCATTCGAATAGCAGCACTCATAAAATAAGAAGGGCGAGCAGAGTCAAGATTGATTCCGCTCGCCCTGTTTTTATTCAAGCGAAGTTTTTATGCCGCAGTCGTCTCGCCGCCCAGGAGCGTGAGCACTTCGCCCGTGATGTAGCTTGAGTCTGCTTCCGAGGCGAAGAAGACGTAGGCAGGCGCTATCTCTTCCGGCTGCGCGGGTCTCTTCATGGGAGTGTCTGCGCCGAATTCTGGAATCTTCTCCGCAGGCTTATCCGAAGGGTTAAGCGGCGTCCAGACGGGGCCGGGCGCTACGCAGTTGACGCGTATCTTTCGCTCGACCAAATTCTGCGCGAGCGATTTAGTGAAAGCATGTATCGCTCCCTTGGTCGAAGAATAATCCAGCAGTTCCTTGCTTCCCTGAAGCCCCGTGATGGAGCCTGTGTTGATGATGCTGGCTCCTTCCTTCAAACTTGCGAGCGCAGCCTTTGCCATGAAGAAGTAGCCGTAGATGTTCGTCTTGAAGGTCATATCCAACTGCTCTTCCGTAATATCTTCGAGCGACTTCTGGTGCTGCTGGAACGCTGCGTTATTGACCAGAATGTCCAGGTGGCCGAACTCTTTGATGGTCTGCTCTACGGCTTGTTTACAAAACTCAGCATCACGCACGTCGCCCGGAATAAGCAGCGCCCTTCGCCCTTCACGCTCTACAGCGCGGCGTGTCTCTTCTGCGTCTTCGTGTTCTTCGGGCAGATAAACTATTGATACGTCAGCGCCCTCGCGCGCGTAGAGAACGGCCACGGCGCGGCCTATGCCTGAGTCTCCGCCGGTTATCAGCGCGACCCTTTCCTTCAACTTGCCTGAGCCGTTGTAGAGCGGCGCGTCGTACTGCGGCCTGGGGCTGAGTGCGGATTCTATCCCAGGCTTCGCTTGATGCTGCGCGGGCATTGGCGATTTGGGCTGCTTCTGAACCTCTCGCACACGACTCTTGCCCGCGCCTTTACCGCTCTTTTTCTTTGCGGACTTCTTTCCTTTACCGGTTGCCATCTATTCTTTTACCTGTCCTGAGATATTCTTACTTCTTTCGCTTCTGGTCGCCTTTGTCGCCTTGGCCTGATTTGACTGTCTTCTTGGCGTGCTTCTTAACGTCCTGTGAAAGAGAGCGGCTTTGTTCGTCGACCTCGTCGAACTGCCCCTTCTCGTTGCGCCTGACGTAGCGCTTGTCGTTGCCCGTATCAATCAACTCTCGCTTTGCTGCTCCACCCTTAGCCATCTCGATTCATCTCCTCTTTTTTGAAGTGTCCCTCTAGAATGATTAATTCTCGAACAGACGCGCTACACGCGCGCGTTCGCTTACGACTCATGCGTTAACGAAGGGGAATAACAGAGGGATAAGAAATCAGGCGTGCCCTGAAAATTAGCACTTCATACTGAGCCATCACAGTACGATTACGTACAAAGTTCATGCCGCGCTTCGAGACATCTTGAGCATGAAAGCTGCGCGGGCTATAACTTTTTCACCTCTCGCTTGAGACGCGCGAAGTCCTCTTTGACTTTTTGTCCGAGGTCTTCGCGGTAAAACCTGACCGCAGGGTGATAGCCCACAAGATACTTTCGGCCCTCGTGTTTTATGACGCGACCGCGCGCTTCGTTGATGCTCTTGACGCCGAGCACTTTCTTAGCGGCCACAGCGCCGAGCAACATTATCAGCTTCGGATTAACAAGCTCTATCTGCTCGAAAAGATAGTTGGAGGTGCAGGTCTCTACCTCCAATCTCTTCGGCGTGCGGTTCTTCGGCGGGCGGCACTTGACCGTGTTGGTGATGAAGAAGTCAGAGCGGTCGAGGCCCGTGCCTTCAAGCACGTGGTCTAAATATCTGCCTGCGGAGCCTACGAAGGGATGGCCCGACTCGTCCTCTTCCCTTCCGGGCGCTTCGCCAATAATCATTACTTTGGAAGAAAGCTTGCCGTCGCCGGGGACGGCCAACGTGCGCGATTCCCACAGTGGGCATTTCGTGCAAACGCGTATCTGCGCCGCCAGTTCTTCCAGCCTCGCTGCCTTTTTAGATTTCGCCATGCTCTTCTTACGCCTCAATCATTTTTAATATAAAACGCGCTGCCGTTTGCGTACTCAGTAAAACTCCTGCTAGCTTAACTGCTGCTTGTTCGATTCAAAACTTTCATCGGGCCAAACGCGCTATGAAATTTTCTAGGCTAGCAGAAGTCTATGACCGCATCAGCCAATCGCGCAACGACGCGGAAAGAGTCCGGCTGCTCGCGGACACCTTTAAGGCCGTAGACAAGCGCACGCTGGAAGCGGTCGCGCATTTTACAGCAAGCGAGGTTGTAGACCCGCAGCTTTCAGACAAGCTCGGCATAGGGCCAGGCACCATACGCGCCGCGCTCGCGGAGATTGCGGGCGTGGAAGAGAGCGAGATTGAGGACGAAGTCAAACGCACGGGCGACATGAGCGAGATAGCAGCCGCGCATGCGGGCGGGCGCGACCGCATGACCGTGGACGAACTCTGGCAACGCACGAACCAGATAGTCAAGCGCGACGAAGACCGCTTGAAATTAATCGAGTACGTCTTCACGAACACCACCGCCAACGGCGCGAAGTATTTCACGCGCATGGTGCTCAACCAGATGCGTATAAACGTTGGCTTCGGCACGCTCGCACGCGCCATCAGCCGCGCCTTTGATGTCGACGCAAGCTCTGTAGAACATCTCTACGCCATGTCGAACGACATAGGACTCGCGGCCACGCGCGCCAGTCGCGGGCAAAGAAGCCTTGACCGCGCGGGTCTAAAGCTCTTTCGCCCTTACCAGTTCATGAACGCGCACAAGGTCGACGACGCGCAGGAAATCTTCACACGTCTTGCGGGCAAGAAAGTAATCTTCGAGATTAAGTACGACGGGGCGCGGTTGCAGATTCACATCAAGGCTGGCCGTAAGCCTGAAGTCCGTCTCTACTCGCGCCGCCTGAACGACGACACTGCGGCCATGCCTGATGTTGTGGAGGCTCTATCAAAAGCCTGGACGGGCGGCGACGCGATTGTAGAGGGCGAAGCGGTCGCCTACGACCCGAAGTTGAAAAAGAAGCTGCCCTTTCAATCTGTGCTGATGCGCCTGGGCCGAGTGCATGGCATTGAAGAGAAGGCGCGCGAGATTCCGCTTGTGCTCTATCTCTTCGAGCTTGTCTACCTGGATGGAGAGGACTTGATGCAGATACCGCAGAGCGAGCGCCGCGCTCGTCTTCAAAAACTCTTTCGCACGACCGAGCGCGTGAAGATGACCGAGTCGATTGAATCAAGCAGGATTGAGGACGAAGAGAAATTTTTCAGGCAAGCCATCAAGGCTGGACACGAAGGGTTGATGGCGAAAGACCCTGACGCCACCTACACGCCTGGGCGACGCGCTGAGAACTGGATGAAATTGAAGCCAGCCTTCGAGACTCTCGATGTCGTGGTGGTCGGCGGCATCTGGGGTTCGGGCCGCAGGCGCGGAACTCTTTCGAGCCTGGTCGTAGCCATACGCGACAAAGACAAGTTCAAAACCGTGGGCAAGGTTGGTACGGGCTTTTCCGAGGAGACCTTGCGGGATTTGACCACGCGCCTTGAACCCAACATCATCACCACTCGCGGGCGCAACGTAGAGATTGAACCCGCTATGGTCATAGAGGTTGATTTTCAGGATATACAGAAGACCAATCGTTACGAGGCCGGTTACGTCCTACGCATCCCGCGCTTCAAACGCGAGCGCGTGGACAAAAGCATACGCGAGGCAGACAATCTTGACAGGCTCATACGCCTTTATAAACAGTCGCACTAAGTTTTGAGTTAATCAGCAATGCTCTCCGATGAACAAAACGAGACGGGCGCAGGAGCCGGGCAGGTAAAGGAAGAGTTGCATACAGATTCCAACTCTCAAACTTCGCCTGCGCTCGTGGAACTCTTGCAGCTTCCGCTTTCGGTTTTGAAGGAGCGCTTTCTGGATGATAGAGCGGTTCTGCCGAGGGGTTTGCTGGCGGCTCTGGAGCGTGACGGGCGTCGCGGCGTGCGTGAACTGGCAAAGAAGATTCGCGCGCGGCGCAGAAAAAATCTGAAGGAGGCTCAGCGTCTCAGAAAAATCCTTCGCTTTGAAACAGAGCTTTGGGCCGAAGGCTTTGAGCGTATCGCGGGAGTTGACGAGGCAGGGATGGCTCCCTTGGCAGGCCCGGTCGTAGCCGCCGCCGTTATTCTCCCGAAAGACTACAAGCTTCGCGGCCTGAATGATTCAAAAAAGATTATGGATTCCGCGAAGCGTGAAGAGATGGCCGCGCAGATTAAACGAGACGCGCTCTCCTGGGCCGTGGGCTACGCGGAGATTGATGATATAGACAGCCTGAACATATATCACGCAGGACTTCTGGCGATGCGTCGCGCAGTTCTTGCTTTAACGGTCGAGCCGGATTACCTGCTGGTCGATGCGCGAAAGATTCCTGACTGCCACTGTCCGCAGCGCGGCATCATTCGCGGCGACCTGCTCTCCGCCAGCATAGCCGCCGCATCCATCATAGCCAAGACCACGCGCGACGCAGTGATGAAAGAGTTGGACAGGCAGTTTCCGGGCTACGGGCTGGCCTCGCACAAGGGCTATCCAACGCCCGCGCACTGCCGCGCGCTGAAAGAGTTGGGCGCGACGGCGATTCATCGCCGCAGCTTTTCGCGCGTGCGAGAGGTGCTTGGCCTTGACCCTGTTCAGACGGAGCTTTTCGATGAGGATGAAGAATCCGCTCGGCAGGAGCGCGCCGTGGCTGCGGATAATTGAGCGCCTGTCGTTCGTGCCGCGTGCGGAAAATCCAGAACCTTCTCATACCATATCGTGCGCGACGACTACACCGCTTGCGTACATCGTTTAAGACGTTGGCCCGCCGGTTGTGACCTCAACCTCGCTTCTCTTTTTCTAACTGGTTAAATAACTCAACTTAAATTTAAGCCCGCGTGTTTTCCGTTGATGGCACGCTCGTTGCTCTTACTCCATGCGCGCCAGGTCGAGAGGCTGCGCGGCTCTTATTTAAGATTGATTGAAAGCTTGAGCGGTCATCATGTTTCAGTTTCATAAAAATCTGGCGCGGCGGCTCTTTGCATCTCTGATTCTAGTAGCGCTCGTGGCGGCAAATGTTCTTCCGGCCCTGGCTCAAACCAGACGCACGCGCCGCACGCCTCGCCTGACCAGAGCGACGCGACCCGTGAGAAACACGTCGCCCGCTTACTACAACGTGCCTGCCGGACAGGTCGTGCAGGTTCGCATGAACGAGCAGATAAGCTCTGAGACGGCGCGCATAGGCGACCGCTTTACGACTACCACGGTGATTCCGATTTACGTGCGCGGCGTTGAGGTCATTCCGGCGGGGAGCACGATTACAGGGCGCGTGACGAACGTCAAACGCGCTCAGCGCAAGAGCAAGGCGGGCTGGATTCAGGTTGCTTTCGTCTCGTTGCAACTGCCCAACGGCACTACGCGCGCCATCAACGGTTCTTTGACAGCCCTTCAGAACGAGACGGCCACCTATGACGAAGAAGGACAGGTGACGGGCAGAGGCTCTACAAAGCGCAACGTAGTCTTCATAGGCGGCGGCGCAGCCACGGGCGCTCTGATAGGCGCAATCGCAGGCGGCGGCAAGGGTGCAGGCATTGGCGCAGGCATAGGAGCAGGACTTGGCGTCGCGGGCGCTTATTTCTCTAAGGGCAAAGAGGCCGTGGTGAAGCCGGGCACGGAGTTCGGCATCATACTCAATCAGAGTGTGGCGCTGCCCGCTTCTACTGTTCGTTGAAAATTTTTACGAGATCGGTAGCCCTCGCGGTTGCCGGTATGGAGGGGGCTTGCACGCGAAGGGGAGAGCGCGTGCAAGCTTCCAACAAGATTGAGGAATCGGTCGTTCCTGTTAAGACGTAAGTGAGCGACCGTCGAAAGAGAGACCCGTTTGCGAAGGGGAGAGCGCAAACGGGTCTCTCTTTATATTAAGGTAAAACTCTGCCTATCGCTTTGCTTCTATCTCTTCCCTCTTATTCGCCTCGTTCCGCTCTCTGATCTGTTTCAACTCAGGGTGCTCGTAGACTATGCGGCCTGCGACGATTGTGGCGACCACAGCGCCGCGAAATTGCCAGCCATCAAACGGAGTGTTGCGGCTCCTTGATTTGGATTTCGCGGCATCGAAAGTCCAGCTTAAATCCGGGTCTAGAATCGTCACGTCTCCGATTGCGCCTTGCTTCAGCGTGCCTCTGTCCGCGAGCCTGAAGATACGTGCGGGATTGACGGAGCAGAGTTCTACGAGTCGCTCTAAACCTATGACGCCTTCGTGAACCAGCCTGTCCAGCGCCAGGGCGACTCCCGTTTCAAGCCCCGTGACGCCGAAAGGCGCGTGGTCGTACTCAAGCGCTTTTTCGTCCGCGTGGTGTGGCGCGTGGTCTGTGGCTATGGCGTCAATCGTTCCGTCTCTTAATCCTTCGAGAACGGCGTAGACGTGCTCGCGGCTTCGCAAAGGCGGGTTCATCTTAGTGTTTGTGTCGTAGCCTTCCACGACTTCGTCCGTCAGCGCCCAGTGATGCGGCGCGACCTCGCACGTCACGTCAAGCCCCTTGTGCTTGGCGCGTCTGACGGCCTCAATCGCCCCGCGCGTGGAGACGTGCGCCAGATGAACGCGCGCTCCCGTCAATTCCGCAAGCAGGCAGTCACGAATCGCATCAATCTCTTCAGCCGCAGCAGGCATCCCGCGAAGTCCCAGAATCAGAGACATGCGCCCTTCGTGCATCACTCCGCCTGCAACCAGCGAGCGCTCTTCGCAGTGGTCAACGACCACAAGGTCAAAGCCGCGCGCGTACTCCATAGCCCGCCGCATCATCCCCGAAGAAGGCACAGGCCGCCCGTCATCGGAAACGGCCACAATACCTGCGCGTTTCATCTCGCCCATCTCGGCCAACTCCGCGCCGCCCGAAGCCTTGGTAATCGCGCCTATGGGAAAGACGTTGGCGAGATGTGCGCGCTCGGCCTGCTCAATGATAAAGCGTGTGACGGCGGGATTGTCGTTGACTGGGTCTGTGTTCGGCATGGCGCAGACGCTTGTCCAGCCGCCCGCCACAGCCGCACGCGCGCCCGTCTCAATCGTCTCCTTGTACTCCTGCCCAGGCTCTCGCAGGTGAACGTGCATGTCTATGAAGCCGGGAGCGACGACCAGCCCCGTGGCGTCGAAGACCTGTGCGTCTTCGGGAGCATCTTCGCCCGGTTTAAGCACGGCTGCGACGCGCCCCTTTTCAATCAGCAGGTCACGGCCCGCGTTCTCGCCCACGGTCGGGTCAATCAGATAGCCGCCTTTGATTAACAGTCTCATCTGTCCTGTCGGTTCCTATTCTCCAATCCTCTTTGTCGTGTCATCAACGTCGCCGCCCGCTCTTCCGCCTCCCGCCAGCAGGTAAAGAATAGCCATGCGAACGGCCACGCCGTTTGAAACCTGGTCGAGTATCAGAGAGCGCGAGCCGTCTGCCACTTCAGAGCTTATTTCTATGCCGCGATTCATGGGGCCAGGGTGCATGACAATCGCGTCCTGTGAAGCCAGCGTCAGATGCTCCAGGTGCAGGCCGTAATGCACGGCGTACTCGCGCATGGAAGGGAAGAAGGCGGACGTTTGCCGCTCGCGCTGAATGCGTAGAATCATCACCACGTCCGCGCCTTCAATCGCATCCTCTATGCGGCGCTCGACTCTCAAACCCTTCTCCACAAGCTCGGTGAAATCTTTGGGAACGAGCGTGCCCGGCCCCGCCACAGAGACGCTTGCGCCGAGCGCCGTCAACAGGTGTATGTTCGAGCGCGCCACTCTTGAATGAAGAATGTCGCCGATGATGGCTACCTTAAGCCCCTCGATTCCGCCTTTATGCTCGCGTATGGTCAGAGCATCGAGTAGAGCCTGCGTCGGGTGCTCGTGCGAGCCGTCGCCTGCGTTGACTATGCCAGCGCGACAGATGCGCGCTAGTTGGTGCGGCGCGCCCGCGCAATTGTGGCGAATGACTATGCAATCGGGAGCCATAGCCTCAAGATTGCGCGCGGTATCAAGAAGAGTCTCGCCCTTTGTGACGCTTGAGCTTGACGCGGAGATGTTGATGGCATCCGCCGAAAGCCGCTTGGCAGCAATCTCGAAAGAGGTGCGCGTGCGCGTGGAAGCCTCGAAGAAGAGATTAATCACGGTGCGCCCGCGCAAAGTAGGAACCTTCTTAATCTCGCGGCGTGACACGTCGCGGAAGCTCTCAGCCGTATCAAGGATGTGCGTAATCTCTGCGGGTGAAAGCTCGCGTATGCCAAGCAAATCTTTTCGATTAAAATTCGTGCTCATCCTTTTTTGCGCGCAATAAAAAAGCGGCCATCGCTGACCGCTTCCCTTTAACTCTCCGCCGTGGGCCGCTCGACGATGGCGACGCCTTCTTCCTCGTCAAAATCCGTGAGCATCACTTTTATTATCTCGCTCTTTTTCGTAGGCACGACCTTGCCAATGTAGTCCGCCTGAATCGGCAACTCCCTGTGCTCTTTGCCACGGTCAATCAGCACGGCCAGTTGCACGCGGCGCGGGCGACCGAAATCAATCAATTGGTCAAGCGCCGCGCGGATTGTGCGCCCGGTGTAGAGCACGTCGTCAATCAGGACTATGTTGCGGCCCTCTATGTCGCCGGGCAGTTCCGTGCGATTGACCACGGGATTGACGCCTACGGTCGAAAGGTCGTCGCGGTAAAGAGTGATGTCCAGGATGCCTACGGGCGGGCGATTGCCTTCGAGGTCTGCAATCTTATCTGCCATGCGCTCGGCCAAGGGGACTCCGCGACGGCGTATTCCCACCAGATAAAGATCTGTCGCGCCGTGATTCTCTTCCACAATCTCCGAAGCGAGCCGAGCCAGAGCGCGATTGATACGCGCCCCGTCCATGATGCGTGCCTTCTCTACAAAATCCATTGGCGTTGGATACTAACAAGAACAGTGGCGCGTGACAAGTGAGGAAGCAGGACGGCTCTCTTTATGAATGTTCCTGAGTAAGCGTTGAGAGTCGTGCCGCGCGCTCAATCGCCGTCAAGCAGCGAGATGGTCTTGATGTAGGGCCGCCCGCGTCTGAAGACGTAGGTGACTTGTTGCAGGTAGAGATGGTTGTGCAGGATGCCGCCGTTGAAATCCCAATCACATCTCCCGTTCGCGCATTCCCACAACGGCCTCGTCTCCCTAACGGGTAACCCGCCTTCCACCTCGCGGCTTTTGAGCCAGCGTTCGGCCTGTGCGAGCGTCCTGAAGGTTCTTATCTCATACTGATCCTTCGAGCCATCTTCGGCAAGCGAATGCGTTATCTCGATTCTTACCTTCCCCAGATAAGGGCGGCGGGCATCCAGGCGGCCAAGCGCCCTTGATCCATAAGCGTCATCAATCGCTTTCATCAGCTGCTCAAGCGGCGAGTCCGAATAATACTGCGGAAAGAACGAAGCCTTGGTAGGGGTGCCGACGACTTCCCAACTGGAGAGCGAATACTCTCCTTCAAGATTCTTATAGACGATTGCGCGCACGTCCTTCGTGTCGCCGCTAGCCCACACTTTCATGCTGAGCCTGTAGTTGCGACCCTTGACGACCTGAACCTCCGCGCTCTGAATCGAATCAAGAAAGTTTAAGGTGCCATCCTTCAGCCCTTGCTCTCTGACGGCGAAACGGGCCGCAGCCGCTACTTCGGCGCTGCCTGTGGGAGTTTTGACGTATCCGCCAGCGACAGGCGCTCGCTGCGCGAAAGCGGCGCTCGCACAGCTTAAAACCATGCTCAGCGCGGCGACGACAATCAGTCGGCTCTTTTTCACTCGTAACCTCATAAAGTTTCAGCGACTCCTTTGGCCGACCGCCGCGAGGACGTGAAGGCGGTCAGTTGTGTAAGTCACTACACCGGACGCGCGGCTTCAATCTATTTTGCAGTAAGCGGCAGTTCGCGCGGCTACCGGCTTTTGGCATAAGCGTTGTCGGCCATGCGTCGGGCCTCTTCGTTGGGATTCGCGCTCTTCTTCACGTCAACCTCGAAATCAATCTTCCGGTCTTTAAGGCCGACGACCCTCAGCACCTCTCCTATCTTCTTTTTCGCAGCCGGGTCACTCTCTTCGTCGTTCACGTCGCGCCTGAAAATCACTGCGAAGGGCACACCGTCCGCTAGCCGCCACTCTACCTTGCGCGTGTAAATGGGGTCGCTTATGGACAGCATCTCATACACAACGCTCTCTGCGTCTCTACCCTTTATGCGAACCTCGAACTGCGTGATAGCTCCGTGCGAGGCGAGCAGGATTTCGTAACCGCCGTAGCCCTTACAGACGAATGGAATGTCGTCCCCCCTGGCCTCCAACTCCCGTTCCTCTGCCTTCGTCACCGCGCTACGGCACTGTGTATTGAGGTCTGTGTAGACGCTTGAGAAATTTATCTTGCGCTTTCCTTCGGGCGCGCCTTGCCCGAAGCCTTGCGCCGTTGCCGAAATAAGCAAGAGCGCGATGACGATTGTCTTGTTCATACCAATCTCCTTCAAACTGTTTCACAGCCACCTTGCGCTTGAAAGGACGGAAGCGGCCACGGCCTCTTGCGCGCGATTCTGGGCTTGCGGCAGCTTTGCACTGAAAACTGAAAACTGTAAACTGAAAACCGTCTTCGATGCTCTATCATTCCATACTCCGACCCATTCTCTTCAGGCTGCCGCCTGAAGCCGCTCATGAGATGGCGCTCCATTTTTGCGAGGCGGGGCTGCGCCCTCGCGTCTTGAGAAGCATGATGGCGCGCCGCTACGCGAGCGAGCCTTTCAAAGATTTGCGCCGCTTCGGTCTTTCGTTTAATAGCCCTGTAGGCTTAGCCGCAGGCTTTGACAAGAACGGCGTGGCGGTCGAAGGATTGTCTGCGCTCGGCTTCGGCTTTATAGAGGTCGGGACGGTGACGAATCTGCCGCAGCCCGGCAACCCGCGCCCGCGCCTCTTTCGTCTTCCGGCGGACAAGGCTCTGATTAATCGCATGGGCTTTAATAATGACGGGGCGCGTCGAGTGGCCGAGCGTCTCAGCATCAATCGTCCTGCCTGCGTCCTGGGCGTCAACATTGGAAAGAGCCGCGCCGTTGCGGTCGAAGACGCCACAGCCGATTATCTTGCCAGCTTCGAGAGCGTTTACGAGGTAGCGGATTATGTGGCGGTGAATGTCAGTTCTCCGAATACGCCAGGCCTGCGCGGGCTTCAAAATGCGGACGCGCTCCAAGCTCTGCTACAGGCGCTACAGGCGCGTAACCGTGAGCTTGCAACACGACGCGCGACCAATCCCCTCCCTTTGCTCGTCAAGATTGCGCCTGATTTGGACGAGCACGCGCTGGAAGCCATAGCCGACGTGGCGCTCGGCGCAGGCATCGAGGGCATCATCGCTACGAACACCACTACGAACCGTGCGGGCCTGAAGACTTCCGCAAGTATCGTGGAGGCGTGCGGCGAAGGGGGCTTAAGCGGCGCTCCGCTTCGCTCGCGCTCTACGGAAGTCATTGCATCCCTTTATAGACGGCTGCGCGGTCGCATCCCAATCATAGGCGTGGGCGGCATCTTCAGCGCCGACGACGCCTGGGAAAAGATTTGCGCGGGCGCGAGCCTCATACAAATCTACACGGGCTTCATCTACGAAGGCGCAGGCTTAGTGCGCGACATTAACAAAGGGCTTCAGGAGAGATTAACCCAGGGTGGATTTCGCAACCTGGACGAAGCCGTTGGCTCAAGCGTGAAAGCGCCGGTCGCAGCTTAAAAGGTCGAACAAGAACAGGAGCCGAATGCAAAGAGAGACGAGTGCCGGAAGGATGAAAGTAGCCGCTAGAGATAGACTGATAATCGCGCTCGATGTCGAGACGCCCACCGAAGGGCGCGAGATTTTCGCGGCCCTCAAGGATTACGCGGGCATGTTCAAGATAGGCTCGCAGCTTTTTACCGCCGCAGGCCCCGCAATCGTGCGCGAGATAGTCGAAGCGGGCGCGCGTGTCTTTCTGGACTTGAAATTCCACGACATCCCCAACACGGTCGCACGCGCAGGCGTAGAGGCCGCGCGCCTGGGCGTCTCTATCTTCAACGTACACGCCCTCGGCGGAAGCGAGATGATGCGACGAGCAGTGGCGGGAGTTCACGAAGCGGCGGCTAGAGAAAATATCGCGCGCCCTTCAATCATAGCCGTTACCATGCTGACGAGCGCGGACGAGTCCATGCTCTCGGAAGTCGGATTGTCGTCTGGCGTAGAGCAACAAGTAGAGCGGCTGGCGCGTCTCTCTTCCGAATGCGGCATGGACGGCGTGGTTGCTTCGCCGCGCGAAGTTTCGCTCATACGCTCTGCCGTCGAGCGCAAAGATTTCCTTGTAGTTACTCCCGGCGTGCGCCCTACGGGTGCGGCCCACGGCGACCAAAAGCGCGTCATGACTCCGCTTGAAGCCGTACGCGCTGGCGCAGACTACCTGGTCATAGGCCGCGCCATCCTGGAAGCCCCCGACATGCCCCGCGCTGCGGAAAAGATAATCAACGAGATGGAAAGAGCTAGTGAATAGACGAAGCATTCTTTCTATTCATTATTCACTATCCTTTTGCCTTTCCTCGCTGGTTTGTTATTCTGCCCAGGAAACGAGCGGGAACATCTCTTGCGCGTGCGCGTGTATTACTGACCGGGCGCGCCCGAAAAGCGTGCGCCAGGTTGGAACCGAAAGCAAAAGGGGAACCGACATTTGAAACGAGAGCTTATGCTACCGGCAGCCGCCGTCATCCTACTGTTCATCTTTGTGCCGCTTGCGGCGCAAAGCAAGAGGGACGTTGAAAACATCTCTTTCTCTCCGTCAATCTACAGAGTCGGAGAGCGCCTGACTTACAACGTCTCCTTCTCAAACTTTATCAATGCCGCGCACATAGAGCTTTTCATAGCCAACGGCGGGACTATCTTCGACCGTCCGGGCCTGGAGCTTCGCGCGCACATTGAGACAACAGAGGTCGTCAACGTGGCGCTCTACAGCATCAACAACGACTACACGACCTTTATTGACCCCGCGACGGGGATTCCCTTTCGCTCTACCGAAGTGATACGCGAGGGCGGGAACACCTCCGACCGCACGAGCGAGTACAACGCGCCCGTGGGCGTGGACGCTATTCCGAACAAGCTGCGACTGGGAGAGTTTCCGGGCCGCTTCGATTTCCTCTCGGCCATCTATCGCCTGCGCGCTCTGCCGCTCGCTGCACGCTCCACCTACTACTTTAATATCGTTTACGACCAGATAGAGTACAAAGCGCAACTGAAGGTCGTGGGCCAGGAGATTGTGAAGACCAAGGTCGGCTCATTCAACACCGTCATCACGGAAGTTCGCACGAGCGCCGACACCAAGTTCAACGACTACAAGGTCAAGGTCTACTTCAGCGACGACGAGCGCCACGTTCCAGTGCTGATAACTGCGCGCTACAAGGTCGGAGACATTCGCGCGGAGATTGTAGGCTCTCAACTGCCCGAAGGCGCGCCGCAGTTGACACCGCCGACCGGCCCCGTCACATCAATTCCCAAGACGCAGCCCACGCCGGTTAATCCGCAGAGGCCGCAGTCGCGCCCTACGCCGCCGCCGAGTCCTACGAACACGGGCGCTGGCGGAGCAGGAGGCGCGCCGCTCTCCGGCCTTCCCTTCGCCGTCGGCGAGCAGCTTAATTTCAACTTCTATCTGGGCAACAGCCCGCAGCCCGTAGGCACCACCACTTTCCAGGTGCGCGCTCGCTCAAGATATTTCGGGCGCGACGGATTGCTGCTGGCATTTCGCGGGCAGACGAACAGTGCGCTGCAACGCCTCTTTGCAGTTAATGACCAGATAAACTCTTACGTTGACCCGACTACGCTCGTGCCCTTTCGCACGGAGTTGAATCTACAGGAAGGAAGGCGGCGCACCAATGAGACGCTGACCATAGACCAGGAGCGCGGGAGCATCACTACGGACAAAGGCACCAGGATAGAGATTCCAGTAGGCACGCATGACATCATCTCGGTCTTCTACGCCCTGCGCTCTTTTAATCTCACGCCCACGAAACGCACAGCCGTCTCGCTTCTGGTCAACGACCGCCCGCTCACACTCTTTATCACCGCTCTCAAGCGCGAAACCATAGAGCTTGGCTCGCAGAAAGTTCAGGCCGTACAGCTTTCCCTGACGACGGACGACCCGCAGAGCGACCGTTACGCCCTACGCCTGTGGGTCTCGGACGACCGCCGCCGCCTTCCGCTACGCATCACCGCGACTACTCCACTCGGGCCAGTCCGCGCAGACCTAGCCATCATTCCCGTCACACAGCAGTAATCAAAAAGCGTAGACATGAAATTGAAATTAAATTTCAATTCGCTTATAATCCGTGGCGGATAAGGGAAGCGCTGTTGCTGCTTTCCTCTTTAGATTATCTATCAGCACTAATTTTTTCAGACTCGGACGGGAAATCTAGGCCATGTATAGAGCAATGCAGAGCGGCGTAGAGGCTATCAATTCTTCTCTGGCTAACCTGCCGATTGGCGCTCATGCGCGCGTCATAGCTGTCAACGGCAGTGGCGCAATCGCGCGCAGGTTAATGGAGATGGGCGTCGTGCCCGGAGCGCAGGTGCGCGTCATCAAGGCTGCCCCCTTAGGCGATCCCATAGAGGTTCGCGTGCGCGGTTATCATCTGGCTCTTCGTCGCACGGAAGCGCAGACGATTACGGTTAGCGCGGGTCAATAAAAGTAATCTTTCCAGAAGAAAGAGAGCCGAGCGCGCTCGACGGACTCCCCTTCTCTCGCGCCTCTCTTTCTTTCACGGTTGTCCACTCAAAGTAATGAGCACCACCCTTGATTCCCCTTCGCGTCAAACGAGCGACGACACTTCCGAGAGCAGAGCGCGCCCGCTCCTCGTAGCTCTCGCGGGCAATCCCAACGCAGGCAAGACAACTCTCTTCAACGCGCTGACGGGACTTCGTCAGAAGGTGGCGAACTATCCGGGCGTCACTGTCGAGCGCAAGGAGGGCGTGTGGCTCTTGGCCGAAGGAGCGCCGCCCGCGCGACTGATTGACCTTCCCGGACTTTACAGCCTGGACGCGTCCTCTATTGACGAACAGATTGCGCGCGACGTGATAACGGGACGCATCGCTGGTCTTCCTGCGCCCGATGTGATAGTCGCAGTCGTGGACGCCACCAACCTTGAGCGCAACCTGTATCTGGTCACGCAGCTTCTGGAATACGGTCGCCCTATGGTCGTAGCCCTGACCATGTACGACCTAGCCGAAAAAAGAGGGCTGAAGGTTGACATCAAGCGCCTGTCCGAAGCCTTGTGCGTTGAAGTGGTGCCGGTCACGGCATCGCAGAAGCGCGGGCTGGAAGAGCTTCGCCGCGCGATACTCGCGGCCAGCGCGCGTCGTGGGCTTGTAGCAGGCTGGTGCCTGTCCGAGCAGGCCGAAAGAGAGTTGGCCGCGCTCATTCATCCCAACACAACATCGGCAGACAGGCACGCCGCCCTCAGAGAGCTTTACGGCGACGAGTTGCCGGAGGATGAGAAGCGGCGAGAAGCGATCCGCCGCGCACGCGAGCGGCTGGCCGAAACGGACGGCAACTGGTGGCAGGAGCCTCTGCTTGCTCGTTACGATTGGATTGAGCGCGTTTCGCGCGAGGCTAAGAACGAAGCGCCGGACTCGCACGCTCCCACCACGACCGAGCGCATAGACCGTGTGCTGACTCACAAAGTCATGGGGCCTGTGATTCTAATCCTCGTCATGCTCTTAATCTTTCAGGCCATCTTCTCGTGGGCGTCCGTGCCTATGGACTGGATTGACAAGGGATTCGGTGCGCTCGGCAGCCTGACGCGCTCGCAGTTGCCGCAGGGTCTTTTCACAGACCTGCTGGTGGACGGAGTGATTGCGGGCGTGGGCGGCGTGCTGGTCTTCCTGCCGCAGATTCTGCTGCTCTTCTTCTTCATAGCCATACTGGAAGACACCGGCTACATGGCGCGAGCGGCCTTCCTGATGGACAGGCTGATGCGCGGCGTAGGTCTTCACGGCAAAGCCTTCATGCCGCTTCTATCCAGTTTCGCCTGCGCCATTCCAGGCATCATGGCTACGCGCACGATTGAGAATCCGAAAGACCGCATAGCGACCATCATGATTGCGCCCTTCATGAGTTGCTCGGCGCGTCTTCCCGTCTACACGCTGATGATAGCCGCGTTCTTCTCCACGCAGAGAGTGTTCGGCATCATCTCCGTAGGTGCGCTGATGATTCTGGCGATGTATTTTCTGGGCATAGCGGTCGCCATCTGCGTCGCGTGGATAGCCAAGCGCACCATCTTGAAATCGCCGCCGCCGCCGCTTGTGCTGGAGATGCCGCCCTATCGCGTGCCAAACTTTCTGACCATCTTTCAAACCATCTGGTCGCGCGCCTGGCTCTTCGTGCGCCGCGCAGGCACAGTCATTCTGGCTATCTCAATCATCCTCTGGGCGCTGGCGACGTTCCCGCGCACGGAAGTTAAAAGCAACGCTACGCCAGCCGAAGCTGTCGCGCAGAATCAGGAAGCGTCAAAGGCGGAAGCCTCGGACGAGAGCGCCTTGGAGCAGGGCGAGCAGTTGCGTAATAGCTTCGCGGGCAGGCTAGGCCATTTGATAGAGCCTGTGATTACGCCTTTGGGCTTTGACTGGAAGATGGGAATCGCGCTCATCTCATCATTCGCCGCACGCGAAACGCTCGTCTCGACCCTGAGCATCATCTACAACGTAGGCTCTGACGAGAACGAATCATCGCTGATAGAGGCTGTGCGCGAGGCGAAGCGCGCGGACGGCTCGCCCGCGTGGACGCCGCTTGTGGCTGTCTCCATGATGGTCTTCTTTGTGCTTGCGCTTCAGTGCATGTCTACGGTGGCGATTGTGAAACGCGAGACCAACTCGTGGCGCTGGCCGCTCTTCATGATTGGCTACATGCTAGCGCTGGCCTACATAGCCTCGCTCATCACGTTTCAGGGCGGGCGGCTGCTTGGCTTTACTTAAAAACAGGTTGCGATGTTCGACTGGCAAACAATTCTTGTCACGCTCTTCATACTGGCCGCAGCGCTTTACGTCGCGCGGCGCGTCTTCTCTCGCCTGCGCTCCTTTCGCACGAGCAAGCGCAATACCTCATCAACCTGTGACGCCGGATGTGGCTGTGGCGGTGAGAGCACGCAGGCCGCAAAGCATAAGACGCTTACAGGCATCGGGCGCGTTCGTTCTTCGTAATCCCCTACGCCAAGGCTTTGTCAGCCGTATCCTCTTCCCCTCCCGTGTCGTAGCTCACGCTGTAGACAGTAACGGGGTCATCTATGTGCTTGACCTGAACCTCCCAGGGTTCGCTCAAGGGGAATCGGTCGCCCAACTCCTGCGCGGCCTCTTTCGTGACAAGAATCTGGCCGGGCCGGGCTATGCCTTCTATGCGGGACGCTATGTTGACCGTGTCGCCTATGGCCGTGTACTCAAGGCGTTGCTCCGCGCCTATGCAGCCGACCGTAGCCTCGCCAGTGTTGATGCCTATGCCCAGCATGACGTTCGGCAACTGCTTGGCCGCGAGTTGCATGTTGACGGCCTTGATGCGTTTCTGCATTCCAATGGCTGCGGCGACAGCGTCTACGGCATCGGTCTCGCCGCGAACGGGCGCGCCGAACAGAGCCATCAACCCGTCGCCCAGGTATTTATTGAGCGTGCCGTGATGCTTGAAAATCTCTGCGGCCATCTCTGTGAAGAGAATGTTCAGGAGGTCTACAATCGTTTCGGGTCGCGCGCGATGCGCCAGCTTGGCAAAGCCGCGCACATCGCAGAAGAGGACGGTGACGCGACGGTTCGTTCCGCCCAACTGGAATTTCTGCGGATTCTCTACAAGCTCTTTGATGATGTGTTCGGGCATAAAGCGTGCGAAGGCTGCGCGTGCGCTCTCTTCACGACGCATGCGCTCGTGCGCGTTGGCGGCTTCTATGGCCGTAGCGGCCTGCGCTGCGACGGCTGCGAGAAGCTGTGTGTCAACTTCGGTGAAGGTTTCCAGAACGTCGCGGCGGTCTATGTAGAGCGCGCCGTGCACGTCCTCGCGCCCTACCAAAGGAGCGCAGGCCAGAGAGCGTATGCCCTGCATGACGGCGCTCTGGCTAACGTTCAGGTCAACGTCGCGCGTCACGTCATGAGACGAGAGCATGACGCGCTTTTCCATAGCGGTTCTGACGGCAGTGCGGCTGATGGTGCTCTCGTTAACCTGTTCGCCCTCGGACTTGCGAAAGCGAAGGCTGACGGGCCTGGGATCGCCGCAAGGGTCTGAGACCAGCGCCGCGCAGCAATCCGCAGGAATCGAGCGCATGACTACTTCAGTGGCGTAATCAAGAATCGCTCCGGTATCGAAGACGGTGGCGAGTGCCGCGCTCATCTCGCACAACTGCGCCAGAATCTCCGCCTTTCGACGGAGTTCTTTAAGCTCTTCTTCCTTGGTCTGACGGGACGAGAAGGTGGTGGTCAGAAGCTGCGAGACGCTGGGCGTGGCCGGAACCATCGTCGTTCCCATAGAAAGCGGCTCGTCCACATAACGGAGCGGCGCGTCGTCTTTCCAGGCGACGCTGAAGACAGAGTTGATTATCTTTATACGGTCGCCCGTGCAGAGCGTGTGCGGGGCGTTTGTAATCTGCCCTTCGTTGACCAGAACCAGATTGCCTTTGCTCACGTTCCAAAGCTCCGCCTGCTCGCGCGAGATGGCGCGAATCTCCGCGTGGCGGCGCGAGACTCTCAGGTCGTCCAGGCGTATATTGTTATCCTGCGCACGGCCTATCGTCAGGCGCGTGCCTTCCTGCAACTCCCAACGCCTCTTCTGCCCGTCCAATTCCTCAATTATGAACATAGGCTTTGCTATCTCTCTTCGGATACGACCCGCTTGCTCTCATTCTAGCGCAGCAGAGAGAAAACGAACATAGGGGAGTCCACCGGGCAAGCTCCGCGCAAGCCCGCAGACAAAAACGGGAAGCCCCGCATGATTGTCGCAGGGGCTTCCCGTAATGAAGCTCAGCTAAGAGCTAAAAGGAGATTGAAGTAGTTGCTCTTCTACTTTCCTGTGTTGACGTACTGTATGCAATCGCCCTGGTTCTTGAAGGCGCGCGGAGTGTTGTAGGTCTTCCAGCCGTTGTTCTTGCACTGGTTCGCATCGGTCGGCGGGCCTATCTGCGGCTCGAAGTTGTAAGTGGTGTTGCAGGCGCTGACGCCAATAGTGAAAGCATCCACGTTGCCTATGAAGCCGTTCCATGCGCCTTCGCCGAAGCCAGCTACAATTCGCACGCCGCCGCCCGATGCGCTATTAACAATCGTCGCGTCCGGGTGCTCCTCTATATATTTGTCCAGAGTGATGAGCGGCGGGCCGCCAGCACTTTCATTAGCAGACCACCATCCGCCTATGAGGGCATTCCACGTCTGCCAGGTGTTCAGAGAGACGCAGGCGGGATTGCCCGCGCACTGGTCTGGAACAGTGTCTCCGCCGAAGATGGTCGAGTAAGTTCCATTCTGATAGACAGGCTCGAAGAACAGAAAATCGTCTATCGTGCCATTGTTATCCAGGTCTATGTTGAGGAGTATATAAGGAGCCTGCCCGCCGCTTCCGAACGACTGCACGTAGGTGCTATAGCTCAAGGCAGTCAAGTCACTGAGCTTTGTTCCGGCATAATTGGGATTGCGTAGCTGAGCAGCCTGGTCTCCAGCGCCGGGAGTCGAGGCGATGGAGAGTTGTGCGCTGCCCGTTCCGAGCGGCGGAGTTCCAGGCCCATTGACGAAATCCACATCCGTCTGGGTCGGGACTTCACTAATTGTCCAGCCATTCAAACTGGCAGGCGTAACAACCACAGTGGAACCGCACACCTGTGCGATAACGCTACTGATGGGGATTAAGGCCAACATAGCTATTAAGGTTATAGCTGCGACCGAAAGGCTTGTACGAATTCTCATAACTTCTCCTTTGATTGTTGGGATTATGCTCAGGGGGACATAATTCTCCCTGGGGCAAGAAATTGTTTGCCAAGCCAAAAAGCATCTCTTGGCGGCACATGAAATAGACGGTTAATGTTAGAGGGCAATGCGGTCAAGCGATTCTGGGCTTGAACTCGCTAATTTGCTTGCCTTGACATCAATCAGGCTGGATCACAAGCAGACGCCGGGGCTGAGCGCGCACGTTTGTGATAATCAAGCGTGGCGCAAACTTTATGCGAAGTATTCCTCTTCTGTCAACGCCGGGCACTGGCAATACAGGAATTAACTTTCGGCGTAGAGGCGCGCCAACTCGCGTTTGAGCAGCTTGCCCGTAGGCCCTTTGGGAATGTCTTTGACGAAGCGCACAGTCTTGGGGCACTTGTAGTCGGCCAGGCGCTCGCGGCAGAAGTTGATGATGTCTTCTTCGCTCGCTTCAGCGCCCTCTTTTAAAATCACGAAAGCCGCGACCTCTTCGCCGTAAAGCTGGTTGGGGATGCCTATGGTGGCGGCGGCGGCTACGGACGGATGCTGGTAAAGAACTTCGTCAATCTCGCGCGGGTAGATGTTCTCGCCGCCGCGTATAATCATGTCGCTCTTGCGGTCTACGATGTAGAAGAAGCCTTCCGAATCACGGTAGCCCACGTCGCCCGTGTGAAACCAGCCGTTGCGGAATGCCCGCGTGGTCGCTTCCTCGTTCTTGTAATAGCCCTTCAGAATGTTCTCGCCGCGCAGGACTATCTCGCCCAAGCTCCCGACCGGCACTTCGTTGTCATCATCGTCCACGACACGCATCTCGTTGCCTATGGGCATGCCGCATGAGCCTGGACGACGGCGCTCGTCCGGCGGGTTAAAGGTAGAGCGGCAGGTGGATTCGGATAACCCGTAGCCCTCTATGACAAGGCAGTTGAAACGCTCTTCGAATCTCTTCATGACTTCGGCGGGCACGGGCGCAGAGCCGCACATGGCGAAGCGCAGTTGAGAAGTTTGAAGCCCTTCGGGCACGCCTTCCGGGTAAGTCTCAAGGAGCATGGAGAGCATGGTGGCGACTGAGCCGAAGGAAGTGATTTTGTAATCCGAGATAATCTGCCAGAAGCGAGAGGCTGAGAATCTGGGACTGACGACAGTCGAGCCGCCTGCATAAAGCGGCGTCATGGTCGTGACCGAAACCGCGTTCATGTGAAAGAGCGGCATGATGGTTAGCAGCCGGTCGTGCTCAGTAAATTTCAGCCACTCTGAAATCTGCCGCGCGTTGGCTATCAGGTTGCCGTGCGTCAAGAGACAGCCCTTGGGCTTTCCGGTAGTGCCGGAAGTGTAGATGATAATCGCCTCGTCGTCGCGCTCTATAGAGACAGGCGGCAAAGGCTCGTCCGTAACAAACTCGGCTGTAGCCTCTGCTTCATCGTCGAACTCTATGACGTGCTTGAGGCTCTGCAGTTCATCAAGAATCTCGTCTACTCTTGGCTTAAAGTCCGCGTGCACCAGGAGCGCTTTGGCTTCCGAATTGTTGATGACGAAGGCTATCTCCTGCGACTTCAAAAGAGAGTTGACGGGGCCTGCGAGCGCGCCGAGCTTGAAGCATGCGAAGTAAGCGATGATGTATTCCGCAGAGTTTGGCATGAGCAGGCTTACGCGGTCGCCCTTCTCAATGCCGCGCGAGATGAGCAGGCGCGCGGCGCGGTCTACGGCGCGGTCAAACTCCGTGTAGGTAAACCTGCGGCCATCTGCTTCCGAGAAGAGAAAGGTCTCGTCGGGCTTCGCGGCGGCGCGCGTTTCAAGCAGTTCGCGCAAGTTTAAAGGCTCAGCTTTCTGGCCCGCTTGCGGCCCGTTTTCGCTTTGATTCATAGGCTCCTATGATATATTACTCTCTGCTGGAGTCACCACACGCGGGGCGCTCGCCCGAAAATCCGAAAAAGCGTAAGGGGGAGCGCACTCATCTTTCACGGTTCAAGAGACCGTAAAGCTTTTCATAATCTACTCTCAAGGAAAAGGGATTCCGGGACGGGCCGGAAAGCTATGACTATCTATCGTAATTTCATCAACGGCGAGTGGGCGGAATCCGCCTCGTCTAAAACGGCACAGAACATCAATCCGGCCAACACGGACGACGTGCTTGGAACCATCAAACAGGCCACGCGCGAAGAGGCGCGCCGCGCTGTCGAGTCAGCTGCGGAAGCCTTCCGCATGTGGCGCACTACGCCCGCGCCGCAAAGGGGCCGCATCATCGCACGCGCCGCGCGGCTTATGGAAGAGAATAAGGAAGAGTTGGCGCAGCTTCTGACGCGCGAAGAGGGCAAGACCATCTCGGAGTCTCGCGGAGAGCTTCAGCGCTCAATCAACGTGGCAGAGTTCTGCGCGGGCGAATCCCGTCGCATGAACGGCGAAACGATTCAATCGGAACTGCCAGCGAATTTCGCTTACACCATCAAGCAGCCTTTGGGCGTTGTGGCCTGCGTCACGCCCTGGAATTTTCCCGTTGCGATTCCCGTCTGGAAGATTGCGCCCGCACTGGTCGCCGGAAACACAGTCGTCTTCAAGCCTGCGTCTTTGACGCCCGCGACCGCAACTCGCATCGTAGAGCTTTTTGAAGAGGCGGGAATTCCGCGCGGCGTGCTTAATCTAATCATTGGCTCAGGCTCCGAAGCCGGAGACGAGATTATCAATCACCCTGCAGTCAAGGCCGTCTCCTTCACAGGCTCTAACCAGATAGGCATACGTCTTTACGAAGAGGTATCCAGGCGCGGCGCTAAGGTTCAGTGCGAGATGGGAGGCAAGAATCCGGTGGTTGTGCTGGAAGACGCCGACATGGATTTAGCAGTCGAATCAACAGTGCAGGGCGGCTTCGGCTCTACGGGCCAACGCTGCACCGCCACCAGCCGCGCGATTGTCGTCAACGAGGTCGCAGACCGCTTCGTGGAAAGACTGGTCGAGCGTGCCAACAATCTGCGTATAGGCGCAGGCTCAGACCCGCAAGTTGAGATTGGCCCAAGCGTCGACGAGAATCAATTCAAGACCGTGCTCGAATACATAGACATTGGCCGCGAGGACGGGGCGCGGCTCTTGTGCGGGGGCGAGCGCGCAAGCGGCGACGGTCTTGATAAAGGCTACTTCGTCAAGCCTACGGTCTTTGACTTTGTTACGCCCGACATGAGAATCGCGCGCGAAGAGATTTTCGGCCCAGTCCTGTCCGTCCTTCGCGTCAAGGATTTTGACGAAGCCTTGCAGGTGGCGAACGACTCCGAATACGGTCTCTCTTCGTCCATCTTCTCATCGGACGCCACGCGCATCTTCCGCTTCGTGGACGAGATTGAGACCGGCATGACGCACATCAACTCGCCCACCACGGGCGGCGAAGCGCACATCCCCTTCGGCGGAATCAAAGCGACAGGCATAGGCGACCGCGAGCAAGGCTCCACGGCGCTGGATTTCTACACTGACCTGAAAGTCGTTTACGTTGACTACACCGGCAGAAAGAGAGAGGGCAACCTGTATTGACGAGCGTGTAGAGAAAGACGGATATGCACATAAAATTTCTGCTACTCGCAATCTGTTTCACCTTAGCCTGTAGTGCGGTCGTTTCCGCTCAGGCCATACAGAGCGTCTATACGAATTTCAAGAATTGCAAAACCCTTGAAAGGGATGACCAGGCCGCCGGTTATCTTTTGGAGCAATGTCGGGGCGTAGGCGGCTACAAGCTGATGGTCAGGTCACAGGACGACCGCCAGGACATTACAGTCCTGACTCCCCGTGGCTCGGAGCAGGAGCTTAATTTAGGTCAGATAGGCGGAGGCGGATTCTCTGGCCTGGGAGAGAAAGCCGAGTGGAGAGTTAAAAGGGAAGGCGGCAAGACCGTGCCCATCGCGCTGATAGTTCGCTTCAACGTCGTCACGGATTCGTCAAATCCCGAAAAGACCACTTCGTATCTGGTCGTCTCTAAAATCACAGCCCGGCAGGTTTGCCGTATAGGTGAAGTTGATCCAGGGCCGAACGCGAACGAAGAAGCTCGGCGCATGGCTGACTCGTCGGCCACCAAGCCATGCATCAAGCCTCTATAGCTTACGTGAGCATTAAAACCCTTTACCATTTTCGAGGAACACCAAATGAGCACCGCCGAACAAAAGAGCACTCAATCCGAAACCATACGCAAGCACAAGGAATTTCTCTTCCCCGCCGTGGCGACCTACTACGAGGAGCCGCTCGCGCTCGTGCGCGGCCAGGGGGAGTACGTCTGGGATGATGAGGGCAATCGCTATCTGGATTGCTTCGGCGGCGTGCTGACCGTCAGCGTGGGCCACGCGAACCCCAAGGTCAACGAGGCGATTATCGAACAGGTCAAGACAATCTCGCACACCTCCACGCTCTATGCCAACAAGCCGCAGGCAGACCTTGCCGAAAAGCTTTATCAAATCACGCCGGGCCGTCTGAAGAAATCCTTCTTCACCAATAGCGGCACCGAAGCAGACGATACGGCCATACACGCCGCGAAGCTGGCAACAGGACGCCATGAGATAGTCGTGCTGCGACACAGTTATTCAGGCCGCTCTGCTACGGCTCTTTCGGCCACGGGTCATTCGACGTGGCGCGCTCTTCCGGCTCAAATCGCTGGCATAGTCCACGCGCGTGCGCCTTACTGCTATCGCTGCCCCTTGAAGCTCTCTTACCCGGAGTGCGGGCTGGCATGCGCCGATGATGTCGAAGACGTGATTATGACCACGACCACGGGCGAGATAGCGGCCTTCATGGCGGAGCCAATCTTGGGCGTGGGCGGCTTCATAGTTCCGCCGCCGGGCTACTTTGAGCGCGTGGAGGAAATCACGCGCAAGCACGGCGGCCTCTTCATAGCTGACGAAGTGCAGACCGGATGGGGACGAACCGGCGACAAGTGGTTCGGGATTGAGCACTGGAACGTAGAGCCTGACATCATCACTTCGGCCAAGGGCATGGGCAACGGCGTCCCCATTGGCATGACTACGGCAACGCCCGAAGTCGCGGACAAGTATCCGGGCCTGACCTTCTCCACCTTCGGCGGCAATCCTGTTTCCATGGCCGCAGCGCTGGCGGTCATCAGGGTGATTGAAGAAGAGGATTTGAGACGCAACGCGGCAGAGGTTGGAGCTTACCTTCGCGCGGGGCTTGAAGGCTTGAAGGAGAAGTACAAGGTGATTGGCGATGTGCGCGGGCTTGGGCTGATGCAGGCGATTGAATTGGTGAAAGACCGCGAGACGAAGGAGCCTGACCCGCAATCCGTGCTGCGCGTCTTTGAGGAGACGAAGCGGCGGCGCGTGCTCATAGGCAAGGGCGGTCTATACGGCAACGTGATTCGCACAGGGATGATGCTCAATTCGACGAAAGAGCATGTGGACGAATTAATCAGCGCGCTCGACGCTTCATTTGCGACTTTGGGCTGAAAGTTAAAACGAGAGCTTGAACCGAATTTCCGGCTAGCCAAACTTATAACCGTACAAAGTGAACGAGAGGTTAAAAGAGATGAGAGACTCACTATCAATCTATCCTTTCCGGCCTGCGACCGGCAGGCGTTCCGGCTTTTCGCTCGCGGCGCTGCTCGTCATAGGCGCGGCGGTACTGCTGCTTGCGTCAGCGCCGCACGCACGCGCCCAGGGCGGCCTGCCGCCTTTGATTGACCGCCAACTGTTTTTCGGCGACCCGGAAATCTCCGGCGCGCAGATTTCCCCCGACGGCCAGTTCATAGCCTTCGTCAAACCCTTCAAGGGCACACGCAACATCTGGGTCAAGCGCGCAAGCGAACCCTTCAGCGCGGCCCGTCCCATCACGAACGACACGAAGCGTCCCATCCCTGGCTACTTCTGGACGTGGGACAGCCGCTACATTCTCTTTACGCAGGATGTGGGCGGGAACGAAAACTTCAACGTCTACGCGGTCAACCCTGCGGAGCAGCCTGCGGCGGGCCAGGACGTGCCCAAGGCGCGCAACCTGACGGACGCCAAGAACGTGCGCGCCGTAATCTACGACGTGCCGCGCGACGAGCCGGACATCATTTACGTGGGCTTGAACGACCGCGACTCTGCGTGGCACGACCTGTACCGAGTGAAAATCTCCACGGGCGAGCGCACGCTCATTCGTCAGAACACAGAGCGCATATCGGGCTGGACTTTCGACAACAAGGGCAAGCTGAGACTCGCCACTCGCGCCGCAGACAACGGCGACACGGAAATCATGCGCGTGGACGAGAAGGGCTTCACGAAGGTTTACACGTGCAACGTCTTCGAGACCTGCGCGCCGCAGCGCTTTACCAAAGATAACCAGCGCGTCTACATGATGACGAACAAGGGCGAAGGCTCAGACCTTATAGCCCTGACGATTTTCGACCCCGCTACGGGCAAAGAAGAGATGTTCGAGTCCGACCCGCTCAAGCGAGTGGATTTCAGTGGCGCAAGGTTCTCGGACTTGACGGACGAGCTTCTTTACACCGTCTACGTTGACGAGAAGCGTCGCATTTACTGGAAGAACAAAGACTACGAAGCCGACTACAAACTGCTTCAGAGCAAACTTCCAGGCAAACAGATTAACTTCAATTGGAGCACGCGGGACGAGCGCCTCTACTTAATCTCCGCCACGGGCGACACGGAGCCGGGCGAGGTTTATCTCTTCGACCGCAACACGAAGAAGCTGACGCTTCAATATCAAGTGCGCGACAAGCTGCCGCGCGCGGCTTTGGCAGAGATGAAGCCTATTACCTACAAGTCTTCGGACGGGATGGAGATTCCCGCTTACCTGACTTTGCCGAAGGGCGTTGCGCCTAAGAATCTTCCGCTTCTGGTAGTCCCGCACGGCGGCCCTTGGGGGCGCGACTTCTGGGGCTATAACGGCTTCGCGCAGTTCTTCGCCAATCGCGGCTACGCAGTCCTGATGCCCAACTTCCGCGCCTCCACAGGCTACGGCAAGCGCTTCATCAACGCTGGCAACAACGAGTGGGGACAGAAGATGCAGGATGACCTGACGTGGGGCGTCAAGTATCTTGTCTCGCAGGGCATAGCTGACCCGAAACGCGTTGGCATCATTGGCGGCTCTTACGGCGGCTACGCGACTCTGGCGGGTGTGGCTTTTACGCCCGACCTTTACGCCGCAGCCGTCTCGATTGTAGGCCCGTCGAATCTGATTACGCTTCTCAATTCGATTCCGCCTTACTGGGAATCCATACGCATGCTTTTCAACAAGCGCATGGGCGACCCCAAAACTCCAGAAGGTCGCGCGCAGCTTGAGCGTCAATCGCCTCTGAACTCCGCGCACAAGATTAAGACCCCGCTCATGGTCATACAGGGCGCGAACGACCCGCGCGTCAAGAAGGCCGAATCCGACCAGATAGTAGTCGCGCTGCGCGAGCGCGGCTTCCCCGTAGAATACCTAGTCGCGCCGGACGAAGGCCACGGCTTCGCGCGTCCAGTCAACAACATGGCTATGTTCGCTGCTTCGGAGAAGTTCCTTGCCAAGTATTTAGGCGGGCGCTATCAGGAGGACATGACGCCCGAAGTGGCGCAGCGTCTCAAGGAGATAACCGTAGACGTTAAAACCGTTGAGATGCCGAAAACGGTTTTAGCCGTCACGGTCGGAGTGCCCAAGCCTGCGGTTGATTTAAGCCCCGGCAAGTCCAGCTACAAAGGCTCGATTGCGGTCGCAGGGCAGACCATCCCCATGACGGTCACGACCGAAATCAAGGAAGAGAACGGCGTGTGGGTCGTCTACGAATCGGCGGAGCTTCCGATGGGAACGATTACGGATGTCTCGACCATTGAAAAAGGAAGCCTGGTGCTCAAGAAGCGCTCAATCAAGCAAGGCCCCGTGGCGATTGACCTGGACTTTACCAGCAGCAAGGCCACAGGCACCATGAGCATGAACGGCCAGCCGAAAACGATTGACGTTAATCTGGACGGCGCTCTCTTCGCGGACGGCGGCGGCGCACCTGCCGTCATAGCCTCTCTGCCGCTCGCTCAAGGCTACACGACCTCCTTCCGCAATTTCGACGTTCGCTCACAGCAGGTCAGCGTCAAGCAACTGAAGGTCGTTGGTGTCGAGAGCGTCACCGTTCCGGCTGGAACCTTCGAAGCCTACAAGGTTGAGATTTCATCTTCGGACGGCTCCGACAAGACCTACATCTGGATAGCAAAGGACACGCGCAAAGTTCTGAAGACCACTGCCACGGTGGCGCAGATGAACGGCGCTGTCATCACCACTGAACTGACAGAGTAGCGCAAGACCAATCGCAGGGGGCTGATAAGTGTAATTCATCAGCCCCTTGCTTTTTTACCTGAGCATAAAGACATGAGACGCATCTTCCCCCTTGCTATTGCAACGCTCCTGCTCTTCTCTTCCCTGGGCGTCGTCGCTTCTGCTAAGAAGACGAACGAAGATTTCATACAGGGCGTGTGGCGCGTGACCGGCGAGAATGGCGGCCACGCCTGGTTTCTGGAATGGACTTTCGACCACGGCAAATTCGACCTCAAAGGCTATCCCCCGCTCGCGCAAGGCGGCAAATACAGAATCATCAAAACCGACGGCCACAAACTGACCCTTGAGCTTTACGACCAGAAGGGCAACTTCGGCACCGAGAACAGCCAGATAGAAATCATCCTCGACAAAAAGAAAGACACGCTGATGATAAAAGGCCAGGGGCCATTCAAACGAGCGCAGCTATGATACTTAAGTTGAAGGCATTGATTCACCCTGGAATTTTTATGGAGACTCTATGAAAACTCTCATTCGTGACGGTCGCGTCGTGACGGCGGTTGACGATTACCGGGCTGACATCTTGATTGATGGCGAGATAGTTTCGGTCATAGGCGCGAAGCTGGATATGGAAGCGGACAAGGTGATTGACGCAAAGGGCAAGCTCGTTATCCCTGGCGGGATTGACCCGCATACGCACATGGAGTTGCCGTTTGGCGGGACTACTGCCGCCGATGATTTTCTGACGGGGACGCGCGCGGCAGCGTACGGCGGGACGACTACGATTATAGACTTCGCAGTGCAGTACAAGGGCGAGGCGTTATTGCAGGCCGTGGACAACTGGCACAAGAAGGCCGAGGGGAAGACCGCGATTGATTACGGCTTTCATCTGATTACGACCGAGCTTGAGGATAATCAGATTGAAGAGATGCACACGGTGATGGACGAGGGCATCACGAGCTTCAAGCTCTTCATGGCTTATCCGGGCGTGTTTCTGGTGGACGATGCGACTATCTTTCGCGCCATGTCGGCTGCGGGCGAGCGCGGCGGCCTCATCTGCATGCACGCGGAGAACGGCATAGTCATCAACGAGATTATCAAGCGCGCACTGGCCGAAGGAAGGACTGCGCCGAAGTATCACGCGCTGACGCGGCCTACGATTGCCGAAGCCGAAGGCGTACATCGTGCGATTGCCATAGCCGAGATGGCAGAGTCGCCCGTCTACATAGTGCACCTCTCATGCGCCGACGCTCTTAATAAAGTGAGAGAAGCGCGCGACCGTGGAATCCTTGCCTTTGCAGAGACCTGCCCGCAGTATCTCTTCCTTTCGATTGACGATTACGGCGAAGACTTTGAAGGCGCGAAGTACGTGATGACGCCGCCGCTTCGTGAGAAGTGGAATCAGGCGGAGCTTTGGAAGGGATTGAAGATGGACGATCTTCAGGTCATTTCCACAGACCACTGCCCCTTCTGCATGAAGGAGCAGAAGGAGTTGGGGCGCGATGATTTCTCCAAGATTCCTAACGGCGCGCCCGGCGTTGAGAATCGCGTGCCTCTCATCTACAACGGTGGAGTGGTTGAGAATCGCATCAGCCTGAATCGCTTCGTGGAATTGACCTCCACGGCTGCGGCCAAGATGTTCGGCCTCTTTCCAAAGAAAGGCACCATCGCCGTAGGCTCAGACGCGGACATCGTTATCTTCGACCCAGACAAAGAGCAGACGCTTTCCGTCAAGACGCAGCACATGAACGTGGATTACAACACCTACGAAGGCAAGCGCATTCGCGGCGTTGTCGAGACCGTCCTCTCGCGTGGCCGCGTCGTCATAGAGGACGGTGAATACAAGGGCAAGCCCGGCGACGGCCAGTTTTTAAAGAGGGGGACGTGCGTTGCTATTTAATCCATTGCAAAGCAGACGAGCGGGAAAACCCGTGGGCGCTTTAAGAAGAGACGCGCTGAGGCTAGATTTTAACCTGCGCCTCTGGCTGGCCCTGTTCTTTGCTCTCGGCTCACTGAGCCTGCTCTCTTTGCAGGGCGTAGCGCAACAGCCGCCCACTGCGGCTCCGTCCGCTCAATCGTCAAAGCTCGCAACTATTCCGATTGAGATGAACGGTAACCATGTGCTGCTTCAGGGGCGCGTTAACGGCTCTGCGCCGCTCTGGTTCACGCTTGATACCGGCGCTGCCTCTTCCGTCATAAACATGCGGCTGGCGCGCGAGCTTAAGCTTCAGGTCGTAGGCAACAGCCGCGCGCAGGGCGCTGGCGGCATGGCCGAAAGCTCTCGGCTGAACGGAATCACTTTCAGCCTGCCGGGCGTGGAGATTAAGAATTTGTCCGTGATGGCAATCGCGCTGGAATCGATTGAGGCCACGGCAGGCCGCAGCATGGATGTCATCATCGGAGCAGAGCTTTTTCATCGCTACGTGGTGGAGGTCGATTACGCGTCGCGCACGCTGACGCTCTACGACCCGCAGCAGTTCGTTTACAAGGGCACGGGCGAAAGCTTGCCGCTCAAGTTCTTCTACAATCACCCGTACGTCACAGGCAGGATAGACATGCCCGGCATGGAGCCAATCGAAGGTGATTTCGTCATAGACGCTGGCTCCGGCTTTGGCATCACTTTTCAACCGGGCTTCGTCAAAGAGCACAAGTTGATGGAGCATGTGACTAAGACTATCCAGACGAAGGCGCGCGGCGTGGGCGGCGAGTTCCCGCTCGCCGTAGGGCGCGTGGAGAGCCTTGAGATTGGACGCTTCAAGCTGGACAAACCTGTCACGGCTTTTCCTCAGACCGGCGGCTTCATCTCAAAGGAAGGCTCCGTCGGCAACATAGGCGGCCTTATACTTCGCCGCTTCAAGGTCATCTTCGATTACCCGCACAAGCGCATGATTCTGGAGCCGAACAAATCTTTCGGCGACCCCTTTGACTTCGACATGAGCGGCCTTGCGCTAGTCAGTGAAAGCCCGCAGTTCAAGACTATCAAGATTAACAGGGTGATGGATGCGTCGCCCGCATCCGAGGTCGGGTTGAAGGCTGACGATGTGGTGCTGGAAGTTGACGGGCGCGCGGCTGCCGAATACACGCTGCACACCCTGCGAGAGATGTTCAAGAAAGAGGGTAAAGAGTACCGCTTGAAGATTAAAAGGGGCGAAGAGACCCTTCAAGTCCAGATTAAGACAAGAAGGCTGATTTAAGAGTTGTATCGCGCTTGTGCTTTCAAGCGCGCGTCTTTCTCACAGGCTGAAGAGTTCAGATGAATAGTCGAAAGTGCCCTCGCTGCGGCCCAGTAAATTTTGCCGGTACGGAAGTATGTAAGCGTTGCGGGACGGCGCTCGGTGAAGCGGATTCGCACGCGCCGGATGAAGCGGCAAAGGCCGTGCGCGGGTTCGGTTGGTTGATAAAACGCGCGCTCGTGGTGCTCTCCGTAGTCCTGGCGCTCCTGCTAATCTTTTACGGGTCGCTACTGAAAAGCTCCGAGCGGCTCAGTTATGACCAGCAGCAGGTACTTGCAAGCAGCATCAACACTCTCGAAGCCGGAGGCTTTAGCAGAGAGGCTTTCATTCTCAGAAACTTCGTGGCCTTTCGCGCGACAGACAACTGGTGGAACCGCTACGTGGGCCACAGGGAAGCTTACGCCGCGACCAACTTTCCCTTCGAGGTCGTCACGCTCTATCCTGAGTTCTTTAACAACGCGGTGGATGATACGGAGCGCGCGGCGATTCTCCTGCACGAGTCTTATCACCTCTTCGGCTCAGGAGAGCAGCCGGCGCTCGAAGGCACCTGGCGAAACAAGAAGCGTCTGGGCTGGACGAAAGACAAATACGCGCAGACGAAGGTCTTTCGGAACACGCGCGAGTTGACCGTCAATCAGGTGCCGCAGCTTTTCCAATGTGGTCTTGAAAACAACGCCGACTGTACGGATTTTTGATGTGCGTCAACCTGGTTAGTTGGTCAATTTGAAGATGAGTGAAATGAGGATTGGTTTTCACCACAGAGACACAGAGGACGCAGAGGGGGCACAGAGAGTTGAGATTCAATCCTCTGTGATTACTCTGTGAACTCTGTGTCTCTGTGGTGAATATCAACCTTCTTTACTCTCAATTTCCAAATTAACCCATCACTGGAACTTGCATGATGAACTCACTGCTCAGAACAGTTATCCTTCTTATCCTGGCCCTTCACGCGTCGGCGGCTTTGACGAAAGCGCAACGGCAGGCGGGAGACCAACTGGCGCTCATCACCGTCTCAGGCCAGGCTGAGGTTAAGGTCGCGCCGGACGAAGTTGTTTTTACGCTCTCGGTCGTGAAGCTGGACAAGGATTTGATGGCGGCGAAGGAGCAGAACGACCAGAGCGTGCGGCGGATTATGGAATTGGCGCGCAGGTACAACATAGCGCCGCAGGATGTCCAGACGGATTACATCAGCGTGGAGCCTAAGTATCACGAGGAAAGAAGCCCCGTCGGCTCAATCAATGACCGTGTAGAGATAAAACAAATCTTCGACGGCTATCAGGTATCGAAAACGGTCGCCATACGGCTCAGGGACATCTCTCGCTTTGAAAGCTTTCTGACAGACATTCTCAAGGCCGGTATTGACCGCTTGAGCGACATGGAGTTTCGCACCTCGGAGATGCGAAAGTATAGAGACAGGGCGCGCTCACTCGCCATCCGTGCGGCGCGCGAGAAGGCCGTGGCAATAACGAAAGAGATAGGACAGACAGTAGGCCCCGCTTATTCCATACGCGAAGACTCTTACGTTGCTGGAAGCCCAAGCGCAAACACCAGCATCTATGCGAACAACGTCAGCACAGAGGATAGCGGCGGAAGCCGGGATATGGATGAAGAAAGCAGCACTATTGCGCCGGGCATGATTACCGTCTCGGCCAGAGTGACGGTCAGCTTTCGCTTGCAGTGAGCGCTCGCGGTAAGGCGTTTGTTCATCGCTCTGATTAGCTCTTGAAAGAAAATCGGCTCATGTTTCGGATGCACAAAAGCTAATGGCTACAGAATCCGTCAATACCGAAGACATTGCTCTGACGCAGCACGACTTTGAAGAACTGCGCGAGGACATGTCCGCCAGCCCTTTATGGAATCGTGACCTTGCGCCGACTTCCATACGGGAGCGCACATGGTCTACGTGGAACCTCGCAGCGCTCTGGATTGGGATGAGCGTGGTGATTACAACGTACACGCTCGCGGGCGGCTTCATAGAAGCGGGGATGAACTGGTGGCAGGCCATGATAACAATCCTGCTCGGCAACAGCATCGTTCTCATCCCCATGATACTGAACGCGCATTCGGGTACGAAGTACGGCGTTTCATTCCCTGTGCTGTGCCGCGCGTCTTTCGGCACAAAGGGCGCGAACGTTCCGGCTATTTTAAGAGCGCTGGTCGCGTGCGGGTGGTTCGGGATTCAAACTTGGATTGGCGGCATGGCCCTGGACGGATTGTTCAGCGCCATGAGCGGCGGTTGGGCTAACATGGGTGGCGGCGCTTCCGTTCTGGGCGTCAGCCTTCATACTTGGCTGGCCTTCTTTCTCTTCTGGGGAATAGAGGTCTTTATCATAGTCAAGGGCATAGAAGGAATTAAGTATCTGGAGTCATGGTCTGCGCCGCTTTTACTGTTCGGAGGCGCGGTGCTTTTAATCTGGGCCGCGTGGCGCGCTGGCGGCCTCGGCTACGTTCTGACGGAATCGAGCCGCTTGCAGAAAGAGCACAACAACTTCTGGACGGTCTTTCCGGGCGCTCTGACCGCATCGGTAGGTTACTGGGCGACGCTGAGTTTGAACATACCGGATTTCACGCGCTACGCTCGCTCGCAGAAGTCGCAGATGATGGGACAGGCGCTCGGCCTTCCTCTGACCATGACGGCTTTCGCTTTCATAGGCGTGGCGGTTACGAGCGCGACGCTTCTGATTTACGGAGAGCCGATTCCAGACCCAGTGAAATTGATGGGACGCTTCGACAGCATCCTGATTATTCTCTTCGCTACGGTCATCATCTTCGCGGCGCAACTGACGACCAACATGGCAGCCAACGTGGTCTCGCCCTCGAATGATTTCTCTAATCTCAACCCGAAGCTTATCTCTTACGTGACGGGCGGATTGATAACGGCGCTCGTGGGCATTCTGATGATGCCCTGGAAACTGATGAGTTCGATGGGCGCTTACATCTTCACTTGGCTGATAGGATATTCGGGATTGATGGGAGCGATTGCGGGGATTCTGATATGCGATTACTGGGTCTTGCGCCGTCAGCGCTTAGACCTCGTGGGACTCTTTGACCCGCGAGGGCGCTACTCTTACGGCTCAGGCTTTAACTGGCGCGCGATAGTCGCACTTGTGATAGCCGTTGCGCCCGTGGTTCCGGGCTTCCTGCGCGCGGCCACAACGCCGGGCGGACAGGTTACAAATCCGAATTTCTTCGATACACTCTACACATACGCGTGGTTCGTCACCTTCGCAATAGGTTTCGTCCTCTACTACATCTTGATGAGCAATCATCCGAACCTTAAAGGAGAATAGTTTTATGGCACGCACAGTTAAATGCGGTCTGATTCAGGCCACCAACGCAGCCCCTACGGACGCCCCCATTGAAGAGATTAAACGCGCCAATATAGAAAAGCACCTCTCTATGATTGAAGAGGCCGCGCGACAGGGAGTCAAGATTCTCTGCATGCAGGAGGTCTTCACCACTCCATACTTCTGCGCCGAGCAGAAGCCGCGATGGTACGAAGCCGTGGAGAAGATTCCCGACGGGCCTACGGTTCGTCTGATGCAGGACGTGGCGAAAGAGCACTCCATGGTGATTATCGTCCCCATCTACGAGGAAGAGATAACGGGCCTTTATTACAACACGGCGGCGGTGATTGACGCGGACGGTCGCTATCTTGGCAAGTACCGCAAGAACCATATCCCGCAGGTCAACCCCGGCTTCTGGGAGAAGTTCTACTTCACGCCGGGCAACCTGGGCTATCCTACTTTCAAGACGGCTTACGCGCAGATAGGCGTCTACATCTGCTACGACCGGCACTTTCCAGAAGGCGCACGCATCCTAGGCTTAAACGGTGCCGAGATAGTTTTCAATCCTTCGGCCACGGTCGCCGGGCTTTCCGAATATCTCTGGAAGCTTGAGCAGCCCGCGCACGCCGTCGCCAACGGCTACTTCATAGGAGCCATTAACCGTGTGGGCCACGAACAGCCCTGGGACATAGGAGAGTTTTACGGCCAGAGCTATTTCTGCGACCCTCGCGGCCAGATAGTCGCCGAAGCCCCGCGCGACAAAGACCACCTGGTCGTAGCAGACCTTGACCTGGACATGATTCGACAGGTGCGCGACACTTGGCAGTTCTACCGCGACCGCAGGCCCAACACCTACGGCCCCATTTGTGCGGACTAAGAAGAAAGGACAGTCCCGCCCAGTTTAAGCCGTGCGGGACTTCAATTTCAGGATTCTTGATGCAAACGACTTAGAGAACGCGGATGAAAGGCGGGCTGAATACGCGAAGCGACAGTTACGGCTAAAACAACCGGTGGATTTTATGCCCAGCACACAGACGATTGCGGTCTATGGAGCCGTCTTGGCGACCATTACCCTGTGTCTAGGATGGTTCAACCACAGGAGAGATCGCTACAAAGTAACGGTAGAACTTCAATGGGACGCTGGTCAGCACTACGTCGGAATGCGTGGCAATGTCATTGAATCTTGGGGCGAGATACGAATCACAAATAAAGGTCGTAGGCCTGCTTTCATTACCTTCGTTGGCCTTGAAATCCCGGGCCAGAGAACGTACGGCCTCCTGCGTGATGAACAGAGCCAGGCGTTGTACTTCCTGAGAACGTACCGCTCAAGTTCAAAATCCCTGAAGACGAGATGTTGCTACAGCACGCAAAGCTCTGGAAAGATATTCGCGCGTGGGTCATGGATAGCCACGGCAAGGAATACAAATCAAAGAAAATTTATACATGCCCGCCTTGGGCGAAAGAGGGATTTGACAAAGTTCTGGCAGATAGACGGCGCGCGTTGAGAAGATTCGCCAGCAGGAGATTCGCAGAAATCAATCTTCTCGGCGCGCTACAGGAACGGAGAACTGATGAGCGTAGAAGATCGTGTGGCAAATTTGGAGCAGCCTTTTCTTGCTCTCAACAAACTAGTGAAGCGTACTGACGAACGTCATGAATTGGTTGCTAAAAGCATCAAGCTTCTTACTGAGATGCTCGCTCGCCACAATGAACGATTTGAGCAAGTAGAAGCCGACCAGTCCAACGCAGACCAGCGCATAGCAGCTCTGGCCGACGCTCAGATTAAGACTGAAGAAACCTTAGTGCGACTTCAAAGTAAGACCGAAGAAGTCTTGGTGTGGCTTCAGAGTAAGACTGAAGAAGCTTTGGTGCGCCTTTCTGAGGCGCAGGCTCGTACAGAAGCGACCATCAATTCTCTTGCCCAGAAGGTAGATACACTCGCTGATATTGTCCAACAGGGCAGGAATGGCAATTCTTAAAGCAGAAGACTGAAAAAATGAGACTAGAATTTATAAAGACTGTTCCCTTGGAAGCGAGATTAAATGATGATGAAGATAGAAACCGCCCCGCGTCTTGATAATGAACAGATTGAGCGGAACTTCCGCGAGATTGCGCCCGCTTTGACGGAGGCCGAGGCGCGCTTTGAGGCGAATCGTTGTCTTTACTGCTACGACGCGCCTTGCACGCGCGCCTGCCCCACGCACATAGACGTGCCCGCCTTCATCAAAAAGATTGCGAGCGGAAATCTCATAGGCTCTGCCCGTGTCATCTTCGACGCCAACCCGATTGGCGCAACCTGTGCGCGCGTCTGTCCCGTTGACGTGCTGTGTGAAGGCGCTTGTGTCGAAGGCACTCTGATGGAGAAGCCCATAGAGATTGGCCGTCTTCAACGCTACGCCACGGATTACGTGATGCGCGAGGGGCGGCAAGTCTTACGCGCGGGCGAGCCGAACGGTAAATCCGTGGGCGTCATAGGCTCCGGCCCCGCAGGACTTTCCTGCGCGACTTACCTTGCGCGCCTAGGCTATGCGGTCACGGTTTATGACCGCAAGCCTCTGGCGGGAGGACTCGACACCTACGGCATGGCCGAATACAAGATGCCGCAGTTGGTCTCTACGGATGAGGCTGCGCAGGTCGAGCGTCTTGGCGTAGAGTTCAAGCTGAATACGGAGATAGGCAAAGACATTTCTCTGGAAGAGCTTGAGAAAACTCACGACGCCATCTTCGTAGGCGCAGGACTCGGCGCAACCGCCCGCCTCAACATTCCCGGCGAAGATTTGGAGGGAGTTTACGACGCGCTTGAGTTCATAGAGCGCATCAAGACGCGCGACTGGCGGAATATTCCCATAGGCCGCACCGTGGCGGTCGTAGGCGCTGGCAACACCGCCATTGATGCCGTCACCCAGGCCAAACGCCTCGGCGCGGAACGCGTCCTGATGATTTACCGTCGCTCTGAGCGCGAGATGCCCGCTTACGAGTACGAGTATGAACTGGCTAAGCAGGACGCTATAGAGTTCTGCTGGCAGACAGCGCCCGTGGAAATTCTGGCTTCGAACGGCAACTCGCGCGTTTCTGCCATACGCTGCGTGCGTATGGAATTGACCGAACCGGACTCTACGGGTCGTCGCTCTGCGAAGCCTGTTCCCGGCTCTGAGTTCGACATTCCGGTTGACATGGTCATCAAGGCGCTCGGACAGACAAAGCGCAAAGAGTTCCTGAAGAGCATAGCGGGCCTTGAGCTTGACCAGTCGGGCCGCGTCATAATCGATAAAGAGTCCATGCAGACCGGCAATCCTAAATATTTCGCCGGAGGCGATTGCGTCAACGGCGGGCGCGAGGCCGTGGACGCTTCGCAGATGGGCAAGCTCGCTGCCGCAGGCATTCATCAATACCTGACAGGCGAGCGGGTGGAGTTCGCGGGGGCGCGCATCCCTTTGCACGAAGAGACACAGGATGTAAAGGCTCACTAGAAGCCGCCTCATTTTAACCCTTACGACGGATGTCCTATTTATGATAAGACGTTTGGCAGATATAGGATTTCAGGTTACGAACGGCTACAGTTACATGTCGCTGGCCCATCGCGTAACCGAGGAAGGAAAATCAATTCAGACTCCTGCCGGAACTTATTTCTACTGGTCACGCCCAAACGGCGTGGAACTGTGGATGAAGGCCGCGCCTGAAGAAGAGCGTACTTATATTCATCCTCATTTCCTGGGCAAGGCTGTTATGTTGGCCGCAATCGTGGACAGAAAGTCATACGAGAATAACGTTCTTGCCGAAGGCTGTTTAGTAGCCTACCCAAGGCCGGTCAAAGGCCAGGGCTTTCTCTCCGAGCACTTCTGCCTTCAATACGGAGATGGCACGTATTCCAACTATATTCCATTTCTCTTTGACGCACCGGATTACGACAGATACTTAGAGCTTGAGATGCCCTTCGTAGCGGATATACAGATTACAGCCTTTCCCTTCTATCTGTTAGCTTTTGAAACCGAAGACGATTGGATTGATTGGCAACTATACGGTGGCCCCCCAAAAGCGGAAGAAGAAGAAAAAGAAGAAGAAGAAGACCAAGACGTCTGGGGCCCTGAGACCTTCTGTCCATCTACTATGCTTCACCAGAGGAAAGACAAGGATGACTATCCCAAGCCTACTGCTTTAATCGCCGGAAGGGTTCTCGAAACGGGCATCATAGAGAACGAAGAGGGCGGCCATGAATTTTGTTGGGCACAGGTGATGACGACGATGGGCGATGTGGATGTCGTTGCCGCGCCCGATATGATTAATGGTTACATAGTGAAGGGCGGCATTCTTTCGTGCCAGGCCGCTCTTTCTGGCCGTATCTTAACCATTCCCGAGCTTAATCTTTCGATGGAGTAAAAAACTATGGCAGACCTGAGCGTTGATTTTGCTGGAATCAAATCGCCTAATCCTTTCTGGCTGGCGAGTGCGCCGCCCACGAATATGGGTTCTATGATTGAGCGCGCCTTTGACGCCGGATGGGGCGGGGCCGTGTGGAAGACTCTTGGCGAGCCGATTCAAAACGTCTGCTCGCGCCTGGCCTCGGTCGACCTTGGCCCCTTTCGCATGATGGGCCTCAACAACATAGAACTCATCACAGACCGCCCTCTGGAAGTGAACCTGCGAGAGATACGCGAATGCAAGAGAAAGTATCCCAAGCACGCGCTGATTATCTCGCTGATGGTCGAATCAAAGCGCGAAGCCTGGCACGAGATAGCCAAGAAGGTTGAAGACACCGGCGCTGACGGCGTAGAGCTTAACTTCGGCTGCCCGCACGGAATGAGTGAGCGCGGCATGGGTTCCGCCATGGGACAGGTTCCCGAATACACCTGCATGGTAACGGAGTGGGTCAAGGAAGCAACAAAGCTTCCCGTGATAGTCAAGCTCACGCCGAACGTCACAAGCATCAACCCGCCTGCACGCGCAGCCGTTCGCGGCGGAGCCGACGCGCTCTCGCTCATCAACACCATTAACTCCGTCATTGGCGTTGACCTGGACACAATGATTCCCTTCCCCAACGTCAACGGGATGGCCGCGCACGGCGGCTACTGCGGCCCTGCGGTCAAGCCCATCGCGCTCAACATGGTTTCCGAGCTTGCGCGCGACGCGGAAGTAAACATTCCAATAAGCGGCATCGGCGGCATCTCTAACTGGAGAGACGCTGCGGAATTTCTGCTCCTCGGCGCAACGACCGTTCAGGTCTGCACAGCCGTCATGCACTACGGCTATCGCATTGTCGAAGACATGATCGACGGCCTCTCGAATTATCTGGACGAGAAGGGCTACAAGAGCGTGACGGAGATTATAGGCAAGAGTGTGAGCCGCGTCATCGACTGGGGTAATCTAGACCTGCATTACAAGACTGTCGCGCGCATAGACCACAACCTCTGCATTCAATGCAACCTCTGCCACATAGCCTGCGAGGACGGCGCGCACCAGTGCATCCCGCTCACACAGATTAACGGCAAACGCTTCCCGGTCGTGGACGAAAAGGAATGTGTCGGCTGTAATCTCTGTTACCTTGTCTGCCCCTCGCCCGGCTGCATCTCTATGGTCAGAGTCGACGACGGAAGCAAGACCGTCACCTGGCGTGAATTGACGAACCGCCAACCAGAGACAATGACGGCGGACTGAAAATTAGTCTGTATCGGGCACCCACCTGTGTTATATAAAAGCTGACTCCGCAAATGTCCTGGAGTCAGTTCAGTATTGCTGTAGCTCGAAAAAGTCCCTCGCTCTCTATCAATCGCAGGCTATCCGAAGCTTGTTACGGCTCTCAGTGTAGTTTCAATTCGGCGCGCCGCAAGGAGAATGTGTGATGGGCAAAGCATCTGACAAACTCGTTCTGGATTTGATAGAGGTCGGAGCGGACGACGTGGCCCGCGTGGGCGGAAAGGGCGCGAACCTGGGCGAGCTTTTTCGCTCGTTGACCAAACGTGGGGTGCGCGCCGTAGACGGCTTCGCCACGACGAGCGAAGTCTATCGCAGGCTCCTTGAGACTGACGGCCTGGGCGAGCGGCTGCGCGAGTTGATGTCGGGACTGGATTACGACGACCTCAGTGCTTTGAATCACGCGGGGCGTGAAGCTCGCGCCCTCATGCTAGACACTCCTCTTCCGACGGAAGTCAACGACGCCATTCTCGATGCTTACAGACGCTTGTGCGAGCGCGTCGGGCGCTCCTGCGAGGTCGCAGTGCGCTCGTCTGCTACGGCAGAGGATTTGGCGGACGCTTCTTTCGCCGGACAGCAGGACACAATCCTCAACGTTCATGGCGAAGACCATTTGATAGAAGCATGCCATCGCTGCTTCGCTTCGCTCTGGACTGACAGGGCAATCTCGTATCGCGCGGCGCGCGGCTTCGACCACTTCGACGTTGCGCTCTCGGTCTGCGTGCAGCCGATGGTGCGCTCAGACCTGGCCTGCTCCGGTGTCATGTTCACGCTCGACACCGAATCCGGCTTTCGTGATGCGGTCGTCATCAACGGCGCTTGGGGTTTGGGCGAAGCCATCGTTCAGGGAGCCTCCACGCCGGACGAGTGGATTGTCTTCAAGCCGACTTTGAAGACAGGCTCAAGGCCAATCGTGAGCCGTCGTCTGGGCGGTAAAGAGGTGAAGATGATTTACGGCGTTGAGGGCCGAGGCACGCGCACGCGCGAAGTCGTGGACGCACAGCGCCAGCGCTTCGTCCTTGACGATTACGAAGTCCTTCAACTCGCCCGATGGGCCTGCATCATCGAAGAGCATTATTCGGAGCGTGCGGGAGAGCCGCAGCCTATGGACATTGAATGGGCCAAGGATGGGAAGACCGGCGAGCTTTTCGTGGTGCAGGCGAGGCCCGAAACAGTCCATTCCATGAACCGCGAAAATTTCATAGAGAGCTACAAGCTGACGGGCGAGCGGGGATTAGCGCTTGCGACCGGCATAGCCGTGGGGGAACGCATAGCACAGGGGCGCGTTCATGTGCTTGAGCATCCAGACCACCTCAAAGATTTTCTTGAAGGCGACGTACTGGTGACTTCCATGACTGACCCGGCGTGGGAGCCTATCATGAAGCGCGCGGCAGCCATCGTCACGGACAGAGGCGGGCGCACCTGTCACTCCGCCATCATCAGCCGCGAGCTTGGGCTGCCCTGCATTGTAGGCACGGGCAACGCCACTACCTCTTTGCAGACGGGAATGGATGTCACGGTCAGTTGCGCCGAAGGCGCTCAGGGTAATGTCTACGAAGGCCGCATAGATTTCACCGTGGAGCGGCGAGTAGTTTCAAACGAGCGTCGCCCGCGCACGCAGGTCATGATGAATGTTGGCGACCCCGACCACGCCTTCGCGCTCGCCTCTCTGCCGAATGACGGCGTCGGATTAGCGCGTCTTGAGTTCATCATTAACAACCACATAGGCATTCATCCTATGGCGCTCGTGCATTATCCGAAACTGAAGCGCGCGGAGGACGTGCGCGAGATAAGCAATCGCGTCAACGAGGAAGACCCGCAGGACTTCTTCGTCCGCAACCTTTCCGAAGGCATAGGCCGCATCGCCGCAGCCTTTTACCCGAAGCCGGTCATCGTCCGCATGTCGGATTTCAAATCCAACGAGTATGCGATGCTGATTGGGGGCAAGGAGTTCGAGCCTGTCGAAGAGAATCCCATGCTCGGCTTTCGCGGCGCGTCGCGCTATTACGACGAGCGTTATCGTGACGGCTTTCGCCTGGAATGCATGGCCTTGAGGCGCGTGCGCGAAGAGATGGGGTTGGTCAACGTCAAGGCCATGATTCCCTTCTGCCGCACTGTGGAAGAGGCCGAGAAGGTCATCAACCTGATGCGCGATTTCGGATTGAGGCAGGGCGAGCACGGGCTTGAGATTTACGCCATGTGCGAGCTTCCGGCCAACGTGGTCTTTGCAGATGAGTTCCTGCGTATCTTCGACGGCTATTCCATAGGCTCGAACGACCTGACGCAGCTTGCCCTGGGACTTGACCGCGATTCCGAGATGGTCGCGCACCTCTTCGACGAGCGAAATGGCGCTGTCGAAAAGATGATTGCCCAGGCCATAGACGCCGCTCGTCGCGCGGGCAAGAAGATTGGCATCTGCGGCCAGGCTCCTTCGGATTACCCTGAGTTCGCGCGCTTTCTGGTTGAGCGCGGCATCACCTCAATCTCGCTTAATCCTGATACGGTGATTCAAACCACAGGTGTTATACTGAAAGCGGAATCGCAGCTTGCATCCGACAGCAACGGCAAACCTGAGAGGTTAAGGCCGCAGCCCGTGGAAGTCTCCGGCGCTCCAACTGCTCTTTATAACTTCATGGATGACGGCGCGAAGTAAATATTCGTTAGTCCTAACTTCACAATACTGGCATAAATCGCGTCCCTAAAGCTTACCGCTCCCGCCGCGAACGAAGGCTCGCGCGCATCTGGGAGCCATTTTTGAAAACATCTCACTTCAGGAGGCCCAATCATGGATGCACGAAGCACCGCTCCCTCTAAGCGGAATTATTCAGACCGAATAGTCTTTCAATATATCTCCGCTTATTTCGACCACCTGCACAGCGAGTACCTGCGTATTGCTCCGACGGTCGAGGCCGAAAAGACACGCGAGATAGAAGAGCGCCTGGCAGTGATTTTGGAGCGCAGGAAGAAAGAGGAGTTAACCTGGGACGATGTCTACAGCTTCGACCTTGAGATTTTAGAGCTTCTATCGGACGAAGACCTTGTACGCAAGGCTTACGACATGCGCGCCAAGTATCGCAGTATTGCCGGTGCCAGAGATTACGACGCCTACATCGCCTCGAAACCGCCTGACCTGACGACGCTTCAAATCGAATCGACCAAGAAGCCTGAAGATAAAGTTTCCGTGGCGACGGAGGTTCTTCGCGCAGACATCAGGTACTTGCTAGGCCAATTCTACCTGCACTACTCGCTGATGCCTTTGCGCGAAGGATTACGGGACGAGTTGACGCGGCGTGCGCGTAAATGGACGCTCATCTTCCTCTTCGTCTTCAGCGTGCTACTTATCTCAAGCCAGTTGATAGAGCTTGTATACCAGCCTGCTAAAGGGCTGGTGAACTCTACGGTCGCAATCGTTACCTCCACGGTCGGGGTAGTCATTTTCTCAGGCATCATGGGCGGTTGCGTCAGCATGTTGCAGCGCATACAGAGCGCGCCGAACGAAGGCGACGCGCTTTATAATCTGGCCGCGCTGTCACACGGCTGGAAGGGAATCTCGCTGTCGCCGCTCTACGGCGCAATCTTCGCCATGCTGCTCTACATATTGTTTACAGCAGGCATACTGAAGGGCGCGGTCTTCCCGGAGGTCGAGACGCTGAGACTTCCCGCCACTGCTACATCCTCTTCAAGCTCTTCACAGTCGCAGGAATCATCCGCGACAAACTCGTCTGACTCTTCAGCGTCTACGACAGATAATCCTCACGCGCTTTCGGGGACTACTATGTCCGTGGCTGCTCCGAAAAGGCTGCCCTTTTCCGACACCGCCCCGGTTGACGGCAAGGCTTACGCGCTTCTTGTCATATGGTCTTTCATAGCGGGGTTCGCGGAACGTCTTGTCCCGGACACGCTGAACCGCCTGGTGACTAAGAATCAAGCGATTCAAGGGACAAATGGATGACTCGCTGTTGAAGCAACTGAGAGTCAGGTGATGCTCTACGCTAGTTCGTTCATCAAAGAAGGAATTTCCGTCAGTAGCTCGCGCGCCAGAAAGCCTAGGCGGCCCATCCTTTCAGCCAGTCGGTCTCCGGCGCGTGCGTGTAGATAAACGCCCCAGGCCGCAGCCTGCAAAGGCTCGCTCCCGCGCGCAGCCAATCCCGTGATGATGCCCGACAGCACGTCGCCTGAGCCGGAAGTCGCAAGGCCCACGTTGCCAGCCCGGTTCACGTACATCTCTTCGTCAGCCGAAGCTATGAGTGTCTCGCGTCCCTTAAGCGCCACGACAGCGCGGAATTTTCTTGCGGCGCTCATGGCCGTCTCTTCTCTATTACGCTCAATCTCATCTTCGCTCTCGCCCGTCATGCCCGCCATCTCTTCAACGTGCGGCGTGAGGATTATTTTGCACCTTACCTTGTCAAGAAACTTCGGCGCGCTGGCGAAAGACGAGAGGGCTTCGGCGTCGAATATCACCGTGGGACGCTCTATCAAAGGGAGCAGCTTCAACATCAGACGTGACACGGCGCTTGAGTCAATCATGCCCGGCCCTACGAGCACGGCCTGAACCTTGTTGGCTTCTTCTGCAATCCTCCCTGCGGCAGTCGCAGAGATTGTCCCGCTCCTTGTCTCCGCCACGGAGTAGACGCGCGATTCTGGAATAGCGGAAGCGACGAAAGGCGCTATTCCCTTAACCGTAGCAATCCTTAGCTTGCCCGCCCCCGCGCGCAGAGCAGCCGTCCCGGCCAGTATCACAGCGCCCGGCATCTCAATCGATCCCCCGACCACCAGCACGCGCCCGCGCTCTTCCTTATCGCCCGTCTCACTGGGCTGCGGAAGCGGCCACCCGCGTAAGAGTTCATCCGTTAAAAGAATAGACATTGGAAGCAGAATTCAAACAGGGATGGACAGGATGAAAGAGATTGAATCATTGAATCATCGGTTCATTGATTCAATGATTAAATGAATAAATGATTAAATTCTTTCTTATCCTGTTAATTATTAGAGCTTTACTTTATGGACGATTAGTTGCAGGCCGGAGATGGACATTTCCATCTCTTCGTACTCGCGCTTGCTGGCGTCTACACGACCGAAGGCAGCTTCCGTGAGAAGTATTTCGTTGCGTGCGGCCAAATCTTCTCCGAGCTTGGACGCCAGGTTGACCTCTGCGCCGAAGAGGTCTTCGTCCTGCACAATCAGCACCTCGCCGTAGCCTATGCCGAACTTGCCGTGCATATCCAGTTCCTCCGGCAGCATGGTGTTGGCCGCTTCCAATCGCTTGATGATGTCTACGCAGGCGTCTACGGCAGGCTCCGCGTCTGGAAAGATGGCGAAGGCGTTGTCGGCTTCAAACTTGATGATTGCGCCATCATGCTCGTCCACGGTCGGCATGGTTATCTGGTTCATGCGATGAATCATCGCCAGGAAATGTATGATGCCGTGCTTGAGCGTGAGGCGCGAGAAGCCGGACATGTCCATGACCATGACGGCGTAGGTCTCGCCAAAGGTTTCTCGAATCTCCGCGTCAATCTGCTTGGCTCTGTCCGGGTACTCGTTCCGCTCCTGAAGCAGCTTGTTCAACTCCGTGCGCGTTTTCCTTCTCATCCCTCTTCCGTCTTCTCCAAGAAATCTTTCTACAGCATCTCGTTGTTCTTCGCCGCAGCCTTCTCGCTCAGGGCAGTGAGCACGGATGGAGCCAGGCTAGATTGGCTGTCCTTGCCCCTGGCGCAGGCGCGCCCTATGCCGCCAGCTTCGGGCAGAAGTTTGTTGACAAGGCCCAGCAGGTCTGCGGTTGTCCCTGGAAAGAGACCGTGAAACCTTGCGGCCAACTGCGCCTGAATCGTCAGTATGACTTCGGCATCGCCGCGCTTGGTGGCCGCAACTATCTGTCTTGCAGCGCGCACCGCGTTCATCGAAGTGACCGGCAAAGAATCGCTGATGGCGAACCAAGCGTACTCCGCGCGATGCTTTCCCTTAAAGAGAGCGTTGCGAGGGCTGCCGGTTCGCATAAGCCCAGGGCAGACTGTCGTAACCACGACTCCGTCCTTCAAAAGCTCCGCACGCAGTCCTTCGGAGAGACCAACCAGCGCAAACTTGCTGGCGCTGTAAGGCACAAGATGAGGAATGCTAATCTTGCCGCCTATGGAGGTGATGTTGACTATGCGGCCCTCGCGGCGTCGTCTCATCTCTGGAAGCACTGCGAGCGTGGTATAAAGTGGCCCCCAGAAATGAGTCTTCATGGCGTTCTCGTAATCCTCAATCGTCATCACTTCGATTGGCCCTACCTGAATCACGCCAGCGTTGTTCACAAGCACGTCCACGCGCCCGAAGCGGTCACGCACGATGTTCGTCATCTCGTTGACCTGCGCCCTGTCCGTCACATCGCAGGGCACAGCCAGGACTTCCGCCCCGCGCGCTTTCAAATCCGCACGCGCCGCTTCCAATTCATCCGAACGGCGAGCGCAGATTGCTAGACGCGCCCCTTCACGCGCAAACTCGCGCGCCATCACAAGCCCCAGTCCGCGCGAGCCGCCCGTTATCAACACAACTTTTCCACGCAGGCTGTAACCAAACAGACGCCGCGCCAACGCACGACAGGCAAGCAAAGCGCCCGCGCCCGCCGCAGCCCAAATCAGAGCCTCCCTGTTACCATCCTTCATGCAAATTCCCCAATCCAAAATCCAAAATCACTTGAACTCTGCCACGACCGGCGTGTGATCCGAGGGGCGCTCCCAGGTGCGCGGCTCTTTGTCTATCCAGGAGGCCGTGCAATAGGCTGCGAGCTTCTCGGATGTCCAAATGTGGTCTATGCGAAGCCCTGCGTTACGCCGAAAAGAGCCTGCGCGATAATCCCACCAGGAGAAGTGCCCGCCCTCTTCCGTGTGGAGACGAAAAGCGTCCTCAAAGCCCCAGTCCTTAATCAACTGTAGCGCCTCGCGTTCCCTGCGACTGAAGAGAATCTTTCCCTGCCACTGTTTCGGGTCATGCACGTCGCGCTCTTCGGGCGCAACGTTGAAGTCGCCGCAGACCAGTACCTTCTCTCTCTTTTTATACCGCTCGTCGAAGAAGGAGCGCAGCCTACGCATCCAATCGAGCTTGAAAAAGAATTTGTCGGAGCCTACGAACGCACCGTTCGGAATGTACACGTTGACGACGCGCACGCCTTCAATATTTGCTGCGAGCAGGCGCGCGTGCGCCCCTTCGTCATCATCCGGGAACCCGCGCTGCACATCCTTCGCAGGCCGCAGAGAAAGAATCGCCACGCCGTTATAAGTCCTCTGCCCGAACGTAATGGACTCGTAACCAAGCTCCGTAAAAGCATCAGCCGGAAACTTGTCGTCCGTACATTTCGTCTCCTGCAAGCACAGCACATCGGGCCGCGCACCCTCAAGCCACTTCAACACGAGCGGCAACCGCGCCCCTATCGAATTCACATTCCACGTAGCCAGTTTCATAAGTCTAGAGAGTCCAGAGAGTCTGGAGAGAAAAGAAAGTCTTTTTTTTACTCTCTAGACTCTCAAGTCTCCCAAGACTCTCCAGACTGTTTTATAGCGTTGTGATTAAGCTTGCGAGCAGCGCGCCGCGACGGGCTATGTCGTCGGCGATGATGTGCTCGTGCTCTGCGTGCGCGCCGTCGCCGTCAATGCCAAGGCCGTCCAGCACAGGCACGTTCATGGCGGCTATGAAATTCCCGTCCGACGCGCCGCCGACGCTCGCTTCGCCCAGATTAAAATCGAGCGCGGCGGCAACGAGACGCGCATGCTCGTAGAGACGCACGACGCCTTCGTTGCGCTCAAGCGGGGGACGATTTATTCCGCCGCGCACAACAAGCTTCACGCGCTCGTCAAAAGCTTCAGAGTTGAATATAACGCTCTCTATGCGCCGCGCCTCTTCCGAAGTCGAGAAGCGAACATCAATCTCTGCGCGGGCCTCTGCGGCGACGACGTTCGAGCGTGTGCCGCCCTCTACCACGCCGATGTTAACAGTCGTTCCCTTCGCAGCATCGCTTAAAGCATGCAGCCTTTCTATCTGTCGCGCGATTTCCAGCACGGCGCTCGCGCCCTTTTCCGGCTCAAGCCCGGCGTGGGCCGCACGCCCCCTTGCTTCCATCGTAAAGATTCCCGTTCCCTTTCGAGCGGTCTTAACACGCCCGTCGCTCGCCGGAGGCTCAAGCACCAGCGCGCACTCGGCGCGGCGCGCCTCTTCTTCAATGAGCGGACGCCCGCGCTCGCTGCCGACCTCTTCGTCGCAGGTCAACAACAGCACGACCTCTCTCTGCGGTATCCGATTAAGATGAATGCACGCCCTGAGAGCCTCAATCGCCATCACGCAGTTGGCCTTCATGTCGAAGATGCCTGGGCCATAAAGTCGCTCGCCGTCCGCGCTGAATGGGCGCGTGCGCGTTGTTCCAAGCGGGTGCACGGTGTCCGTGTGGCCGACTATTAAAAGCCTGCCGCCCCGTTCTTCTCTTCCCTGAAAAGCGCGTACGCGAAGATGCTCGCCGTAACCCTCAGCCGGAATCCGCTCGACTTCGACGGCATCGCCGATTGAGCGCGCAGCATCGGCCAGAAGCGAGACGACAGCGAGGCTTCCTTCCACATGGCCCGATGGGGATTCCGTCTCGACCAGCGCACGCACCAGCGAGAGCAGAGCCTCTTGCCGCTCCGAAAAGAATCTCTTAAAGCCTGCGGCCATCTCTTTGTTAATCACAGAAGACATCTTTTAGCTCTTCTACCTTGCACGAATCTCTTCCAGCCTGACGGTCAGTGAATCTATCCGACCGCGTTTAATTTCGAACCCCAGCCCTGGCCCTTCAGGCGCGTGTATAGTTCCGCGCTCTGTGACGGTGACTGGCGGGTCAATGATGTCCTCGTCCCAGTAACGCGCGCTGGCGGAAACATCTCCGGGCAGTGTGAAGCCCGCAAGAGTTGACATGGCTATGTTGTGCGCGCGGCCTATGCCGGATTCGAGCATGCCGCCGCACCAGACGGGAACGTTTCTCGTTCGCGCTTCCGCTTCAACCTCGCGCGCTGCGGCGTGCCCGCCGACGCGGCCCAGCTTGATGTTGATAATCCGGCAGGCGTTTACGTCCAGCGCGTGGCGCGCGTCCCTCATGGAGCGTATGGATTCATCAAGGCAGAGCGGCGTGCGTATCTCCGCCTGAAGGCGCGCGTGATCCATTATGTCGTCGTGCGCTAGCGGTTGCTCTATCATCATCAAATCGAACTCGTCCATCGCGCGAAAGAGCGGTACGTCCGCGAGCGTGTAAGCCGAATTGGCGTCGGCCATAAGCTGTATCCTGGGAAAGCGCTCGCGCACGCTCTCAAGAATCTTCAAATCCCAACCGGGCTTAATCTTAATCTTGATTCTTTGATAACCCGCGCTGAGTTCGCGCTCAATCTTTTCCAGCAAAGCCTCTACGGAATCCTGTATGCCTATGGAGACGCCGCAAGGCAATTCCGCACGCACGCCTCCGAGGTGCTTCCAGAGCGGAAGGTCTGCGCGGCGCGCCTCCAAGTCCCAGCAGGCCGTCTCAATCGCAGCCTTAGCCATCCTGTGACCGCGCACGCGGCGCATGAGGTCTGAGACAAAAGCCGCGCTCTCAAAATCTCGGCGGACGACCACCGGGGCGAGAAAGTTTTTGATGGTGTGCCAGGCCGTCTCAGTCCATTCTTCGGAATAAAAGGGGCCTTCGCCTGCGGTGCATTCGCCCCATCCTTCGCTTTCATCTTCGCAGACTACGCGAACGAGGATTATTCGCCGCTCGGTCGTGCGCCCGAAACTCGTCTCAAAAAAATGTACCAGCCCCAGACGAATCTCGCGCAACTCTACCAGCTTGATTCTCATAATCATTTAATCAACTTGCACGACATTATGCCCGCTTGCGAAGGCAAAAGTAAAAAGGTGAAGAAAGAGAATCAAGCCCTTCTTCACCTTTGCCCTTTTTACTTCTGCTCTTACTTTTATTCCGTCGAGACTGCTTCTTCGCCTTTGAGCGCGGCGCGCATGGTGTGCCAGGAGAGCGTGGCGCATTTGACGCGCGCGGGAAATTCACGCACGCCCGAAAAGATGGTCAGGTGTCCGAGATGATTCGGCTCGGCTTCTTCGTCAAGCTCGCCCGTCACCATTCTGTGGAACTCTTCGAAGAGCGTCTCGGCCTCAGCGAGCGACTTTCCCTTGACGGCCTGCGTCATCATGCTCGCGGAAGCTTTAGAGATGGCGCAGCCTGAGCCTTCGAAGCTCACGTCCTTGACCACGTCGCCCTCCAAATCCATGTAGATCGTCAACTGGTCGCCGCAAAGCGGATTGTAACCTTCCGCGCGACGATTGGCCTCTTCCATCACGCGAAAGTTGCGCGGCTTTTTGTTATGGTCAAGAATTACCTGCTGGTAAAGCTCACTTAGTTCGGACATATTACTAGCTGAAAACCTCTATCACTTTTTCAATCGCGTGCGCGAGAGCGTCCACTTCTTCCTTAGTGTTATAGAAGGCGAAGGAGGCGCGGGCGGTCGCTGGCACTTTGAAGAACTGCATCACGGGTTGTGCGCAATGATGCCCTGCGCGCACGGCAATCCCCTCCTGATCCAGGATTGTGCCGACATCATGCGGGTGAACGTTTTCTATGATGAAGGAAAGAACGCTCGCCTTCTCGCGCGCGGTGCCAATCAGGGTCACGCCCTCTATGGCCGAAATCCTTTCCGTGGCGTAACGCAGTAGTTCCTGTTCATAGCGGACTGCGCGCTCGCGCCCTATGCTGTTCAGATAATCAATCGCCGCGCCGAGTCCAATCTGAGAAGCGATGGCGGGCGTGCCCGCTTCGAACTTGTTTGGCAGCCCTGCGTAGGTCGTCTTCTCGAAAGTGACTGTGCGAATCATGTCGCCGCCGCCCTGGAAGGGATTCATCTTTTCCAGAAGCTCGGTCTTGCCGTAAATGACGCCGCTTCCCGTGGGCGCGAACATCTTGTGGCCCGAAAGAGTGTAAAAGTCGCAGTCCAAATCCTGCACGTCTACTGTCAAGTGTGGAGCGCTCTGCGCGCCGTCAATCAGCACGGGCACGCCCATCTTATGAGCACGCGCGATTATCTCCTTGACCGGATTGATAGTGCCTAGCGCGTTCGAGACATGATTGACCGCGACCAGCTTTGTCCTCTCGTTCAAGAGCGCGTCGTACTCGTCCAAGAGAAGCTCGCCCGCTTCGTTCATGGGAATCACTCGAAGCCGCGCGCCCTTCTCTTCACAAAGCATCTGCCACGGAACAATGTTGGCGTGATGCTCCATCGCAGAGATGATTATTTCATCGCCCTCTTTGATGAACTTTCTGCCGTAGCCGTGCATCACCAGATTGATGCCTTCGGTAGCGCCGCGCACAAAGATGCACTCGCGCACGTCACGCGCGTTGATAAAGCGGCGCACCTTCTCTCGCGCGCCTTCGTAAGCCGTGGTGGCGCGCTGGCTCAGGTAATGAACGCCGCGATGAATATTGGAATGCTCTTCGCGCAGGTATTTTGAGCCGCGATCAATCACGACCTGCGGAACCTGCGAAGAGGCCGCGTTATCAAGATAAACGAGCGGCTTCCCGTTCACAGTCTGCTTCAGAACAGGAAAGTCCTCGCGTATGCGCTCAACGTCCCAAGGCTCGTCTTCAAGCCCCGGCGTCTCCAACAAAATTTTCTCTATTGCGCTCATAACTTCTCTTACAGCTTGGCGTGCAGCCTGTTCAGAACGGCTTCGTCCAGTTCGGCCTTGATGGATTCGACGCGTATCTTGTTAATCACTTCTTCTGCGAAGCCGTAGGTCAAAAGGTTCTGCGCCAAGTCGGGGCGGAGGCCGCGACTAATAAGGTAGAACAACTCTTCCTCTTCCAGTTGCCCTACGGTCGCGCCGTGCGCGCATTTCACGTCGTCCGCGAAAATCTCCAACTGCGGCTTGGTGTCCACGCGCGCTTCGTTTGACAGAAGCAGGTTCCTGTTGGTCTGCTGCGCGTCCGTCTGCATGGCTCCCTCGCGCACGAAGACCTTGCCGTTAAAGACCGCGCGCGATTTGCCGTCAAGTATGCCTTTGTAAAGCTGACGACTCGAGCAATAGGCTTCGGCGTGGTCTATCAAAGAATGTGTGTCCGTGTGCTGGCCGGTGCTAATCATGTAGAGGCCGTCGACGCGACATTCCGCGCCGCGCGCATTCATACGCACGTTGATGTTATGGCGCGATAACTCCGCGCCGAGCGTAATGGTCGTAGTGTCGAAGCTGCTCGAAGCGCCAAGCTCTACCTGTGTGGTCGCCGTGTGAAAAGCCTCCGTGCTTTCGCGCTGAACCTTGTAGTGTTCCAGTCGCGCCCCGTCTTCGAGCGAGACCTCCACCACGGCGTTCGTCCAGTAAGCTCCCTCTTCCGTGCTCGCGTAAGATTCAATCAAGATCGCTTCGCCTCTAGCTTCTGCGACTATAAGCACGCGCGGGAAAGAGACAGTGGGCGAGCTTTGCGGCGCGGACAGAAAAAGAAGATGAATGGGCGTCTCTACGCGCACGCCCCTGGGTATCAACAGGAACGCGCCTTCGGAAACAAACGCGGTGTTGAGCGCCACGAGCGCGTTCTCCTGATAATCCGCGTAACGCGCAAGCTTCTCGCGCACAACTTCAGCGCGCTCGCCGCTCAAAGCATCCGCGAGATTCTCTGCGATTACTCCCTGCGGCAAAGCTTCAACCGAAGAAAGCTCCGGGCTGTAAACGCCGTTAACGAAAACAAGCTGGCTTCCCTTCGCCTCTTTGTAAGCGAAAGGCTGCAAAGCGCTCCTGTCGAGTTCTACATGCTTCGAGTCAAAGCCCGGCGCGAACTGTTGTTTGGCTAACGCGGCGAGGTTGGTATATTTCCATTCTTCGTCGAAGGTGGTTGGAAATCCAAGTTGCTCGAAGCGCTCTATGGCGTCTTCGCGCAGCCGCTTCGTCCATGAAGCTTCGCGGCCCGCGAGCCTACCCTGAAGCGCCGCCAGCATCTCCGCGTAAATGCTCTTCTCTTTTGTTGCCTCTGCTACCATCTCTATTAACCCGCCTGCGGCGCTAAAGACGCACCGGCCTTGCCCACGTTCTTAATCCAATCGTAGCCCTTCTCTTCCAACTCAAGGGCAAGCTCTTTTCCGCCCTCGCGCACGATGCGCCCGTTCGCCAGCACATGCACGAAGTCCGGCACTATGTAGTTCAAGAGTCGCTGGTAGTGTGTTACCAGAATAATCGCGTTATCCTCTGTCCTCAGTTGATTGACGCCTTCGGCCACGATTCTCAGGGCGTCAATATCAAGGCCGGAGTCCGTCTCGTCCAGCACAGCAAGCGTAGGCTCAAGCACAGCCATCTGAAGAATCTCGTTGCGTTTCTTCTCGCCGCCGGAAAAGCCTTCGTTGACAGAGCGCGACATGAAGCTTGAGTCCATCTGCACGACCTTCGCGCGCTCCTTCAAATAATCCTTGAACTCAAGCGGATCAAGCTCCTCTTCGCCGCGATGCTTCTGCCGCTCGTTATAGGCCAGGCGTAGAAACTGCGCGTTCGACACGCCCGGCACTTCCACGGGATACTGAAAAGCCAGAAAGACGCCCTCGCGCGCACGCTCGTCAGGCGACAATTCAAGCAGGTTCTTCCCCTCGTAAATCACCTCGCCTCCCGTCACCTCATACGAAGGATGCCCGGCGAGAACTTTAGCGAGCGTGGATTTCCCTGAGCCGTTCGGCCCCATGATGGCGTGAACCTCGCCCCTGTTAATCGTCAACGCGATGCCTTTAAGAATCTCGTTCCCGTCAACGCTGGCGTGTAAATCTCTAATCTCCAATAATGCCACTTTGTTTATGAACTCCTTTATAGCAATCAGCTATCAGCAGTCAGCCATCAGCTTTTGACTTACAAGAATGAAAGCTGATGGCTGATTACTGGCCGCTTATTTACCCTACGCTGCCTTCTAGTTTGAGGCCGAGCAGACGTGTTGCTTCGACTGCGAACTCCATAGGAAGTTGCAGGAAGACATCCTTGCAGAAGCCGTTGATGATAAGGCTCACAGCGTCCTCCTGCGAAAGCCCTCGCTGCTGTAGATAGAACAACTGCTCCTCGCTGATTTTTGAGGTCGAGGCTTCGTGCTCGACGCGCGAGGAGTTGTTCATCACCTCTATGTAGGGAAAAGTATTCGCGCCGCACTTCTGACCTATGAGCATGGAGTCGCATTGCGTGTAGTTGCGTGCGCCCTCTGCCTTCGGCATGACCTTCACAAGGCCACGATAGCTGTTGTTGGATTTACCCGCAGAAATTCCCTTCGAGATGATGGTCGAGCGAGTGTTCTTGCCTATGTGAATCATCTTCGTGCCTGTGTCCGCCTGCTGCGCGTGATTCGTCAGCGCCACAGAATAGAACTCGCCGATTGAATTATCGCCAAGCAGTATGCAGGAAGGATACTTCCAGGTAATCGCGGAACCCGTCTCGACCTGCGTCCAGGAAATCTTTGAATTTCTTCCGGCGCACTTGCCGCGCTTGGTGACGAAGTTGTAAATGCCTCCCTTGCCCTCTTCGTCGCCCGCGTACCAGTTCTGCACGGTCGAATACTTAATCTCCGCATCGTCCAGCGCTACCAACTCCACGACAGCCGCGTGAAGTTGATTCTTGTCGAACTGCGGCGCTGTGCAGCCTTCCAGGTAAGAGACGTAAGCGCCCTCTTCCGCAACAACCAGCGTGCGCTCGAACTGGCCCGACTCCTGATTGTTGATGCGGAA